>DASUMQ010000035.1:0-11635 GCA_036277615.1 Steroidobacteraceae bacterium
CGAGTTTCGGCGGCAGCAAGCCGGAACTCGCTCAGGCGCGGTGCTTCGAGCGCGTGATCCGGATGTTGTTCTCGGGCGACATGTCGGTTTTCGGAGCCCGAAACAATCATCCGGATCGCGCGCCAGAACCGTCCGCTTGAATGCGGCCGGGAATCACAACGTCACGCGCAAGACGCCGACTCCGCGAACCTACTTCTCCCAGTCACGTTCGAGCCGTCGCGCGGAGAGCAGGAACAACGAAGCGGCGACGACGTAGAACACCGTGCCGGAGAGGATCGCGTAACGCAGCGAGTCCGCACCGAAGCGCGCCGAGAGCATGTCCGAAATGGCGCCGAGCATCACGGTGCCGAGACCGATGCCGATCAGGTTGTTGATGAACAGGAACACCGCGGACGCCGTGGCGCGCATGCCGGACGGCACGACGTGCTGGATCGCGGAAAGCACCGGTCCGAGCCAGACCAGACCGAGCGCGGTCGGCACCAGGAACAGGGCGAAGGACAGTGCGAGCGAGGTCGTCGTGACCGCGGCCACGTAGAAAGGCAGGGTGAGGAGGAACGCCGTTGCCGGGATCATTGCGTACGCCCGGCGCTTCCCGGCGCCGAAGCGGTCGGCCGACCAGCCGCCGAGCCAGATGCCGGCCATGCCGCCGACGAGCAGGATCGCCGCGAAATACAGCGACGCCTGCAGCAACGTCAGTCCGTGGGTGCGCACGAAGAACGACGGCAACCAGAAGAACAGGCCGTAGCCCATCATAGAGGAGGCCGAGGCCCCGAGCGAAAGGCCCCAGAACGAGGGCTTGCCGAGCAGCACGCGCAACACTTCACGCAGGCTCGCGGGTCTCGCGGCGGCGCCGGTCGGGTCGTACCGGCCGCGCGCCGGTTCCCGCACGACCAGCTTGAAGATCGGCGCGAGCACGACGCCCGCGATGCCGACGGCCATGAACGCCGTGCGCCAGTCGATCAGCGAGGCGATCAGGCCGCCGAAGAAAATGCCGAGCGCGCTCCCGAGCGGAATGCCGAACGAGTACACCGCGAGCGCGCGGGCCCTCTGTTCGGACGGGAAGTAGTCGGCGACCAGCGAATACGCGGGCGCCACCCCGCCGGCTTCGCCGACGCCGACGCCGAGGCGCGCGAGGAACAGCTGCGTGAAGTTCTGTGCGAATCCGCAGACAGCCGTCATCGCGCTCCAGACCACGAGCGCGATCGACATGATGACCGTGCGGTTCGCGCGGTCGGCGAGCATCGCGATCGGGATGCCGAGCAGCGTGTAGAACAATGCGAACGCGAGCCCGCCCATCAGGCCGAGCTGCGTGTCGGTGAGGCCGAGGTCTGCCTTGATGGGGATCGCGAGGATGCCGACGATCTGGCGATCGATGAAGTTGAACGTGTAGACGAGCACCAGCATCACGAGCACGAGCGCCCGGTACCGCGGCGACTCGGCCGCAGCGACAGCCGGCGGCTTCACGACCTCGCCGGACGCAGCCTCAGGTCCGGTCGGCATTGGCCGCGTCCGTTCGGGCCCGACCCATCAAGTCGTCGATCATGGCGCGGACGACCTCGATCTGCGGGCCATTCCTGGTCGCATAGCCAGAACCTTCGTAACCCCACCAGTCCCAGCAGCCGAGCGGGTTGAGCGGCTGCATCGTGGGCTTCAGCTGCGGGAAGAGCACGACGACCCGGCCGGCCTCCGCCGCCGCGAGGTAACCACTGCGTCGCACGAATGCATCGCCGACCTCGGTCGCGCCCTGCTTGCAGCCGTGGAAGACCACGTGCAGCCGGCAGGGCGTAGCCGCGCCTTCTTTGCAGCCTTCGGGCACGTACAGCCAGCCCTGGTCGCCGAACGACACGCTGCCCGCCGTTGCCGCATACGTGCGCTGGTCGAACGTTCGTAGCGCTGCCAGGTTCGCCTTCGCCGGGACGGATCCGAGCGGCCCATAGAGGTGTTCGAGCAGTGCGCGCGCCGCGTCGTAGCCGCAGTTCGCGACATACGGGGGTTCACCGACCGCGCAGGGCGACGCATCGGGTGCTGCGGTCGGGAAGTTGTGGCCCGCACCCTCGCGCTCGATGCGCACCAGGTTCGCGGGTCGGGTGCGCGCGCGATAGTAGCGCTCGAGCGCGTCGGCCACGGTCACGTGCACGTGCGGATCCGCCGCGCCGCGGTACAGCCAGACCCGGTCGTCGGCCATGCCGGAAGCCGGATCGACGCTGCCTTCGCGTGCGAATCGGTCCGCGTGCTGCAGCAGGGCTTCCACGGGAATTGCGGCGCCATTCTTCATGCAGCGCCCGAGCGCATTGCCGATCGCGTCTTCGGCGCAGTAGTACGGCGGCGCAGCAACGACCGCGACGCCGTGCACCAGGGTCGAGTGCGCCGTGTGGAACTGCACGGCCATGGCGCCCCCGGAGGAAAGCCCGGACACCGTGACGGCGTTCGGATCGAGCGGCAGCGGCGCGAGCCGCGACGCAGCGGTCTGCTCGGCCTCCGCGCGGGCCGCCAGGCCCAGCAATATCAATGCGACCGCGGCCGGTCGCTGCGTCTTGGTGCGCGGCAACACTGATCCCCCTGCGAGGCCCGCGCAGGTACCGCGCGGGCGCCATTATTCAACGACTGTTCAAATATCGGCCAACGCTGGGGCAAACGCAAGAACATCGTCTTTCGTGCGAACCGGCGATTACCGCGGCGGGACGGGGTTGGCACGGAGCAACGACAGGTTCTCGGCGTGTCTTCGCTGGAAGCCCTTCCACAGGGTCACGCCATCGCCGCCGGGGCTGTAGGCCCCCCACGCCGTGCCGGGCGGCGCCTGCCATGCGCCCTCGGACGCGTCTTCGACGAGGCCGTCGAGGTAAGTCGCACGGCTGGCGTCGGTCCGCACGTATCGGTCGAGGAACGCGGTGACGAAGTGCAGGCTGATACCGATCAGCCGGTCCTTGCGCCAGACCGGGTCCTCGAACCAGTCCTGGTTCCAGAGCGAGGTGCGCATCTCGCGCGGGGCGGGCCCGAGCCCCAGTGCGTGACCGCCGCCGTGGAACGTAAGCAGGTACCGCTCCGCACGGGTGGCCTGGTCGAAGAACGCACGCGCGCCGCTGTCGTACGGCACCGTGAGGTCGCGGTCCCCGGCGATCAGCAGCAACGGCACGCGAATCCCGGCGAGCCCAGCAGCGCCCCAGGCACCGAAGGCGCCGCCGGCGGGGGCAATCGCGACGATCGCCTTGACGTTGTCGACGCGCATGGCCGCTTGCGCGGCGCCGCCACGCACGTAGGGCGACAAAGCGCCCCCCGGCACCATGGCCGCGATGGCGCTCGTGGGGTCGAGCGTGGCGCCGCCGGCCGTGAGCACGCCGTAGCCGCCCATCGAGTAGCCGATCAGGGCGGTCCGTGACACGTCGACGAGTCCTTCGTCGGCGAGCGTGCGCTGCAACTCGCCGACGACGAACGTGATGTCGAGCGGTCGCCGCAGCAATGCGTGCGGCAGGCCCGCGGGATTCAGGTACTGGTCGTCGTGACGAATGCCCGCGACGACGTACCCCTTGGACGCGAGATTCTCGGTGAGCCAGCTCATCGCGACGGGCACGTTGCCGTAGCCGTGCGAGACGACTACGAACGGGTGGCGTCCCGGCGCAGGTTTGGCGTCGCGCACGGCCAGGCCGGGGATCCGGAACTTCGACGGTGGCGCGGGCGGTTCCGAGTCCATCGCGTCCTCGTAGATCACCGGCGTTGCACCCGACGCGTGCGTCGCGGGATACCAGACTTCGACCGTGAGTCGGCGGTCCCGTGTCGGTGCGGTCTGGGTCGCCTTATCGAAGGCGGCCACGTCGAGCTGCGCGGCCTGCACGAGCGTGAGCGTGCGCAGTCCGACGGCGTGCGGTCCGAGCGCCGCGAGCTCTGGCGCGTCCATCGCGGGCCGGCTCGGAGGTTCATCGGCCTGGGACGCAACGGCCGCGCCCAACCCCACCGTGCAGCAAAGGATGCCGACCGGAAGTCCTGCGATTCTGCGTTGCATCGTCGTTCTACTCCCTCGGTCTCTCGGTACTATAGCGAACGCACGCAACACCAAGGCGCCGCCGCGGTCGTCGGACCGGAGTCGACGATGCGCGCGGAAGTCGCCGTGCACTCACGTGAGGGGGACTGGCAGGGGTGATGGACGCACGGGCGCCGGTCGATCGGCAAGGCGTCGAGTACAAGCGGCTGCGCCGACAGGTGTTCGTCGCAATCTACGTCGGTTACGCGGCGTACTACCTCGTGCGCATGAACCTGTCGCTAGCGGCGCCCGACATCCTGCGCGAGTACCCGGGATACACCAAGGCGCAGCTCGGCCTCGCGATGACGGCGCTCGCCATCGCCTACGGCCTGTCGAAGTTCCTGATGGGGGCGGTCTCGGACCGCAGCAATCCGCGCTGGTTCATGCCGCTCGGGCTGCTGCTGTCGGCGTCGGTGACCGCGTCGTTCGGGCTCGTGCCGGGCATCTACACGTCGATCACCCTGGTGGTCGTGCTGCAGGCGCTGAACGGCTGGTTCAACGGCATGGGCTGGCCCGCGTGCGGCAAGACGATGGTGCACTGGTTCAGCGCGCACGAGCGCGGCCGTGTGGTCTCGCTCTGGAACACCGCGCACAACGTGGGGGGAGGCCTGGTCGCGGTGCTCGCCGCCGCCGGCGTCATGTTGTTCGGCGACTGGGGCGCCAAGTTCTACTTCAACGCCGTCGTCGCGGCCGGGATCGCGGTGGTCGTGTACGTGCTGCTGCGCGACACGCCGGAGAACTGCGGGCTGCCACCCGTCGAGGTCTACCGCAACGACCGCCCGAACGGTGCGGTCCTGGAACCGGAGCGCACGCTCGGCTTTCGCGAAATCTTCCTCGGTCACGTGCTGAACAATCGGCTGCTGTGGGCGATCGCGGTGGCGAACGCGTTCGTCTATTTCGTGCGCTACGGCGTGCAGAACTGGATCCCGACGTACCTCGAGACGGCCAAGGGGTTCTCGTTCAGCCAGTCGAGCATCGCGTGGTTCCTGTTCGAGTACGCCGCGATTCCGGGCACGCTGCTCTGCGGCTGGATGTCCGACCGGATCTTCGACGGTCGCCGCGCGCCGGCGACGATGCTGTTCATGGCGCTCACGCTCGTCGGCATCGTGATCTACGGCCTCAACCACAGCGGGCCGATCTGGATCGACTGGATCGCGCTGATCACGATCGGCTTCTTCGTCTACGGACCGATCATGATGATCGGCCTGCACGCGCTCGAACTCGTGCCGAAGAAGGCCGCGGGCACGGCCGCGGGCTTCACGGGCTTCTTCGGTTACGCGTTCGGCTCGGCGATCGCCGGCGCCGGCGTCGGCCTGATCGCGGATCACTGGGGCTGGAGCGGCGTGTTCCTCACGATGATCGCGTGCTGCCTGCTCTCGATGGCGTTCGTATCACTGACGTTGCGCAGAAAATAGGCGCGGAAAATAGGGACACTCCGAATTTTCGGGCTCGCTAACGGCGAGCGACGAAAATTCGGAGTGTCCCTATTTTCCGGGCAGCGGCCAGCCGATCACGTCGATCCAGATCGGGTTGGTATACGCGCGACCGCCGGCGGCGTCCTCGACCTCCAGCGAGTACCAGGTGCGGTCGCTGTCCCGGAGTTCGAACGTCGCGGTTGCCTCGTGCGGCGCGTCGGGGTACGCCTGCGCCCGCGCGACCTCTCCCGCACGGATCAATCGCACCGCTCGCAACCCGGCTACCGATCGAACGTCGAATGCGAGCCGGAAGGGCACGCCGGGCTCGACCTCGAGGTCGCTGCCGAACATCACCGACGGATAGATCAACGGCCCGTAGCTCACGAAAGCGCGCCCCGACTTCACGGCCTCGGCGAACGCACCCGGGGTCGGCGTTCCGGTGATGTGCGCGAACGTGCGCACGCGACCCGACTCCTGGTTCCAGACGTCGTGCACGTCGGTGCCGCCTGCCATGTAATACCGGTGGCCCAGGTTCCAGAACCGCCAGAGCGCCTGCAGCACCTGCGTGTCGTACGGCACGTCGGAGTTGATCTCCAGCAGGTCGAACGCCGGGTTGAACCCGCCCGGCACGACGTTGGCACGCAGGCTCTCGAGATACCCGTAAGGGATGAACGGGTGGTTCGACTGCACGACCGTCGCGCCCTCTCGTTTCGCTTCCGCCAGCACGTCGTCGATCGTCGCGGCGCCCGTGTCGATCTCGAGCCGCACGCCGGGCCGCAGCGGCCAGGCATTGAAGTGGCCCCACGAGGGGGACAGTTCGATCGAGGGAATCAGCGGCACGCCGCGACGATCGGCGATCCGCTGCAACTCCGCGTGATTCGCCGTCGAGTCGTGATCGCTCACGAACAGCAGGTCCAGCCCCGCCGCGAGCTGTGATCGCGCGAGGTCCGGCGGCGGGGTCACGCCCTCGGCCTGGTCGGCGTGATGATGGAGGTCCGCGGCATACCAACCGTCGCGGCGCGGCTCGAACGTCGACGCGAGCACTGCGGGCGCCGCGAGCACTCTGCCGGCCTGCACGTCGAGCGTGATGCGCCGCTCCGGCCGGAAGAACACACCGCCGGACGTGACGGCGAACGTGTAGCGGCCGGGTGCGAGTTCGGCCGCCACGTGCCCCCTCGATTCGAGTTCCGTGAAGAACGTGGCGCGGCCGAGGAACTCGACCAGGGGCTTCTGCCCCTCGACGACGGCGATGCGCGCGTCGAGCGGCTGGCCACTTCCCGCGTCCGTGACCGTGAAGGCGACGCGCCCCGGCGGCTCGACGTCACGGAAGTCGACGACCGCGTTCGAGCCGGCCGTGACGCTCACACGCGCGCCCGCACTCTGCGAATGGCCCTTGCCCGTCGCGTAAAGCTCGTAGTCGCCGACGGGCAGGTCGAATGCGTACCGGCCGTCGCGCCCATAGTTCCACGCGTAGGGCACGCCTTGCCGGGTGGCGACGACGACCGGCGCGACGACAGGCGTCCCGTCATGCGACTTCACGGTGCCCTGCAGCCGGCCCGAGGCAAACCCGCGTCGCTCGGTCTCCGCGACCACGACCGGCGCCAGGTCGCCGCGTGGAAGTACTTGAAACCACGCCTCGAACGAGCGGGATTCACCGGGCTGCAGCGTGTGCCTGCGGAACAGGTCCTTGCAGCGCGAGCCGACGTGATCGAGGTACGGCGCGTGCAACGCGATCGCCCAGTCGGCGTCGTAGGCGACGACACGGTCGGCGACGGCGCCCGTCGCCGGACCCTCCTGCAACGCGCCGAGCCCCGGAATGCCGAAGAAATAACCTGCGCTGGGCCACAGGGTCTGACCGGACAGCAGGTTCTCGAGCGGGGCCCGGCCCGTGTTGGTCATCGTCGTCTGCACTTCGACGCGATCCGACCCCGCGCGCAGCGTGTACGTCGTCGTGATCGTCACGGCTCCCCAGTCGCGGGTACCGCGCACGACCGCCTGCTGCGGGCCGCGTTCGATGACGTCCACCTTCTGGTACGTGTTCGGCCACGCCGACCAGTTGTTCGGCACGAAGTCCGCGAACACGACGCGGTCGCGGGCGGGTTTGCCGTCGACCACGGGCGCCAGGTCGACCACGGCGCCGCGAGGGACACCGTAGGGCACGGCACTCTGCACCGCGAGTGCGAACGCGAGGTGCTCGTTCGACACGGTCAGGTCGCCGGCGGCGGACGCCTCGCCGTCCGGAATGCGTGTGGGGCCTGTCACGACCTCGACTGCGGCGCCCGCGCGTGTGGTGCCGCCAAGCAGCACCACCGCCAGCGTCGCCGACGCGATCGCGCCGGGGCGCTCACGCGAGACGGGATTTCTGCGCGAGGTCGTGTTCGACATCAGCGGTGACTCATTTCGACAGACGGCCCCGGACGGCGCCTGCGATCATGGCATGGCAGACTGGCGCCCGCGAAATTCCCCCTCCCGACCGTACGATGCACCGGTTCAAGTCCTGGCAGCTGTTCGCCGCGTGCGTCCTCACGTGGGGCACGACCTGGTACGCGATCACGTTCCAGCTCGGGCCGACGCCACCGGAGGTCGGTGTCGCGTTGCGGTTCGCGCTCGCCGGCAGCGTCGTGCTCGGGCTGGCGGCATGGCGCGGCGACCGTCTCCGCTTCGACTTGCGCGAGCACGGCCTTTTCGCGCTGCAAGGCGCGTTCATGTACGGCGTCTCCTACGTGTGCGTCTATCACGCCGAGCGTCACATCGTCTCCGGCATCGTTGCGGTCGGGTACTCCGCGTCGCCGCTTGTCACCGGCCTGGGCGCCCGCATGCTGTTCGGCACCCAGGCGCGGCCACGGTTCTGGGTGGGCGGCGTGCTCGGGCTGTGCGGCGTTGCGTTGATCTTCTGGCCGGAGTTCGGGCGCTCGGCCGGCCGCGAAGGCGCCGCGCTTGGCGCGATGTTCACCGCGGGCTCCGTGCTGCTTTCCGCCATCGGCAGCCTCACCGCAAGCCGCAATCGCGTCAACGGCCTGCCGTTCTGGCCGGCGCTCGGGTACGGCATGCTGTACGGCGCCGGCATCACGGTCGTGATCGCGCTGGCACAGGGTTTCAGCTTCGCGGTACCGGCCTCGTTCTCGTGGTGGGCGTCGTTGTTCTATCTGGCCCTCGCGGGCTCGGTGCTGACGTTCGCCTGCTTCCTGACGTTGCAGGAGCGCATCGGCCCCGGCCCGACCGCGTCGATCGGCGTGATGACGCCGTTGCTCGCGCTCGTGATATCGGTGGCGTTCGAGGGGCTGCGACCGGACGTGCTCACGGTCGTCGGTGCCGCGCTGGCGGTGACCGGGAACGTGCTGATGCTGAAGCGCGTCTGACGGCTCACGGCCGGAGCCGCGCGACCATCGACTCGTTATAGTGCGCGCTCCCGCACCACGCGCTCGCGCTCGAAGCCATCGAGGAGCGTCGCTCGATGATTGCCATGTCCGAACACCCTTTGCGCCACGCACTCAACGCCGAGCTGCATGCGCGGCAACCGGAAGCGCTTTCGGCGCCGCTGCGCCTGACGTTCCTGGCGCTGTATTCGGACGCGGCCCAGCGCTCCGCGGAACTGGAGCACGTGGGCAAACTGGCGCGCGGTCACGGCGTGTCGCCTCCGTCCGACGGCACCGCGCATTTCAGTGCCGACCTCGGCGCCTTTCGGCTCAAGTTCGAACGACACTCGGAATTCACGCGCTACAAGTTCATCGCCGCGGGCGCGGTGGACGAGCCGTTCGAGCAAACGGCACTGCAAGCCGTGCCGGCCGATTGGCTGGCGCGGCTACCCGGACGGTTGATAGTGGCAACGCACGTGGTCATGCTGCCCGCGCCGGGTTCGTCGACCACGCCGGACGTCGAGGCGCTGGCCGCACGCTACTTTGCGGGCAATGCGCTGGTCGGCGCAGGCATTGCAGGGGGCGCCGGCTTCGCCTTCACCGACTATCGCCTCCACGCAGGATTCGGGCGCATGGTGGTGCTCGACCGCGGCATGTCGCAGCGACAGGCAGGCCGGATGGTGCAGCGGCTGCTCGAGATCGACGCCTACCGGCTCATGGCGCTGCTGACGCTTCCGGTCGCGCAGGAACTGACCCCGTGGTTGACCCAGGCCGAGCGCGAACTCGCCGGCGTGAGCGCTTCGCTCGTGGCAGCCAGTGAGGCCAACGAGCCGACGCTGCTGGACCAGCTCACGCGTCTCGAAGCGCAGATCGAAAGCCGCGAGTCGGAGCACCACTACCGTTTCACGGCGGCCCAGGCGTACCACGGGCTGGTGCAGCGGCGCGTCGAGGAACTGCGGGAAGTGCGCATCGATGGCGTGCAGAACTTCGAAGAGTTTACGGAGCGCCGACTCGCGCCCGCAATGAACACGTGCCGGTCCGTCTGGGCGCGCCTCGAGTCGCTGTCGCAACGCGTGGCGCGCGCCACGCAACTGTTGTCCACGCGCGTGGACATCTCCCGCGAGCGCCAGAACCAGCAACTGCTGGAGTCGATGAACCGCCGCTCTGCTGCGCAGTTGCGGCTGCAGCAGACGGTCGAGGGATTGTCCGTGGCGGCGATCACCTATTACATCGTGGGGCTGGTCGGGTACGCCGCCAAGGGCCTGCATGCCGCCGGCGTGCACGTCAGCGTCGAGGCCGTGACGGCGATCAGCATCCCGCTGGTGGCGCTCGTCGTCGCGTACGGTGTCAGGCACGCGCGCAGGATCGTGTCGCACGTCGTGCAGTGAGCGCGCTCGTCGGCGTTTGCCAGAATGCGGCGCGGCTCGCTGCCGGGCGGCACAAGCGACCCACCTGGCAGTTCCTCGCTCCGCAACGACGGCGCCTACTACGAAGCGAAGCGTGAAGGTCGCCACGTTGTCGCCAAACGCCGACGCTTGGCAACACGAACGCTCGGGAGGGGTGGCGGTCCCATGTAGGCCAACCAAGGAGGGCTAGTTATGCGAAAGATTACATTGGCCACGTTCGTTTCGTCCGTCGTGCTCGGTGCCGCGGTGGCGCACGCCGGCGACACCAAGTGGAGCCAGGAGCAGTTCACGGCAGCCGACACGGACAAGGACGGCTCCATCACGCTCGCCGAGGCGACGGCCGGCATGCCGAAGCTGGCGGAAAAGTTCGCTTCCGTGGACGTCAACGGTGACGGGAAAGTGTCGGCCGACGAGCTGAGCACCTACAAGAAGAGTGGCGACAAGTCGATGGAGTCCGACGAGGCCACGAGCCCGCCGAAGGACCAGTGAGGAGTTCGTCCGCGACGAATGAGTGAGACATCGGAAAAGCTGACGACCGACGGATCCTGACGGACCGATCCGAGACGGATCGCGGTGGGTCTTGCCTTTCCGAACACTCGAGGGATCTTCGCACCCGGCGCACCACGCGTGCGCTGGGTGCGTCTCAATGCTCGAAAACTTCGCTTCGGGCGGTCGATCCGTCACCTCTCGAACGCTGAAGGCAGTGCAGCCAGAAAACGGTCGACCTCGTCGCGCACTCCGATTGTGACGCGCGACCACGTCTCGTAGCCCGCGAACCGGCGTCCGACGCGAAGGCCCTGCGCGAGCATGCGGTCCTGGAACTCGGCCACGGGCCGGCCCGTGTCGAAGAACACGAAATTGCCCTTGGAGTCCGCGCGCGGTCGGCCGAGGCGATCGAGCGCCGCGTGCACGCGGGTGCGGTCGTCGATGATCGCGGTGCGCGTCGCCTGGAGGAAGCCGCGGTCTTTCAAGCTCGCCGTAGCCGCGGCGATGCCGGTCGAGTTCGGCCAGACGAGCGACAGCGCGCCGAGACGAGTCGCCAGCGGCGCCGGCGCGATCGCGTATCCGACGCGGAGTCCGGCGAGCCCATGCAGTTTTGAGAACGTCCGAAGCACCACCAGGTTCGGTGACTCGCGCAGCAGACCGACCGAGGTCGATCGCCCGGGGACGTCCGTGAAATCGACGTAGGCCTCGTCGAGCACGACCGTGACGGACCCGGGCACCGCGCGCACGAATGCCGCGAGGTCGTCTGGTGCGACGGTCGTGCCGGTCGGGTTGTTCGGATTGCAGACGTATACGAGACTCGTCCGCGACGAGATCGCACGCAGGAATGCGCCGAGGTCGTGCCGGTGCTCGCGGTCGAGATCGATCCAATGCACGGTCAGGCCGAGGCGCTCGGCGAACTCCGGCAATTCCTCATAGGTGGGCCGGGCAGCGACGAGT
>DASUMQ010000036.1:0-6820 GCA_036277615.1 Steroidobacteraceae bacterium
CCTCGAAGCGGAACGTACGAAAACCGCCGCGTTCGACCCGGCGACGCTCACGGAATCGAATCGCCGCGAGCGCGCGTACCTGCTGGCGGCGCTCGAGAACGACCTGTTCTGGATCGCGGAGGTGGAATGGCCGTTCCGGAATCCGGCTTGGTACCTCGTCGTCGTCGATCCCGAGGTCTACTTGAGCAAGCCCTACGCGCCGCTCGAGCGGCGCATGCGGGCGTACATCGATTACGCGCGGGGCGTTCCGGGCGTGACGCGGCAGATCCGCGCGAACCTTCGTACACCGATGCCGGCGCCCTGGGTCGAATACGGCGTCAATGCGTTCGGCGGCTTCGCGCAATTCCTGGCCAACGACGTGGCTCCGGTGTTCGCCGCCGTGAAGGACGACGAACTGCAGTCGCAGCTCAAGGTCGTCAACGCCGAAGCGTCGCGGGCGATGCAGGAGCTCGCGGACTGGTTCGTCGCCCAGCGGCCGGACGCGACGCAAAGCTACGCGCTCGGGGCCGCGACGTTCGCGCGAATGATCGACGCCACCGAGCAGGTCGAGGTGCCGGTCGCACGCCTGCGGGAGATCGGCGAGAACGACCTCGGCCGTAACCTCGTCGGGCTGCGCAAGGTGTGCGCGTCGTACGCACCGGGCGCCACCCTGCGCGAGTGCGCGGACAAGGCAAATGCGCAAAAGCCGCCCGGTGGCGCGGTGGCCGGGGCGCGCAAGCAATTGCCCGAACTCCGCGAGTTCGTCGCCGCAAGGAAGCTCGTGACGATCCCAGGTCCCGAGCAGGCCCTCGTCGAGCAGGCGCCGCCGTACAACGCCCAGAACTTCGCGTACATCCAGGTGCCCGGACCGTTCGAAAGCACCGACGTCCCGGCCGTCTACTACATCGCGCCGCCCGACCCGCGCTGGACCGCCGAGGACCAGGCGCAGTACGTGTCGGGCGAAGGCACGCTGCTGTCGACGTCCGTGCACGAGGTGTGGCCCGGCCACTTCCTGCATTACATGCACGTCAACCGCAATCCTTCCCGCGTAGCGCAGTTGTTCCAGAGCTACGCCTACACCGAAGGCTGGGCGCACTACACCGAGGAAATGATGGCGGACGAAGGATTGCGTGCCGGCGACCCGGAATGGCAGATCGGCCAGCGCCTGTCCGCGCTCAAGCGCAACGCCCGCTTCCTGTGCGCCATCGGCCTGCACACGCAGGGCATGACGGTGCCCGACTGCGAAAAGCTGTTTCGCGACAGCGCGTTATCCGACCCGGGCAATGCGCGTCAACAGGCGCTGCGCGGGACCTATGATCCGGCCTACCTCAACTACACGCTCGGCAAGCTGATGATCCTGCAGTTGCGCAAGGACTGGCTCGCGGCGCACCCGAAGGCGACGTTGCGCGAGTTCCACGACACGTTCCTGTCGTACAGCGGGCCGGTGCCGCTGGTGCGGAAGTTGATGCTCGGCAACAATGCGGGGCCACCCTTGTAGCGGTGCAGCCCCGCAAGCAGCCACGCGTTCAGGCGCCGAGCAGCTCCTGCACGGCACGGTGGCCCTGTTCGATGGCGACGTCGGTGTACGCGCCACCGCCGACATCGGAATTCGCGATCGTGATCCGGCCACGTCGCGTGCGCAGCTGCTCCAGCGACGCCAGCGCGCTGGCGAGGTTCGGCGCGCTGTCCCATAACGGGTTGTATTCAGGAGCGTACCCATGCGGCCAGCGGTTGACGGTCATCGCCTCGATGTCGTCGGCCGGATCGAAGCCACCGGGTCCCAGTGCGCGGCCGAGCAGGTCCCGAATGTGGTACTCGAACGTCCCGAACGGGGTCGCGAGCAGTTCGGCGCGTCCGGCCTTGTTCTGCTCGTGTTCCGGGATCCCGGGACGGCAAGGCGTGCGGGCCAGGTGAATGATGGTCGGCTCGTCGGGGGAGCGAGCGCTCGCGTAGCTGCCGATTTCCACGGGTTGGTTGAGCGCAAAGTGACTGAAGTACGAGCCGGGCGCGTGGACGCTCTCGATGCCGAGACGTGCAAAGGCTCGCCACGACCGCACCGCCACCGAGGCGTAGACGAGAGGAGTCTTTACGACTCCACGCAGGGCATCGCGTTGCGCGGCCGGCAACTCGGGACACAGGAACGGGACCATCACGCTGTAGCACGCAAGCACGACCCCGTGCGCACGCGCGCGCCGGCTTTCGCCCGCACGCTCCCACGTGACCTCGACTTCGCGGGCGGACGGGGGTTCGCCGAGGTGGCGGACGTGCACGACGGGCGCCGACAAGCGCAGCCGCACATCCGAGCCGGGGCGGTCGAGCCGCGAGTAATCCAGGCGGGCGGTGATCGAGTCGCCGACATCACGGCCAGGCAGCACGGCCGGGATCAGCGAACGCACGAGCAGGCGTGCGATCGTCGCATTGCCGTCCGGGAAGTGCAGCACCGGCGAACCCCCGGTATCCGCGTAGCCCGCGGGGGTGTAGCCCATCCGCGGATGGGAACCCGGCGCCAGCCGCATGCCGTCGAAGCCCGGCAGGCCGATTCCCCAGCAATCGAGGGCCGAGATCGCGTCGATGCCGACTCCCCATAGCCCGTGCGTTCGGGTCGCGAGCAATCGAACAGCCGCAGCGTCGACCCTTGCGAACTCGGTCAGGAGGGCAAGGTAACTGATGCGGGACAACCGCTCCTTCTTCTGCTCCGAGGTCAACCCGGGCATCCAGTCATCCGGGTGCTCGTACAGGCGCACCAGGTCGGCGCGTGCGCGTTCGCCGAGGGGCGTCTCGGCGAGCCAGTCCACCGGCTTACGCCTGTCGACGCCGGCGACCAGCCGGTCGGCGCCGAAGGTCTCGCGATCGAAAAAGACCCCGTGGGTGAGCCCGAGTCGCTCGTGGACCTCGGGTCGCGGCACCGTCTTCGCAAGCTCCGCAACGTCGATGCCGAGCGCCCGCAGCAATGCGTCTGCGATCGGCCCATAAGGCCGCGGGCTTTCGATGGACAGCGTCCCGCCGTTCATCAGCCGCAGCTGCCCGCCACCGGCGAACTCGTTGCGCTTCGCGTGCCCACCGAAATCATCGTGGTTGTCGAGCAGCAGGACGCGTGCGTGCGGACGCGCGGCACGATAGAAGTGCGCGGCCGCGAGGCCGCTCAAACCCGCGCCGACGACGATGAGTTCGTAGCGCTCGCCGGTGTCGATCGGCTGTCGAGGCCGAGACCCGTCACGCAGCGCATGCAGCACCTCGAAGCTGCCGGGATGGCTGCCGCGCAGGCCGGTCAGCGCCGGCGGGTAGTAGCCCGGCGAATCCTGCGGTGCAATTGGCGCCCCGGCAGGCGCGGCAGCGAACACCGAGGGCGTGACGAAGGACGCACTGGTTGCCGCGATGCCCTGCAGGAAGTCCCGGCGCGTAATGGCGCGATGCATCCCGAGCGCACGTGCGTGTCGCAGGTCCGGCGGATCACCGCTCATGCGGTCGCTACCTCGGCATCCACCGGGCGACGATCCAGCCCGCCAGGCCGGCGAGCCCGAGGTCCACCCAGCCGTACGCCGGCGCCGGCGCGCCGAGTTGCAGCAGCGTCAACAGCAACACGAACAGCACGGTGATTCCGGCCGCCACGTGCGACACGACACCGGCGCCCGCGAGCAACCAGCCGAGCGAGAGGTAACTGAACGCCTTGTTGGCCAGCAGCGGGGGCGCGGGCACGTTTCGCAGCAGCATTTCGCGCAGGTCCGGCAGGCCCGCGACCAGCGCATCGGCGCCGGCGAACAGCGGCCGCACGGCCGCCCAGGCGAGCCAGACGCCGAGGGTCGTCGCAATCAGGGCAGAGCGGATGCCGTCGTCGAGCCTGCTCAGCATCACGAGCACGGGCAGCAGCAGCGCGATCGCGGCGATCTCGGCCACGTCGAGCGCGCTGCCCGAGACGAAGACGCGTCCGACGAGCACGAGTGCGACGACGACCAGGAACACGTCGACCGCGCGCTGTTTGCGGCCGAGGTGAAAGACGGCCTGCGCGACGACCAGCCAGCCGACGAACAACCCGGCGAGCGCCATCCACTCGAGGTGCGGCGTGAGCAGTGGTCGCACCGCGCGCTTGAGCTGCCGCAGGCCCGGGTCGGGCACCAGGGGCCACAGGCGCTCGAGCAGCCACAGCACCACGATCGACATCGCGACGAACGCGGACCGGGCGCCCGTGGGGTTCTGCGGTGAGATGCGGCCGGTGATCGCGTGGAAGACCGAGCCGCAGACGGCGCCGGCGAGCGTGCCGGCCGCATTCAACGTCAGGTCGCGCAAGCTCGAGACCCGCATGGGCACCGATGCCTGCAACAGCTCGAGCACGAGCGAGAGCGACGCGCCGAGTACCAGTGCGCCTGCGAGACCGGCCGCGCGGCCCCAGCGTGGCTCCAGCACGAGCGCCGCGCAGAACCCGAATGGCGCGTACAACAGCAGGTTGTTGAACACGTCGCCACGCCCCGCGCGCTGCCAGCTGATCCGCTGCAGCGCCTCGAGCAGCGTCGGGCCGTGCTCGACGAAGCGGAACGGATAGAGCGAGACGTAGACGATCAGACCGGTGACGACCGCCAGCAGCAGCGGTGCGGCGAAATGCGAGCGGCTCGCCATCGTGGTGCGCGCTCAGGGCCGGATCTGCAGGTAGTGGTCGACCAGCAGGGCCGCGAACAGCAGCATCAGGTAGTTGATCGAGTAGCGGAACACCTGCATGGGCAGCTGCTCCGGCGCGTCCGGGCGTCGCAGCCGGATCGCGTGACGCATGAAGATCACGTTGAGCACGACTGCCGCCGCGAGGTACAGCAGGCCGCTCATCCCGGTCAGGTAGGGCAGCAGGGCCACGATGAACAGGATGATCGTGTAGAGCAGGATGTGCAGCCGCGTGAACTCGACGCCGTAGGCCACGGGCAGCATCGGAATGCCGGCCTTGGCGTAGTCGTTGCGCCGCGCGATCGCGAGCGCCCAGAAGTGCGGCGGCGTCCAGGCGAAGATGATCAGGAACAGCAGCAGCGCGTGCGGATCGGCCGAGGCTGTCACGGCCGTCCAGCCGAGCACCGGCGGTGCGGCGCCCGCGGCGCCCCCGATCACGATGTTCTGCGGTGTCACGTGCTTGAGCCAGACCGTGTACAGCACGGCGTACCCGATCAGCGACAGGAACGTGAGCACGGCCGTGAGCGGATTCACGAGCAGCCAGAGCACGGCCATCGACACGGTGCCGATGATCGCGGCATACGTGAGCGCCTGCCGCGTCGTGACGTGGCCGGTCGGGATCGGACGGTTCATGGTGCGCGCCATCTTTTCGTCGAACCGGCGGTCGACGACGTGATTGATCGCCGCGGCGCTCGAGGCGGCGAGTCCGATGCCGACCGTGCCGTAGAGCAGCGCCTGCCAGGGCGGCAATCCCGGCACGGCCAGGAACATGCCGACCACCGCGGTGAACACGATCAGGGCGACGACCCTGGGCTTGCCGAGCTCGTAGTAGTCGCGCCAGGTCGCGGCTGCTCCCGGGACCGTGTTGGGGCCGGCAAGGTTCATGGTGGGCGCGATTCTACCGCCCGCGCCTGCTGCGCAGGCGGCCGCGCTTTGTGCCACCGCTCGGATGCGCAAGCCTCAGTAGGCAGAGCGGACGCGGGGCGGGTGGAGGAACCGCAGCAGCGCGATCAGGCACAGCACCAGCAGCGCCGCCAGCGCGTTGTGCGCAGTGGCGAGCGGCAGCGGGAACGTCTCGAGCACCATGATCGGCCCGACGAGCCACTGCAGCAGCAGCGCCGCGGCGAGCGCCGCCCCGGCCATGCGCACGCCGCTCGACTGGCCCGTGCGCACGGCCTTCCACGCGACGAAGCCCAGCACCAGCGCAGTGACGACCGCGCCGAGCCGGTGGGTGAAGTGGATTGCGACGCGCGCGGGGTGATCGAGCACGCCGCCCTCGTAATCGATGCCGAGCCCGCGCCAGAGCACGAAGGCGTCCTTGAAATCCATCGCGGGCCAGAACGAGCGCTGGCACGTCGGGAAATCCGGGCACGCCACGGCGGCGTAGTTCGCGCTCACCCAGCCGCCCAGGAAAATCTGCAGTGCGAGCACGACGAGGCCGATGACGGCCCACTGGCGCAGCGCGCGCTCCGCGCCCGGGCGCGACCGCCGGCTCGTGGCGAGCGCCATCCACCAGAGCAGCGACATCGTCAGGAGGCCGCCGAGCAGGTGTGCCGTGACGATGACGGGCTTGAGCAGCAATGTGACCGTCCACATGCCGAGCAGTCCCTGGAAGATCACCAGCGCCACGGCGGCAAACGGCAACCGCACGGGCTGTTGCTGATCGCGCCGGTTGGCCCACGCGAGCGCGGCGAGCACGAGGATCACGAGCCCGAGGGTGGACGCGAGGTACCGGTGCAGCATTTCCTTGAGCGCCTTCGTGTACTCGATCGGCCGTTCGGGGAACGCCGCGTTGACCGCGTGCTCGTTCGCGGCGGCCTCACCCGCCGTCAGGTGTCCGTAGCAGCCCGGCCAGTCCGGACACCCGAGGCCGGCATGGCTCAGGCGCACGTAGGCGCCGAGCACGATGACGCAGAAGGCGAGGACGGTGCCGAGCAGGCACAGGCGGCGGAACGTGATGAGGCGCATCGCGTGTTTCCTGTCTCTCAACCGATGTGCGACAGGCGCAGCAGCTTTTTCACGTCCGTGAGCAGGGCCTTGTCGGGGGAACGCCCGGAATAACTCAACACGAGATTGCCGAGCGGATCGATGACCCAGAGGCGGCCGGCATCCGTGGCTGGCACACCGTCGAGGGCCGGGAACTCTGCCAGCAGCGCGCGCGCATCCGCGTCGCTGCCGAGCGCGATAACTTCGA
>DASUMQ010000037.1:0-4547 GCA_036277615.1 Steroidobacteraceae bacterium
GCGAAACGATACATCGACGAGGAATCCTTGCACATGTCCGTACTCCTTTCTGTAGGGGGTGTCATGAGGCCAGGATCGGCGCGAGCGCCGACTGGATCCGCTGCATCTGTGGTTCGGTGGTCATCTCGGTGAGCAGCCGGCCGAAGTGCGGGTGCTGTACACCGGAGATGATGTACTGCCACCGATAAGCGCGAAGCAGCAGAGCGCCGATGCTGGATTCCTCCTCGCTCGTGAAACGGCGGCCCGCGATGCGCAGGAAATAGGCGGCGTCGGCCGCCGACTGCGCCTGCAGGATGCCGTCGACGGCTGCCACGAGGTCGATCAGGTCGGTGACGCCCTGCTCCTTCTGGCGCAGCGTCAGGCGGGCGTTCTCGCGCACCCACTCGAGCTCGTCGAGCATCGCGTGCTGCACTTCCTCGACCCAGTGGTACTTGAACACGTCCTTCCAGAGCGGCGAGATGTCTTCCTGCGGGTCGATGCTCTGCTGGTAGTGCGACTGGGTGAACAGCTCGATGTGGCAGGTGAGCGCCAGCACGCCCCACGTCGACTTGCCCAGCACGGCTCGCGCCACGTCGTTCGGGTCGGCGACCTTGACGTAGCCGGGCGGCATGCGACGCTCGAGCATGTTCTCGATGCGGCGGAACAGCTCCTGGTGCTTGAGTTCCTCGTCGCTGAAACGGACGAGCGCCTCGAGCGCGACCTGGTCACCAAGCCAGTGCTGGCCCGAAAGCTCGAGCACCTTGGCGCCGATGTAGCGCTCGACGAGGCCGAAGATGTAGGCGTACGTCCGGCCCTGCACCTGACTCAGCAGGCGACGCTCCGCGTCCGTGAGGAACGCGAGCTCGTCGACTTTCGACAGGCCGGCGGGCAGGAAGGTCTGGGAGAAGTCGAAATCGCGGCCGCGCATCACGTCCGCGTCGATGTCCCAGCGGACGCGCTTCGACGCCTTGATGGCCCGGGCATACTTGGAACTGTCGGACGGCGTGCGAATCGCTTCGTGGTCGTCGCGGAGCAGGGCGGTGGCTTCCATCTTGATGTTCCTCGTGTCGGTTTGGTGGGTGACGGCGATCGTCGGGTCTCGCCATGGGCAGGCAGTCTCCGCGCCGGGCGTAACCGCTCGATGTACGCGGCGTAGTTTTTTGTATGTGTTTTGTAATCGGCGCCGTCGCTATACTTTGCGGCCTCCGCGCATGCGCTACCCGCAGGGAAGGTGGGGTCTTGACCGACTCAGGCTGCATCCTCGTCGTCGACGACGATCCGTCGGTGCGCGAGATGCTCGCCGAGTACCTGGTGTCGCACGGATTCAGCGTCGCGGTTGCGGCGGACGGCGACGCGATGCGCGCCGAGATCGAGCGCGTCGCGCCCGACGTCGTGCTGCTCGACCTGCGGCTGCCGCGCGAGGACGGCCTCACGCTCGCGCGCTACCTGCGCGAGCACTACGACATCGGCATCATCATGGTGACCGGCTCCGGCGAGGTCGTCGATCGCATCGTCGGTCTCGAGGTGGGCGCCGACGACTACGTGACCAAGCCTTTCGATCCACGTGAACTGCTCGCGCGCGTGAAAAGCGTGATGCGGCGGATGCACGCGCGGCCGGCACCCGCGTCGCCACGGTCCGAAGGTGGGGCGGTGGCTGCGCAACCGTCGGTGCGCGTCCCCATCGGACCCTGCCAGCTCGACGCCGACGCGCGCCGTCTGTTCGGCGCCGACGGCGGGGAAATTCCGCTCACTGCGATGGAGTTCGACCTGCTCAAGGTGTTCGCCGACCACCCGGGCAAGGCACTCTCGCGCGACCGGTTGCTCACGCTCACGCGCAACCGCGAGTGGGACCCGTTCGACCGCTCGATCGACATCCGCGTCGCGCGGCTGCGGCGCAAGATCGAGGCGGGCTCGGGCGGCGCAAGCGTAATCCGCACCGTCCGCGGCGTCGGGTACATGTACGTGCCGTCCGGCGGGTGAGCAGGCCTCCGGCGGGAGATTTGTTTCCATCGTGTAACAGCGCTGGCACGTGAGCTGCAGCGGCCTAATACTCGGCCGCAATACCGACGGGAGCGACCCGTGAGCGCGAAATCGTTGCCTGGCCCGGACACCGTCGAGCAAGCGCTGCAGGCCCTGCAGGACAGCGAGACCCGCCTGCAGCAGGTGCTCGACAACACCAGTGCGCTCGTGTTCGCCAAGAACGCACAGGGCCGCTACATTTTCGTCAACCGCGAGTTCGAGCGTGCGTCGGGTCGGGGCGCGGCCGAGATCCTGGGGCGTCAGGACGAGGCGATCTTTCCTCCGCACCTGGTCGAGCGGTTCCGGCACAACGACCTGCGCGTGCTGCGCGAGGGCCGTTCGATCCAGTTCGAGGAAGTCGCCGACTTCGGCGACGGACCGCGCACCTACCTCGCGTCCAAATTTCCACTGTTCGACGCCGACGGCGACGCCTATGCGGTCTGCGGCATGGCGACGGACATCACGGACCGCAAGCACCTCGAGGAGGCGCTGACGGTATCCGCGCTCGCGGTGTCGCGGTCGGATGACGAAGCGCTTTACCGCGAGCTCGTGCGGTATCTCGCCACGATCCTGGGCGTTGATGCCGCGTTCATCGCGGTGCCCGACCCGAACGACCCCTTCAGGATGACGATGCTGGCGTGCTGCCTGGACGGCGAGGTCGTCGAAAACTTCGATTACACCCTGCGGCACACGCCGTGCGAGACCGTGATGGGCAAGGAATTCCGGCTCTACCCGTCGCACCTCGGCGAACTCTTCCCGCTCGACCAGCAGTTTCGTGACCTCCATATCGAGAGCTACGCTGGCTACCCCCTCAACGATGCGAACGGGCGGGCGCTTGGGCTCGTCGGAGCCGTCTCGCGCGGTCCGCTGTCACAGCCGGCCTTCGTCGAGTCCGTGCTGCGCATTTTCGCGGTGCGTGTCGCCGCCGAGCTCGAGCGGGCCGCGGCCCGGCAGGAGCTGCGCGCTTCCGAAGCGAACTACCGCGAGATCTTCGAAGCGAGCGACGATTCGATCTTCGTCCGGGACTGGGGCACCGGGGCGCTGCTCGACGTCAATCGCAGGGCTTGCGAGATCTACGGGTACTCCAGGGACGAACTGCTCGCGATCGACATCGATGCGATCAGCGAGGGCGTGGCGCCACATACGGCCGCGGAGGCCCAGGCCTGGCTCGAGGTCGCGCGACGCGACGGCCATGCGCGGTACGAGTGGCGGCGCCGCAACCGCGACGGTTCACTGCACTGGGACGAAGTGCTGCTCAAGTGCGTGACGATCGGCGGGCAACGCCGCGTGCTGTCCATCGCGCGCGACATCACCGAGCGCAAGACCGCGGAGGAGGCGCTGCGCGCGAGCGAAGCACAGTACCACGCGATCTTCAACGCGTCGGCCGATGCGATGGTCCTGTGGGACTCGCAGTTCCGGCGCGTGGACGTCAACCCGGCGTACGAGTCGATGTACGGCTGGTCGCGGCACGAGATCATCGGCCGCGGCTTCGACTTTCCGGAGTTCTCACCGGAGCACAAGCGGCTCCGCCAGGAGCTGGTGCAGCGCGCTCTGGACGGCGAAACCTGTCACGCCGAGCACGAGGTCATCGGCAAGGACGGGAGGCAGTTCGACGCCGAGGTACACGCGATCCCCTTCCGGCACTCCGGCCAGCCGCACGTTCTCGTCATTGCCCGCGACATCACGGAGCGAAAGCGGGCCGAGGAGGCCCTGCGCGCGAGCGAGGAGCAGTACCGTGCCGTCTTCAACGCGTCAGCCGATGCGCTGGTTCTCTGGAATTCGCGCTCCGAGCGGGTCGACGTGAATCCCGCCTACGAGCGAATGTACGGCTATCGACGGGACGAGGTGCTTGCCGGAGCACGCACGCGTGACCTGCCGGTCGACCATCGAGACCGGCAGTCGCGGATCATCGATCGCACCCTGGCCGGCGAGGCGTTCCACGGGGAATGTGAAACCCGGCGTCGGGACGGCGAAGTGTTTTTGATCGAACTGCGCACGATCCCGATCCGTTATCACGGCGAGCCACACGTACTCGCGGTCATTCGTGACATCACCGAACGCAGGGCGGCCGAACGGCGCCGCGAGGAACTGGAGGCGCGGCTGCGCCAGGCGCAGAAGATGGAGGCGATCGGCCAGCTGACCGGCGGCATCGCGCACGACTTCAACAACCTGCTGACGACGATCCTCGGGTACGTCACGCTCGCGGGCGAGCGGGAATCGGCGCAGGCCGACGGCCGTCTCGGCGGCTACCTCAATCAGGCGCGTCGGTCCTGCGAACGGGCACGCGACCTGATTCAGCAGATGCTCATGTTCAGCCGCGGCCAGCGTGGCTCGCCGCGGGTGCTGCGGCTCGACACGATGGTGCACGACGCGCTGCCGGCCCTGCGCGGTCACGTCGCCGCGGACGTCGCGCTCGACGAGCGCATCCACCCGACGCCGGCGGTCGTGCGCATCGATCCCGTGCAGCTCGAACAGGTCCTGCTCAACCTCGTGCTCAATGCACGCGATGCGCTCGCGGGGCCGGGCCGGATCTCGGTCGAAGTACGCCC
>DASUMQ010000038.1:0-6433 GCA_036277615.1 Steroidobacteraceae bacterium
GCTGACCCCGAGCTCCGCAGGGTCCTGTTCACCGCGCGTGATCGCCGGAGCGTGCAGCACGGGGTCGATGAACTGCGCGTAGGGCGAGGCCGTCTTCGGATCGACGAGGCGCCGCATCCCCGCAACGTAGTCTGCGGCGACGAGCGGGTCGCCGTTCGACCAGCGCAGGTCTTCGCGCAGCGTGAAGCGGTACTCGAGGCCGTCGGGCGTGACGGTCCATGACTCGGCGGCGCCCGGCACCGCGGAGCCGTCGGCGGCGATGGCCGTCAGCCCCTCGAACAGGTCGCGCAGGATGTTGAACGCGGCGTCCGTGCGTGTCAGTTGCGGGTCGAGCGAGTCGGGTTCCGGCCCGTTGCCGCGTCGCAGCGTCGTCGGATCGGAGACGCCCGCCGCGGCCTTCGTCGGCGCGTTCGCGGCGGCACCCGGCGCCGACCGTTCGTCGCCGCCACAGGCCGCGAGCGCGAGGCACGCGGAGGTCGTGACGACCAGCGCGCGCCAGCCGCGCAGGACGCAGCAGCGTCGCGAGATCGACGCGGTCATCGGCTCGAGCATGGGTCGGGGCCCCCGGGGCCGGATCGGTGGTGCGCGATCTTACCCAACGCCGCGCGCGTGCGCGGCAGCCGTCGTGTCGCCGTGCCGGCGTTTCAAATGGACCAGCAGGATCGAGATCGCGGCCGGCGTGAGTCCCGGGATGCGCGAGGCCTGGCCGAGCGTGGCAGGTCGATACTCGACGAGCTTCTGGCGCACTTCGTTGGACAGTCCACGCACCTGCGCGTAGTCGAGTGAGTCGGGCAGGCGCGTGTCTTCGTGGCGCCGCTGGCGCTCGATCTCCTCGTGCTGGCGGTCGATGTAGCCCGTGTACTTCGCCTGCACGTCGACCTGCAGCGGCACCTGCACGGCGAGGCGCTCATCGTCGCGCCAGTCGTCGCTGCCGCCGCCGAGCGCGGCATCGAGCATCGCGTAGGGCACGTCGGGGCGCCGCAGCAGGTCGAACGCGCGCTGCTCGCGTGCGACCGACAGCCCGTGCGCCTCGCTCAGCGACGTGGCCACGGCCGTGCCGGGGCGCACCCACGCCCGTGCAAGCCGCTCGAGTTCGCCCGCCACGGCGTCGCGCTTGCGCTCGAACAAGGTCCAGCGCTCGTCGTCGACGAGGCCGAGTTCGCGCCCGGGCGGCGTCAGCCGCAGGTCCGCATTGTCCTCGCGCAGCGTGAGCCGATACTCCGCGCGACTCGTGAACATGCGGTACGGTTCGGGTGCCCCGCGCGTGATCAGGTCGTCGACCAGCACGCCCAGGTAGGCATCGCCACGCTTCGGCCACCAGGCCTCGCGCTCGCGCACGCGCAATCCTGCATTGATGCCGGCGAGCAGGCCTTGCGCGGCCGCCTCCTCGTATCCCGTCGTGCCGTTGATCTGGCCGGCGAAATAAAGCCCCGGGATGACCTTGGTCTCGAGCGTCGGCTGCAGGTCGCGGGGGTCGAAAAAATCGTACTCGATCGCATACCCGGGCCGAGTGATGTGGGCGTGCTCGAAGCCGCGAATGCTGCGCACGAACGCCTGCTGCACGTCGAACGGCAGGCTGGTCGAAATGCCGTTCGGGTAGACCTCGTGCGTGTCGAGGCCCTCGGGTTCGATGAAGACCTGGTGCGACGTCTTGTCGGCAAACCGCACGACCTTGTCCTCGACGGACGGGCAGTAGCGCGGGCCGATGCCCTCGATCACGCCCGTGAACAACGGCGAACGCTCCGTGCCCGCGCGGATCAGCTCGTGCGTGCGCTCGTTGGTGTGCGTGACGTGGCAGGGGACCTGGCGCGGATGTTCGCTGCGCAAGCCCAGGTACGAGAACACCGGCGTCGGCTCGTCGCCGGGTTGCACCACCAGGCCGTCGTAATCGATCGTCCGGCCGTCGATTCGCGGTGGGGTTCCCGTCTTCAGGCGTCCGACGCGCAGTGGCAACTCACGCAGGCGCGCTGCCAGTCGGTTCGAGGGCGGATCCCCTGCGCGACCGCCCGGCGACTGTTGCAGGCCGACGTGGATCTTGCCGGCCAGGAACGTGCCGACCGTCAGCACGACGGCGGGCGCCTCGAACTCGAGCCCGACCGCCGTGGCGATGCCCGCCACGCGACCGTGCTCGAGCCGCAGGTCCGCGACCTCGGCCTGGAACAGCGAGAGGTTCGGCTGGTGTTCGACGATCGCGCGGATCGCCTTCCGGTACAGCGTCCGGTCGGCCTGCGCCCGCGTCGCGCGGACCGCCGGCCCCTTGCTGGCGTTCAAGGTCCGGAACTGGATCCCGGCCCGATCGGTGGCGCGGGCCATCGCCCCGCCGAGCGCGTCGATTTCCTTGACCAGGTGCCCCTTGCCGATGCCCCCGATCGCCGGATTGCAGCTCATCTGGCCGAGCGCCTCGATGCTCTGCGTCACGAGCAAGGTGCGACAGCCCATCCGGGCCGCCGCCAGCGCGGCCTCGGTGCCGGCGTGGCCGCCGCCCACTACGATGACGTCGAAGGATTCAGTGAAGCGCATGCGGGTCAGTTCGAGTGGTCGAGCAGGTTGAATCGACGCGTCGGCTCGAAGCCGGGCGCGGATCCTACCAGCGCGCGCCGGAACGCGGCGAGACGCAGCCGGACGAACCGCCGGGCCTGGCGCTCGTACCGGTTTTCCCAGTAGCCGTGGCGCCACCACTCGGCCAGGTAGCCCCGGAGGCTCATCCGGCCCCGGTTCCACTGGCGCAGCACGTGGAAATATTCGTGGAGCATCAGTTCGGGATCGGCAAAAAACTCCTCGAGCGAGCCGCGCAGGTAGATCGCGTTGCGACGCGTCGTCGCGCGCGCCCGGCCGTGCAGCCGGGCAAACAGCGATCGCTCGTGCAACACGACGTCGTCGACCGAATCGCCGAAGAGTTCCTCGAGCACCCGCCGCAATTCGGCGGGCATGCGGTCACGCGTTCGCATCGGCCGTCAGGTCGCGCGGGGAGCGCCGGGCGGGCTTCCGAGCCTTGCGCGTGCCCCGGGGACCGGCCTGCGTGGTCGCGGGCGCCTTTTTCTTCTTGCGCTTGAGCCGCGCCGCGCGCGCGACCTCGCCATCGAGCGCGCCGTCGGCCGCGACCTCGCCGGCGTCGAGCACGAACGCGGCCTCGCGCAGCGCGGCTTCTTTCATCTGGTCGAAGCTCGCGCGCAGGCAGTCGGCGAAGAAGGCCGGGTCGGGCAGCATGTCGCGGCACGACACGGCACAGATCCACATGTTGCCCGCGTAACTGAATCCGGTGACGTTGAGGCCCATGCCGTCGATCGCGATGCTGATCGGCACGTAATTCACGAGTTGCGCGCCCGCCATGTAGAGCGGAACGTCCGGCCCGCGCACGTTCGAAACGACCAGGCCGATGCGCGGTACCTGCGCGTTACGCATCAGCGGGTCGGCAATGATGCTCGGCAGGCTCTCGAGCAGGTCACGCGCGATTTCCTTGCCGATCGCGTCGGTGAGGCGCTTCGATTTCTCGGCCGAGTCCACGACCGCGCGCAGGCGATCGAGCGCGTCCTCGATCTCGGTGTGCACGGTCATCAGCGTGAAGCCGACCTGGTTGCCGCGATCGCCGCCCTTCTCGGGGCCGCGCAGCGTCATCGGCACCATCGCCACCATCGAGGTTTCGGGTAACTCGTTCTTGTCGGACAGGTACGCGCGCAGTGCGCCGCCGACGATGCAGAGGAACTGGTCGTTGATGGTCGCCCGCGGCACCTGCTGCCGGATCTTGCGGAAATCCGCGAGCGGGAACGAGACGGCCTCGAACACGCGGTGCGCGGTGACGTTGCCGCTGAAGCGCGTCTGCGGCGGCATGCGCGGCAACAGCGAACTGAGGTCGCCCGACAGCAGCGACCGCACGTTGCCCAACAAGCTGCCCTCGCCTTCGCGCCGGAACTTCGTGAGCGCCTCGCCGCCGAGCGACACGACCTTGCGGGCCGTGTCGAGCGAGAACCGGGCCATGGTGGGGACACGCTGCACGCCGTGAATCAGGGCACGCGAATAGAGCTCGATCAGCGTCGGGTCGCGGTCGGCGTGGAAGACACCCGCGGCGTTGCGCCCCTCCTCCTCGAAGTCGACCGGCTCGGGCGACAGCGAATGCAGCGCCTTCATGAGCTCGGTGCCCGATTCGCCGTCGATGATCGCGTGGTGGAGCTTCGTATAGAGCGCGAAGCTGCCCGGTGGCACGCCGTGCACGTTGTGCAGGCCTTCGATGATGTAGGCCTCCCACAGCGGCTTGCTGCGGTCGAGCGGGCGCGAGTGCAGCCGCGCGACCTGGATGCAGAGCTGGCGCCAGTCGCCGGGGTGTGGCAACGCGATGTGGCGCACGTGGAACTCGACGTCGATGGTCGGCGATTCGATCCAGTACGGCCGGTCGAGCGACAGCGGCAGCGACACGAGCCGCCGGCGGAACTGCGGGAACTGCGCGACGCGGGTCGCGAAGAAGCGCAGCACGTCCTTGAAGCGTACGCCGCCGTCCGGTGCCGTCGACGGGTCGTAGACCGAGAGCGACGCGACGTGCATGAACTGGTTGCCGCGCTCGAACTGCAGGAACATCGAATCCGCGCCGGAGAGCTGCTTCATGGCCCGATCCTCGGTAGCCGATGCGGCGCGGCAGGGTCGCGCGCCGGGTCGACAATCATAGCGGAGCAGGGCTGCTACTTGCCGATGCAAAAGCTCGAGAAGATCTTCCCGAGCAGGTCGTCGCTCGAGACGTCGCCCGTGATCTCACCGAGCGCCTGGTGCGCGTCGCGCAGTTCCTGCGCCACCAACTCGCCCGCGTGCCGGTCGGTCAGCAGGCGGTGCGCCGTCTCGACGTGAGCCCGGGCCCGGCGCAGGGCGTCGAGTTGCCGGGTGCGGGCGGACAGCGCCCCTTCCGCCGCAGGATGGAAGCCGACGCAGTCCTTCAGGTGCTGGCGCAACGCGTCGAGGCCCGCGCCGGTCGCCGCACAGACGTACACCCGCGCCGAGCCGTCCGCGCCCGCGTCCAGCCGGGCCGATTCCCCGCTGTGGTCGATCTTGTTGAAGACGAGGGTTCGGGGCACATCGGACGGCAGCCGGGCAAGGTCGGCATCGATACCGCGGACGGCCTCGGTGTCCGCCGAGTCGACGACGAACAGGACGCGGTCGGCGCGTGCCATCTCAGCGTGGGCGCGTCGGATGCCTTCGACTTCGACCGTGTCCTGCGACTCGCGCAGGCCGGCCGTGTCCAGCACGTGCAACGGCAGGCCGTCGATCGAAATCCGTTCGCGCAACACGTCGCGCGTGGTGCCCGGGATCGCGGTGACGATTGCGGCGTCGTAGCCTGCCAGGCGGTTGAGCAGGCTCGACTTGCCCGCATTCGTGCGCCCGGCGATCACGACCGTGAGGCCATCCCTGAGCAGGGCTCCCTGCCGCGCCGTCTCGGCCAGTTCGCCGAAGCGTCGGCGCAGGTCGTCCATCCGCTCGCCGAGCGCGCGGTCGGCGAGGAAGTCGATTTCTTCTTCCGGGAAGTCGATCGCGGCCTCGATCCACATGCGCAGTTCCAGCGCACGCTCGGACAGTCCGTGGACCTGGCGCGAGAACTCGCCCTGCAGCGAGCGCAGCGCCGCGCGCGCCGCCTGCGCCGAGCCGCTGTCGATCAGGTCGGCGATCGCCTCCGCCTGGGCGAGGTCGAGCTTGTCGTTCAGGAACGCGCGCTGCGTGAACTCGCCCGCAGCCGCCAGTCGCGCGCCGAGGCCCAGCAGGCGCTGCAGCAACAAGTCCATGACCACGGGGCCGCCGTGACCGTGCAGTTCGAGGACGTCCTCGCCCGTGTAGGAATGTGGCGCCGGGAAGTACAGCGCGAGCCCCTGGTCGATCGGGGCGCCCGTCTCGTCCGTGAACTCGTGCAACCCGGCGCGGCGTGGTTCGGGTACGCGACCGAGCAACGCCGCGGCGATCGCTTTCACGCCGGGACCCGAGACGCGCACGATGCCCACGCCGCCGCGTCCCGGTGCGGTCGAGATGGCGGCGATCGTGTCCGTGCCCGGGTGCATGGAACCTCGAGGTCGGGCCCCGCTGGACGCCGGGCTTAACGGGGGTCCGGCCCCATCTACTCGGCCGGGCGGCTGCCGCGCTTCTTCGCCTCGATCTCGACCACGCGGTTGATGTTCCACTGCTGCGCGATCGAGAGCAGCGTGTTGGTGAGCCAGTAGAGCACGAGCCCTGCCGGGAACCACGCCATCATCACCGTCATGATGATCGGCATCAGCGCGAAGATCTTGGCCTGCATCGGATCGGGCGGCGCCGGGTTCAGCTTGAACTGCCCGAACATCGCCACGCCCATCAGGATCGGGAGCACGAAAAACGGATCCTTCGACGAGAGGTCCTGGATCCAGCCCATGAACGGCGCCTGGCGCATCTCGACGCTCTCGAGCAGCACCCAGTAGAACGCGAGGAA
>DASUMQ010000039.1:0-3178 GCA_036277615.1 Steroidobacteraceae bacterium
TCGGGAGATGTAATCCAATAGCGTCCTCGTCACGTTTGTGGCGCGGACGTGAGACGGCTCCCGCGCGAAGCCGGGGTACGCAGCGACAGCGCGAATCGCTTGCCTGCGCTATCTGGAAGGATCGCACGTCGGCAGGAGGAGCCGGGTGGCACGCCACGACGACGCCCGCCGGCGCGAACACGGAAAGTTCCACGCGCTGCTGGTCGCTGCCGGTGCGATCGGACTCGTGATCGTCGGTGCACTGGTCGGTGGCGTCGTACTGCTCTCAGGCACGGTGAGCACGGCGGCCACGAAGCAGCATTTCCTGGTGACGCATCGCCTGCTCGACGCGGGGCTGCACTTCTCGGTCCGCGAATCCGCCGACGACATCGAGGCGCCACCGCTCGACGATCCCGCGCTCGTCGGCCGTGGGCTCGCATGCTATGCCCAGCACTGCGCACAGTGTCACGGCGCGCCGGGTGTCGCGCCCGGGGCGGCGGCGCTCGGCATGCTGCCGATCCCGACCAGCCTCGCCCACGCGGCCCGCGAATGGCGAGCCGAGTGGCTGTACTACGTCACGCGCAAGGGCGTGCGCATGACCGGCATGCCGGCGTGGGAGTACCGGCTCGCGGACGCGGATCTGTGGGCGACCGTCGCGTTCCTGAAGGTGCTGCCCACGCTGAGCCCGGCCGACTACGCGGCGCGCAGCGCAGGAGCCGCGGGATGCAACCAACGCGAAACGTTGCCATCGTCGTCCGCGGAGGCCGTCGGTCCGACGCTGCTGCGTCAGTACGCCTGCCACTCGTGTCACGTGATCGAGGGTGTCGTCGGCCCGGAAACCTACGCGGGGCCGCCCCTGCGGAACTGGGCACGGCGCGCGTTCATCGCCGGCGTGCTGCCGAACACGCGGGAGAACCTCGAGCGCTGGATCCGTGACCCGCAGCAGGTCAGTCCCGGCACCTTGATGCCGGACCTCGACGTGCCCGCCGAACACGCGCGAGCGATGGCACGGTACCTGTTCTCGCACGCGCCTCCCGTGGACGCGCCGAAGGGGCCGACTTGAGTCGTCGTCGTGCGTTCGCCGCGATGGCTGTCTCGCTCGCCGCCGTCGGCTGCGCCGCCGACGATCCGCCCCGCGTGCCCGGCGGCAACGCGGAGCGGGGACGTGCGGCGATCGCACGCCTCGAGTGCGGCGCCTGCCACGTGATCCCGGGTGTGCGTGGCGTGCGGAGTCACGTCGGACCGCCGCTCGACCACTTCCGGCAGCGCGCGTCCCTCGCCGGGCGCTTTGCCAACACGCCGGAGGTGCTGGTGCGCTGGCTGGTCGATCCTCCACGCATGAAACCCGAAACCGCGATGCCCGCGGTCGGAGTTACCGAGGCGGAGGCGCGCGATATCGCGGCCTACCTGTACGGGCTGGAATGAACGAGCCAGGGATCCAGTCCGCATTGCACCCGGCCCCCGGCAGCGGTGCGGCGCTGATCTCGGAGCTGACGGCAGCGCTGTTCGTCGGCGGTGCCGTGCTGTTCCTGCTCGTCATGGGTCTGCTGTTGCGCGCCGTGTTCTCGCCGGAAGGGCGCGTCGACGCGCGGCGCTGGGTCCTCGGGGGCGGCGTCGTGTTGCCGGTCGTCGTCCTGTCGGTGCTGCTGCTGTACGGGTTCGCCGTGGGCGGCACACTCGCCGACATGAACTCGCGCGGGCCATTGCGCTTCGTCCTGGATTGCATCAGCAGCGGTGCCCGCGCGCTGGCGGCGCCGTTCGGCACCGAACGTCCCGTCCGCATCGAGGTGACGGGCAAGCAATGGTGGTGGGAGGTGCGCTACTGGGGCCCCGGCACGGGCGTCGCGGGCGTGCCGCTCGCGAACGAGTTGCGCCTGCCCGCGGGCCAGCCGGTCGAACTGCTGCTCGAGACCACCGACGTGATCCACAGCTTCTGGGTGCCGTCGCTCGCGGGCAAGGTGGACATGATCCCAGGTCGCGTGAACCGGCTCGTGCTGCGCGCCTCCGCGCCTGGCGTCCATCGGGGCCAGTGTGCGGAATACTGCGGCGGCCAGCACGCGCTGATGGCGCTCTACGTCGTGGTCGTGCCGGAGCCCGAGTTTCGCGCCTGGCTCGAACAGCAGGCACGGCCCGCGACCGCGCCAACGGATCCGTTCCTCACACTCGGTCACGACGCGTTCATGCGGGGTGAGTGCGCCGAGTGCCACACCGTCCGGGGCACGGCCGCCCGGGGCGCACGCGGGCCCGACCTCACGCACGTGGGCAGCCGGCTTTCGCTCGCGGCCGGCGTGCTCGGCAATCACGAGGGCACGATGGCCGGCTGGATCGCGGGCGCGCAGGACCTGAAGCACGGCAACCACATGCCGTCCGCGCGCGAGTTCACCGGCGTGGAATTGCGCGCGGTCAGCGCGTGGCTCGGGAGCCTGGAATGAGCACGGAGGGACGCGGACGGCCGCTGCCGAACCCGTTGCCGCGACCGCCGGACGAACTGGCGCGACTCGAGCGGGCGTGGCAGCCGCCGCGCGGCTGGCGACTGCTGTCCGCGGTCAACAACACGCACATCGGCCTGTTCTACGTCGGCACCGCGCTGCTGTTCCTGGTGCTCGGGGGCGTGCTCGCGCTGCTCATGCGCACGCAGCTGGCCGTACCGATGAACGACCTCGTCGGGCACGACCTGTACAACCAGCTGTTCACGATGCACGGCTCGATCATGATGTTCCTGTTCGCCGTGCCCGTGATCGAGGCCGTGGGCATCCTGCTGCTGCCGGCGATGCTCGGCGCGCGCGACCTGCCCTTCCCGCGCCTTTCCGCCTATGCGTACTGGGCCTACGCGATCGGCGGGCTCGTCTTCTTCGGCACGCTGTTCTTCGACCTCGCGCCGGACGGTGGCTGGTTCATGTACCCGCCGCTCACGAGCTCCGAGTACTCGCCCGGGCTGCGCTCGGACTTCTGGCTGCTCGGGATCGGTTTCATCGAAATCTCGGCGATCGCCGGCGCGATCGAGATCGTGGTCGGCATTCTGCGAACCCGTCCGCCCGGCATGACGCTCGACAAGATGCCGGTGTACGCGTGGGCCATGCTCGTCGTCGGCGTGATGATCATCTTCGCGTTTCCGCCGATCATCGCGGCCACCGCGCTGCTCGAACTCGAGCGCGCGCTCGACTGGCCGTTCTTCGTCGCCGCGCGCGGCGGCGACCCC
>DASUMQ010000040.1:0-23774 GCA_036277615.1 Steroidobacteraceae bacterium
CCGGGCTGGATGTCGCCCGTGACTTCGGCGACCACCTGGACTCGGCCCACGCGCGACGTCACTCGCACGGTCGCGCCGTCGACGATGCCGCGCGGCGCCGCATCGGCGGGGTGGATCAGCAAAGTGCAGCGCGGCTTGCCTTTTACGAGCCGCTGGCTGTTGTGCATCCAGGAGTTGTTGCTGCGCACGTGACGACGGCCGATCAGCGACAGCGACGGGACCGGGCGGTCGAGCGCCTGCGCGGCGCGGGCCAGGTCGGCTACGAACATCGCCGGCGCCAGCGGCAGGCGCTTGTCGCGTGTCGCGAGCCGGCGCGGCAAGGCCTGTTCCAGCGCCCCGAGGTCGACGCCGTTCGGAGCGCTCCGCAGGCGTGACAGCGACAGCCCGACCGGGCGCCGGCCGTCGGCCCTGAGCTGTTTGCGCAGGCCACCAAAGCCCGGCAGCTGCGACAGCAGCTTCCATGCCCCGGCGTGCGGCACGCCGTAGCGACCGGTCTGCAGCATCCAATCGAGTGCGCCGTCGGGCCCCAGTCGTCCAGCGAGCCTGTCCTTGAACGCGAGCGAGACGCGTGCCGCGGCCGTCGACGGTCGCTTGCGTAGCCGACGAGTCAGTTCCTGGAGGATTTCGTGATCGTGCCTCGCGTCCGCGGGCTTCGGAAACAACGCCGGCGAGAACTTCGCCACGTTGCGCACGGCAAAGCCGCTCAGCGCGATGTCGTAGTGGCTGCGCTCGAGCGGGCTCGCGGGCGGCAGGATCAGGTGCGCGTGCCGCGTGGTCTCGTTCAGGTAGAAATCGATGGCGACCATGTACTCGAGCTGTGCGAGCGCCGCGTCGAGCCGGCCGCCGTTGGGGGTCGAGAGCACCGGGTTGCCGGCGAAGGTGACGAGCGCCCGGATCTGCCCCTTCCCGGGCGTCGTGATCTCCTCGGCGAGGGCCGCGACCGGCAACTCGTTCCCGAACTCGGGCAGGTCGCGCACGCGCGAGCGCCACTTGCCGTAGTGACCCGCCGATCCGTAGGCCTGTGTCAGGTCCACGGCGGGTTCGGCGAACATCATGCCGCCCTCGCGGTCGAGGTGGCCCGTGACGGCATTGAGGCAATAGATCAGCCAGAGCGTGAGCCCGCCGAACTCCTGCGTACAGGCGCCGACGCGGCCATAGACCAGGGCGCGCGGTTCGTCGAGCAGTTCGTGGGCCAACGCGACGATCCGGGCCTGCGGGATCGTCGCGCGCGCCGCGAGCATCGCCGGATCGAACCCGAGGACGGCCTCGCGCAATGTATCGAGCCCGTCGACGAACGACGCGAGGTGTCCGAGCCCGGCGCGACCGCTGCGAAAGACCTCGTGCAACAACGCGAGCAGCAGGTAGACGTCGGTGCCCGGCCGGATGCCGAGATATTCGTCCGCGATTGCGGCCGACTCGGTGCGACGCGGATCGATCACGACGAAACGGCCGCCGCGGGCGCGCAACGCGTCGATCCGGCGTTCGAACCCTGGCGCGCCCATGATCGATCCCGCCGAGGCCACGGGGTTGCCGCCAATGCAGACGAACAGCTGCGTGCGATCGACGTCGGGCACAGGCAGCAGGAACTGGTGCCCGAACATGGCCCACGAGGCCACCATGTGCGGCAGCTGGTCGACGCTCGTCGCCGAATAGAGATTTTTCGTGCGGATCGCGCGGATGAAGTTGCCGATGCCGAGCATCGCGCCGAGGTTGTGCACGGTCGGATTGCCGGCGTAGATCGCGATCGCGTCGCTGCCCTCCCGCGCACGCACCGCCCCCAGGCGTGTCGTCGCCTCGTCGAACGCAGCAGCCCAGGAAATTTCTTCCCAGCCCCCGTCCGGCGTCCGACGCAGCGGCCGGCGCAGCCGATCGGGATCCTCGTGCACGTCCTTCAGCGCGACGGCCTTCGGGCAGATGTGGCCACGGCTGAGCACGTCGTCGCGGTTGGGTTTGATCGAGAGCACCTCACCATCGCGGTGCTCGACGACGATGCCGCACATCGCTTCACACAGGGAACAGGTCCGATGATGGGTCAGTGCAGTCGCCATGGCCTACTCCCGTTCGATCGCGTGTCAGGTCACCTTGCGCCGCAGCCAGGCGAGTGACCCGAGCAGCAGCACCAGCGCGGGACCGCCGTAGCCACCGCCGCTGTTGTTCCGCCGACGTCCACAGCGGTCGTCGCCGTCGATCGCCGTGCCGTCACCCTTGTAACGGTAGAGCGCGCCGTAGCCGCAACGCCCGCTGCTCGTGGTCGTCCCGATGAAATCCGCGTCGCCCACCTGCACCAGGCTGCTGCCCGGCGTGGCGCCCGCCGAGCCGTCGAAGGTGTGCAGGCGCGTGAAGCCGGTGCCGGCGCGCTCGATCGAGAAGATCGTGCCGAACGTCGACACTGCATTGGCCGACGTAACCCCGCCCGACTCCGTGGTCCCGTAGAGCTTGCCGTCGGTGCCGAGCAGCAACTCCACGGCGGGCGACGAGCCGGTGGTGCCGTCGAAATGGTGCAACACCGTGAACGTGCCGCCGTCCGGAGAGATCGCGAACACCACGCCGACGCCTTCGGTGCCGCCGACACTGGTCACACCGTAGAAGAACCCGTCGCCGCCGTCGGTGAGCCCCGCGACCGGGATTGCGCCGTCCGCATTCTCAGGCTGGCCCGTCGTCGTGTCGTTGGTCGTTGCGCTGAACGTGTGCAGCACCTGGAACCCGCTGCCGTCGGTGGCGAGTCGGAACACGACGCCGCGCCCGTTGTCGCCGCCGAGCGACGTCGTGCCGTACAGCAACCCGTCCACGCCCTGCACGAGCTGGCCCTCCGGCGCCGCTCCGTCCACGGTTATGACCAGCCCGGACGTCGTGGTGTCGGTGTCGGCCGCGAACGTGTGCAGCACCTGGAAGTCGGCGCCGTCGCGCGACACCTTGAACACGGCGCCGGTACCGTTCGGGCCGCCGGCGCGGGTCACCCCGTAGAGGTAGCCGTCCGACCCTTCGGTCAGTTCGGCCTCCGGATACGCACCGTCGATGTTGATCGCGCTCAAATTCGCGTTCGTCGCAGTCGCCGTCGCGAAGCGATGAATCACCGTGAAGTCGGTGCCTGACTGCGTCATGCGGAACACGGTCCCGGTCGTCGACGTCTCGTTGACGCTTCCAAACCGTGTCGTGCCATAGAACAGGCCGTCGCTGCCGAGCGTGAGCCCGGCCAGTGGCTGCAAACCCTGCGCCGGATCGATCTGGAACACCGTCTGGATCGACGAACCATCGATCGCGGCCCGGTAGATGAGACCGCCGGCGACCGAGGTGCCCGGTGCACTGACGCCGTAGATCGCGCCGTCGGCGCCGAGCGCGAGGTTGCCGGTCGGGTTGGAAATGCTGAACGCGATGAGGTTCGAGACGGCAGGCGTGGTGCTCTGCGCGTGCGCGATACCGGCGCACAGGCTCAACGCACAGAGCGCGAGAACGGAACGGATTCGGGACATCGGGATCGGTAACTCCGGGCGCCGGCGTGGCCGGGCAGGCTGACGAGCCGGGAATTGTGCCGTACTTCGACGCGGGCCGCCAAAAACCCGGCTGTGGGAGAATGCGCGCCCCCTGCACGCCACCGCGCCCCGCTCGCCTTGATCCAGCTTCGAAACCTCACGCTGACCCGCGGCGTCCGTCGCCTGATCGAGGGAGCGTCGCTGCAGATCCACGCGGGATGGCGCGTCGGGGTGGTCGGCGCCAATGGCAGCGGCAAGTCCAGCCTGTTCGCGCTGTTGCGCGGGGAACTGCACGCCGAGGCCGGTGACTGCGACCTGCCCCGTGATTGGCGCATCGCGTCGGTCGCGCAGGAGACGCCCGCGCTGCCGCAGCCCGCGATCGAGTTCGTGCTCGACGGCGACGAGGAACTGCGTGGGGTCGAGCAGGCGATCGTTCGCGCCGACGCGGCCCACGACGGTCATGCGCTGGCCGAACTGCACGCACGGCTCGCCGGCATCGACGGTTACAGCGCGCGGGCACGCGCCGCCGCACTCATGGCCGGCCTCGGCTTCGTGCCGACGGATCTCGAGCGGCCGGTGGCTGCCTTCTCGGGTGGTTGGCGCATGCGACTCAACCTCGCGCAGGCACTGGTGAGTCGGGCCGACCTTATGCTGCTCGACGAGCCCACGAACCACCTCGACCTCGATGCAGTGGTCTGGCTCGAACAGTGGCTCGCGCAATACCGCGGCACGCTGCTGCTCGTCTCGCACGATCGCGACTTTCTCGACGGCACGGTCACGCACGTGGCCTATCTGGAACGCGCGCGCCTGGCGCTTTATCCCGGCAACTACAGCGCATTCGAGGTGCAGAAGGCGGCGCGCCTCGCCGTCCAGCAATCGCTCTACGACAAGCAGCAGCGCGAGATCGCGCACATGGAAGCGTTCGTTGCGCGATTCCGGGCGAAAGCGACCAAGGCGCGCCAGGCCCAGAGCCGGCTCAAGGCGCTCGATCGGCTCGAGCGAGTCGCCGCCGCCCACGTCGATGCGCCGTTCGACTTCGAGTTCCCGGCGCCGGCGCGGTCCCCCGATCCATTGCTCGCCCTCGACGACGCTCGGCTCGGCTACGGCGACCGCGTCGTTGCCGATTCCGTCTCGTTGTCATTGCGGTCGGGGACGAGGCTCGGCCTGCTGGGACCTAACGGCGCCGGCAAGTCGACCTTGGTCAAGGCCCTCGCAGGCGACCTCGCGTTATTGGGCGGCCGTCGCGTCGAGGGCCACGGCCTGGAGATCGGCTACTTCGCGCAGCACCAGGTGGAGCAGCTGCATGGCGACGCCTCGCCGTTGTGGCACTTGTCGCGCCAGGACCCGCGGGCGCGCGAGCAGGACCTGCGCAATTTTCTCGGCGGCTTCGACTTCCGCGGCGACGTGGCCGACGCGCCCATCGAACCGTTCTCGGGCGGCGAGAAATCGCGACTCGCGCTCGCGCTGATCGTGCGCAGGCGACCCAACCTGCTGCTGCTGGACGAACCCACCAACCACCTCGACCTCGAGATGCGACACGCGCTCACGCGCGCGCTGGCCGGGTACGAGGGAAGCCTCGTGCTGGTCTCGCACGACCGGGCGTTGCTGCGCACGGTCTGCGACAGCTTCCTGCTGGTGGCCGACGGCCGCGCGGTGCCGTTCGACGGCGACCTCGATGACTACCTTGCATGGCTCGTCGGCCGACGCGAAGCCGCGAACGCCGGCGCCGACGGCATCGGCGAGCTCGATGCGCAACGCGAGTCGCGCAAGGCGCAGCGCGAAGGTGCCGCCGCGGGCCGGCAGCAGCGACTCGCGCGCCGGCGGCCGCTGGTCAAGGAATCCACGCAGCTCGAGACGCAGCTCGGCAAGCTCGAGGCGGAGCGTCGCGAGCTCGAGGCAAAGCTCGCGGACCCGGCGTACTACGCCGCGACCCCGCCGCCCGACGTGCAGGCGACCAGCCGGCGCTGTGCGGAAGTCATCGACCAGATCGCGCGCGTCGAGGAACGCTGGCTGGAGGTGCACACGGAGCTCGAGGGAATCGGGGAGGCGTGACGGCTCAGGCAGCGCCTGAGTGGCGCTACTTGCGCTTCTTGTCTGCGACGTCGGCCGTCCACGGTGCGCCGGTGTGTTCCTCGATGTAGCGGCGAATCATCTGCCGCACGACCTGTGAAGGCGTCGTATCCCGCTCCGCACACAGACGCTCGAACAGCGCTTTCTTGCGCGGATCGATCAGGATGGTCAGGCGGGCAGTGCGGTCTTCCAGTGCCACGCGGCACACACTCCGTTATGGTGTGCATTTGATTATAATGCAATTTACATTGGAGTAGAATCCCGTACATGGAGCCCGTGCTCTCGCCCCTCGACGCTTGCCTGGTGCTGCTGACCGGATGGATCGTCGTCGGCGCCGCCGGAATGCTCAGGCCCGGCAACGTCGTCTTCGTGGCCCGGCTCCTGTTTCCGCTCGGGGCGCTCATCGGCCTCGGCCTCGCGATCGTGGCGGGGTCGAGCCTTGCCCTGCCTGCCGAGCGGGTCACGCTGCTGGTCGGCCTGCCCGACCTGCCCTTTCACCTGCGGCTCGATCCCCTCTCGCGCACGTTCCTGGCGCTGCTCGGCGCCGCCTCGGCAGGCGTATCGATTTTCGCGGGGGGCTACTTCCGCAAGGGGCAAGGCACGGCGCCCGGGGTGCTCGGCCTGCAGTACCACTTGTTCCTCGCCAGCATGGGCTTCGTGCTGCTGGCCGACGACGCGTACGCGTTCATGGTTGCCTGGGAGACGATGGCGGTGTCGTCGTACTTCCTCGTCACGTCGCAGCACGGCCTGCCCGAGATCCGCAGCGCGGGATTCCTCTATTTGCTGATCGCGCACATTGGCGCCATCTCGATCCTGCTCAGTTTCGGCATCCTGCAGGGCGGCACGTGGCAGTTCACGTTCGACGCGATGCGCGCCGCCGAACTCTCGCCGGCCTGGGCGGCAGCCGCGTTTGGCCTGGCCCTGTTCGGTTTCGGCGCCAAGGCCGGACTGCTTCCCACCCACGTCTGGCTGCCGGAGGCACACCCGGCGGCGCCGTCGCCCGTGTCCGCACTGATGAGCGGCGTGATGCTGAAGACCGCTGTCTACGGCGTCCTGCGCGTCACCTTCGACCTGCTCGGCGAGCCGGCCTGGTGGTGGGGCCTCGTCCCAGTGGCCCTCGGGCTGGCCACGGCGCTCTTCGGCGTGATCTTCGCGGCCGCGCAGACCGACATGAAGCGCCTGCTCGCGTATTCCTCGATCGAGAACATCGGCGTGCTGTTCACGGGCATCGGCCTCGCCATTGTGTTCCATGGCGTCGGCATGCAGGCGCTCGCCACGCTCGCCCTGGTGGCCGTGCTCTATCACGCCGTGAACCACGCGTTCATGAAGAGCTTGCTGTTCCTCGGCACTGGCGCCGTCCTGCACGCGACCGGGGAGCGCAACCTCGGCAGGCTGGGCGGATTGATCCACCGCATGCCCTGGGTCGCCTGGCTCACGCTCGTCGGCGTGCTCGCGATCTCGGGGCTGCCGCCGTTGAACGGCTTCGTCTCGGAGTGGCTGCTGCTGCAGGCATTCCTGTTCTCGCACGAGGTCCCGCACCCGTTCGTGAACATGCTGTTGCCGCTCGGCGCCGCGATCGTTGCGCTGGCCGCTGCACTCGCGGCGTACGTGATGGTGAAATTCTTCGGCGTGGTCTTCCTCGGGCAACCGCGCGAGCCGGGGCTCGCCCACGCGCACGACGCGGGGCGCCTGGAGATACTGGGCCTGGTGTGGCTGGCGCTCGGGTGCGTGTTGCTCGGCCTGTTTCCGACACAGGTCATCGACGCGCTCGGCGCCACGACGGCGCAACTGATCGGCAGCGTGCCGCCGCAGGGCGCATCGCCATGGTGGATGCTGGCGCCCCTGCCGGATCGGCAGGTGTCGTATGCGCCGCTCGTGCTGCTCGCGGTGATTGCGGTGGTGCTCGCCACGACGTCGGTCGTGGTGCGCCGTGTCTACCGGCGTGACGTGCGGCGCGCGCCGGCGTGGGACTGCGGATTCGCCCGAATGGATGCAAGGATGCAGGACACGGCCGAGGGTTTCGGCCAGCCCATCCGGCACATCTTCCAGGCGTTCTTCTCGATGGAGCGCGAGCTGCCCTCGCCGTTCGACCGTGCACCGCGCTACCGCGTCGTCGTCGGCGACAGGATCTGGCGGCTGGTCTACGAGCCGCTCGGCGGTCGCGTGCAGCGGATGGCTGATTCGCTCGCGTGGTTGCAGCAAGGGCGCATCTCCGCGTACCTGACCTACAGTTTCATCACGCTCGTGACGCTGCTCGCGGTGGTGCTGTGAGCGGCCTCGCGTGGCTCACTCAGCTGCTCGAGGTGCTGGCCGCCATCGCACTGGCACCGCTGTTCCTCGGCTGGGTCAACCAGTGCCGGGCGTGGCTGCAGAACCGCAGGGCGCCCAGCCTGCTGTTACCGTACCGTGGCATCCGCAAACTGTTCCACAAGGACGCGGTGCTTGCCGACGGCGCCTCGCCGCTCTTCCGTGCTGCGCCATACGTCGTGTTCGGCGCCATGGTCGCGGCGGCGGCGATCATCCCGTCGATGGGCACCGGCCTCCCGTTCACCACGGCGGCCGATGCGATTGCCCTGGTCGGGTTGCTCGCGACGGCGCGCGTCTTCATGTCGCTTGCAGCGATGGACATCGGCACCGCGTTCGGCACGCTCGGTGCGCGTCGCGACATGATGGTGGGGTTCCTGGCCGAGCCGGCGCTGCTGATGGTCATCTTCGTGGCCTCGCTGCTCTCGGCCACGACGGCACTGCCGTTGATCGCGGAGCGCCTCGCGACGCAGGCGCCGGCGCTGTTCCCCAGCCTCGCGTTCACCGCGGTGGCGTTCACGATGGTGCTGCTGGCCGAGAACGCGCGCATCCCGGTCGACAACCCGGCCACGCACCTCGAACTCACGATGATCCACGAGGCGATGCTGCTCGAATACTCGGCGCGTCACCTGGCGCTGATGGAGTGGGCCGCCGCGCTCAAGCTGTTCAACTACGCGTGCATCGGCTTCGCGCTGTTCGTGCCCTGGGGTGCCTCGACCGGCGAGCCCGACCCTGCGGCGCTTGTGCTCTCGATCCCGGTGCTGATCGGCAAGCTGGCGGTGGCGGGCGTCTGGCTCGCACTGCTCGAGACGGTCTCGGCGAAGCTGCGCGTGTTCCGCGCGCCCGAGTTCCTCGCCACGGCGTTCATGTTCGCGGTGCTCGGCCTGCTCGTCCACCTGCTGCTCGGGGCCTGACCGGTGAATTTCACGTCGCTCGACCTGCAACTGCTCAACACCTGCGCGGCCCTGCTGCTGCTCGTGTCGTTCGCGATGCTGTCCCAGCGTCGCATCGTCTCGCTCGTGAACCTGCTGGCGCTGCAGGGCACACTGCTCTGCGCCGCCACGCTGCTGCTCGCGTGGCGCACGGGCCAGCACCATCTCTACCTCTCCGCGGCACTGACGCTGGCGCTCAAGGTCGTGGGGCTGCCGTGGCTGCTGCACCGGCTGATCCGCCGGCTCGAGGTGTACTGGGACACGGAGCCGTTGCTCAACATGCCGGGGACGATGCTGGTCGGGCTGGTGACGGTCGTGTTCGCCTTCGGACTGGCGCAGCCGATCGCGGAGCTCGCCAGCACGGCGACACGCAATGCGATCGGCATCGCGGTCGCGGTGATCCTGCTCGCGTTCATCACGATGATCACGCGGCGCAAGGCGATGTCGCAGGTGGTCGGGTTCCTGTCGATGGAGAACGGTCTGTTCTTCGGCGCGATGAGCGCGACCTACGGCATGCCGATGGTGGTCGAGCTCGGCGTCGCGCTCGACGTGCTCGTGGCGGTGCTGGTGCTCGGCATCTTCTTCTTCCAGATCCGCGAGCAGTTCGACAGCCTCGACCTGCACCACCTGGAATCGCTCAGGGAGGACCAGTAGTGGAGTTCGCGGTACTGCTCGCCACGCCGCTCGGCGGGTCGGTGCTGCTCGCGCTGTGGGGCCACCGCCGTCGCGCCGCCGAGATCAACGTCGCGCTGAGCCTGGTAACGTTCCTCGCGGCCGCGGCGCTCACGGTGCGCGTGATCGGCGAAGGCAACCTGCTCGCCGGCCGCGAGCAGTTCTTCATCGACCCGTTCAACGTGTTCCTGGTCGCGCTGACCGCGTTCGTGGGCCTCACGACCTCGATCTTCTCCCGCCCCTACATGCGCGTGGAGATCGAGCACGGCCGGCTCAATGCGCAGCGGCTGCGCCTGTACCACAGCATGTACCAGCTGTTCATGGCGATGATGCTGGTGGCGCTCACGAGCAACAACCTCGGCCTGCTCTGGGTCGCCATGGAGGCCGCGACGTTGTCGACGGTGTTGCTCGTGACGCTGTACCGCACGCCGGCGAGTCTCGAGGCCGGTTGGAAGTACTTCATCCTCTGCGGCGTCGGGATTGCGCAGGCGCTCTTCGGCACGATCCTGCTCTACTTCGCGGCCGAGAAGGTGCTCGGCGCGGAGGGTGTCAGGGCACTGCTCTGGACTGACCTGGCCGCGGTCAAGGGCGAGCTCGAACCGACGGTGCTCTCGCTCGCCTTCGTGTTCCTGCTCGTCGGGTACGGCACCAAGGTCGGGCTCGCGCCGCTGCACAACTGGCTGCCCGACGCGCACGCCGAGGGCCCGACGCCCGTGTCGGCCGTGCTGTCGGGGCTGCTGCTCAACGTTGCGATCTATGCCGTCGTGCGCTGCAAGGTGCTCGTCGAGGGCTCGCTGCAGTCCTCGCTGCCATCGAACATGCTGATGGGTTTCGGGTTGCTGTCGGTCGTGCTCGCGGCGTTCTTTCTCTGGCGGCAACGCGACATCAAGCGGCTGTTCGCGTATTCGTCGATCGAGCACATGGGCATCGTCACGTTCGCTTTCGGCATGGGCGGCGCCGTGGCGAACTTCGCCGCCTTGCTGCACATGACGGTGCACTCGCTGACCAAGTCGGCCATCTTCTTCGCGGTCGGTCACGCGGCGCAGAAGGCCGGCTCGCAACGCATGGAAGACATCCGCGGGTTGCTCGCGATGAATCCCACGATCGGCTGGGGGCTCATGCTCGGATCGCTCGCGATCCTCGGCGTGCCGCCATTCGGCGTCTTCGCGAGCGAGTTCCTGATCCTCACGACCGCGATGAAGCAGCAACCGTGGGCCACGCCGATCCTGCTGGTGGCGCTCGGTGTCGCTTTCGCGGCCATCTTCGGCCGCGTCCAGTCGATGGTTTACGGCGAGGCCACGGGCCGGCGGCTGCCACACCAGCCCGCGCTGCTGCCAGTGTTCGCGCATCTCGCGCTGGTCCTGCTGCTCGGCCTGTACATTCCTCCCTACCTCGCGGAGTGGTATCGGGCCGCGGCGCGCATGATCGGAGGCGGCTGAAATGCCCTTGAGTCGCTGGCTGCACGACGCGCGACCGATGCCGGGGGCGCCCGGCCTGCGTTGCGTCGACGTCGACGCTGCCGGGTGGCGCGACCTCGCGCAGGACACCGCCGCGTCCGGCGGACGACTGCTCGCCTTGTGGGGCACAGCTGCGGGCGCCGTGCACATGATCGTGCTCGTGCACGACGGCGCGGTGGTCGCCACGGCCCGCGCGGCCCGAACCGCTGCAGCCTTCCCCGGCATCGAGGACGTGTTCCCCGCGGCGAGCCGGATGCAGCGCGCCATGCGTGACCTGGTCGGCATCGAGACGACGGATGCAGACGGGCGCCCGTGGTTGCGACACGCCGCGTGGGGCCCCGACGTGTGGCCGCTCGCGACACGCGCGCGACCCGCCGCCGTGCCGCAATCCGTCGACGATTACCGGTTCGTGCGCGTCGAAGGCGACGGCGTGCACGAGATCGCGGTGGGCCCGGTGCACGCCGGAATCATCGAGCCGGGCCATTTCCGCTTCTCCGTCGTCGGTGAAAAGGTCCTGCGGCTGGAGGAGCGGCTCGGCTACGTCCACAAGGGCACCGAGCGACGCTTCACCGAGCTGCCGATCCGCGACGGACATCGGCTCGCGGCGCGTGTTTCGGGCGACTCCGCGGTCGCGTTTTCCTGGGCCTACTGCCAGGCCCTCGAGGGCATGACGGCCACGCGGATTCCCGCACGCGCCGCCTGGCTGCGCGGCCTGGCGCTCGAACTCGAACGTGCCGCGAATCACCTCGGCGACCTGGGTGCGCTGGGCAACGATGCCGGCTTCGCGTTCGGCCTGTCGCAGTTCCTGCGCCTCAAGGAAGGCCTGCTGCGTGTGACCGCAGGGGCGCTGGGCCAGCGTTACCTGAACGACTACGTCGTGCCCGGGGGCGTGCGCGTCGACCTTTCGAGCAAGGGTGCGGCCGCGCTTGAGCAGTGTGCGGTCTCCCTGGTGCTGGAGGTCCGCCGCCTGCGGGAAATCTACGACGAGCACCCGGGCGTCCGTGACCGCTTCGTCGGCGCAGGCACCGTGACGCCGGAGCTCGCTGCACGTCTCGGCCTGGTCGGCCTCGCGGGACGCGCGAGCGGGCAGGCCTTCGACCTGCGCAGCGACATGCCCTGCGAACCGTATGCCGCGCTCGGGCCGCGGAAGTTTGGCTCCGGTGACGGCGACGTCCTCGCGCGCGTGGCGGTCCGGTTCGACGAAGCACTGGAGTCGCTGCGGCTGGTGCGCGCGATCATCGCGCAAATGCCAACGGCTGGGCTCGTGGCAACCACCGTGCCAGAACCGACGGACGGATCACACGGCATCGGCCTGGTCGAGGGCTGGCGTGGCCCGGTGGCAGTCGCGCTCGAGGCGGGGCCCGGCGGCACCGTGCGTCGCTGTCACCCGCACGACCCGTCGTGGAACAACTGGCCAGTGCTCGAGCACGCGATCATCGGCAACATCGTGCCGGATTTTCCGTTGATCAATAAGTCCTTCAACCTTTCCTACAGCGGCCACGACCTCTGACGCGCCCATGCTCAAGACACTGCGACAGATCGCGAAGGTCGGAATCGTCACGGAGGCCCCGCCGGCGCCGGACGAGGAGCTGCGGGTTCGCGCAGGTCTCGAACGTGGAATCCGCGAGATCCTCGGCCGCGCGCTGTGCATCCGGCAGGTCGATGCCGGCTCGTGCAACGGCTGTGAACTCGAGATCCACGCTCTGGGCAACCCGCTCTACAACGTCGAGGCGCTCGGTATCCGCTTCGTCGCGAGCCCGCGCCACGCCGACCTGCTGCTCGTGACCGGCCCGGTCTCGCGGCACATGGAGGTCGCGCTGCGTCGCACGTACGACGCGACGCCCGATCCGAAGCTGGTCGTCGCAGTCGGTGACTGCGGCGCTTGCGGCGGGTTGTTCGGCGAGAGTTATGCGAGCCTCGGCGCCGTCTCGAACGTGATCCCGGTGGACGTCGTCGTGCCCGGCTGTCCGCCGACGCCGACCCGTCTGCTGCAGGGCATCCTGACCGCGATCTCCGCGCCGCGCATCGCATCGGCCCAAACGTCGCGCGCCTGAGGCACGACCCAATTCGCGTCGCGGAGACTTTCCGGCCGCCGACCGTGATCGCCGCTCAGCCGCCGACGCGGATGACCACTTTCCCCTTTGCCTGCCGTCCCTCGAGCGCCGCGAACGCGCTGGCGCCGTTTTCGAGCGCGTAGACCTGGCCCACCACGGGCTTGAGCGTGCCGGCCTCGAACAGTTCCCAGAGTTCGCGCACGTTCTGCCTCTGCACCTGCGGTTCGCGCCTCGCGAACGCGCCCCAGAACACGCCCACCAGCGACGCGCCCTTGAGCAGCAGCAGGTTGATGGCAAGCTTGGGGATCTCGCCCGCCGCGAAACCGATCACGAGGAACCGGCCTTTCCAGGCCAGGCTGCGGACGGCGGCCTCGGTGAGCACGCCGCCAACCGGGTCGTACACGACGTCGACGCCTGCGCCGCCCGTGATCTGCTTGAGGCGCTCGCGGACATCCTCGGTGGAGTAGTTGACCAGGTGGTCGGCGCCGAGCGAACGCGCGACCTCGAGTTTCTCGTCCGTGCTCGCCGCCGCGATGACCCGGGCGCCCATGACCTTGCCGAGTTCGACCGCGGTCGTGCCGACACCGCCGCCCGCCCCGAGCACCAGCAAGGTTTCGCCGGGCTGCAGCTGCGCGCGCTGCTTCAGCGCGTGATAGCTCGTGAAATAGGTGAGGCACACGCCGCTCGCCGCTACGAAGTCGAGCGTGCGCGGCATGGGCATCACGAACTCCTGCCGCACGGCAACCTTCTCAGCCACGGCCTGACCGGAATAGGCGACGACGCGGTCGCCCGGCTGCACGCGCGTGACGCCCTCGCCGACCTCGGCGACCACGCCCGCGAATTCGAGTCCCGGGACGAACGGCAGCGGCGGTCGTTCCTGGTACAGCCCGCGCGTCATGAGCACGTCGGGGAAATTGAGCGCCGCCGCCTTGACGTCGACGAGCACCTCGCCGGGACCGGCCTTGGGTTCCGGCCACTGCAGCTCGAGCTTGAGGTCCTGCGGGCCCGTCAGCGTGTGACAAACGAGTGCTTTCATCGATTCTCCCGGGTATGGCGCCTGCAGGCTGCGCGGCGAGCGGGCCGACCGCGCGCGGATCGCGATCAGGAACGAATCAAGTGCGGCCCGAGTTCGTCGAGCGAGTGGCAGCCGAGCAAGGTCAGCGCCCGCTCCATCTCCATGCGCAGCAGGCTCAGCACGTGCTCGACACCGGCGGCCCCGCCGGCGGCGAGACCGTACAGCGGGGCGCGGCCGATCATCACGCCGTCGGCCCCGAGTGCGAGCGCCTTGAGCACGTCGTTGCCGCGACGGAAGCCGCCGTCCACGAGGATCGTCAGGCGATCGCCGACCGCGGCCGCGACCTGCCCCACGACTTCGATGCCCGTGACGCACGAGTCGAGCTGCCGCCCGCCGTGGTTGCTGAGCACGATCCCGTCGCAACCGATGTCCGCGGCCCGCTGCGCGTCCTCGACGCAGAGCAGACCCTTGAGCACGAACTTGCCCTTCCAGCGGCCACGCATGCGTTCCATGTCGGCCCAGTTGAGGCCCGGGTTGATCTGGGTCCCCATGAAACGGACGCCCTGCAGCGCCGACTGCGCGCCCGCGGGCAGGAACTCGGCGATGTTCGCGAACGTGGGCGGACCCTTCGGCAGCATCACCTGCGTGAGCCAGCGCGGGTGCGTCAGCACGTCGAGGATGCTCGAGGCGCTGAGCTTCAAGGGCCGCCGGTAGTTGCGCTGGTCCCACTCACGGGCGCCGAGCGCGGGCACGTCCACCGTGACGACGAGCTTGGTGCAGCCCGCCTCGTGCGCCTTGTCGATGATGAGGTCTGACGTCTTCGTGTCCTTGAGCGGATAGAGCTGGAACCACGCCGGCGTCTTGAGCTGCGGGTTCATCGCGCCGACCGCGTAGTTGCTCACGGTGCTCAACGTGAACGCGATGCCGGCCGCATCGGCGGCCCGCGCGAGCGCGAGGTCGCCCCCGGGCCAGAGCATGCCGTTGAAGCCGGTCGGTGCGATCACGAGCGGCATGTGCAACGCGTCGCCCAGGATCTCGCGCGAGAGGTCCGGGATGCCGGTGCCGACCAGCATGCGCGGCACCCAGGTGATGCGTTCGAAGATCGAGCGGTTTCGCCGCAGCGCCACCTCGTCCTCGGCGCCGCCCTCCAGGTACTCCGCCTCGAACCGTGGCAGCCGCCGCAGCGCGAGGCGTCGCAGTTCCTCGACCGAGAGCGCGCGCCGATGGTCACGCCCTGCGTAGTACCGTCGGGTCATGGCCGCGTGGCGTCCTGCACCATCTGCGTGATCCGGGTGGCGGTGTCGAGCGCGCGCAGCCCGTCCTCGCCCGAAACCGCGGGCGGCGTGCCGTCGAGGATCGACTGCAGGAATGCCTCGATCTCGTGCTTGAGCGCGTCGCCCTGCTCGTAGCTGCGCTCCTCGAGCACGACCTGGCCGCGCGGGGCATCGGAATCGGTCGGCGGCTTGCGGACGATCGTGAGCACCTTCTGCTGCAGGTCGATGGAGATGTATGCGTCGTCCTGGAACAGGCGCAGCTTGCGCTCCACCTTCATGCTGACGCGGCTCGCGGTCGTGTTGGCGACGCACCCGTTCGCGTAGCGGATGCGGGCGTTGGCAATGTCGAGGCCGGCCGAGAACACCGACGTTCCGACCGCGTCGATCGACACGATCGGCGAACCGACGAGACTCTGGATCAGGTCGATGTCGTGGATCATGAGGTCGAGCACGACGTTGTCGTCCGTGCCGCGCTCCTTGAACGGCGCGAGGCGGTGCGACTCGACGAAGCGCGGCGTGCCCAGCGTGCCTTGCAGCGCGAGGATCGCCGCATTGAATCGCTCGAGGTGACCGACCTGCAGGATGCGCCCGGTGCTCGCGGCAAGGTCCACCAAGCTGCGGGCCTCCTCGAGCGTCGTCGTGATCGGCTTCTCGACCAGCACGTGGACGCCGCGCTCGAGGCACTCGCGCGCGATTGGATAGTGCAGGGGCGTCGGGGTCGCGATACTGACGGCATCGACCTGGCCCAGCAGCTCCCGGTAGTCCGCGAACGCCCGGCAGCCGGTTTCCGCGGCGACCCTGTCGCGGTTTTCGGCGCTGGCGTCGACGACGCCCACGAGTTCCGCGAGCGGCAGCGAGGCGTATTTCTGCGCGTGGAACCGGCCGAGATAGCCAACGCCGATCACTGCCGTCCGCACCCTGCCCATCGTTCTGACCAGCCCCGCACCCGTCCCGCACGTGATCCGGTCATGATACTCAATGACGGCACTTGCGGCGGATACGGCTTATGCCCACGATCGCACCATGAACTGGACGCCGCGTCACGACCGATACCTGCTCCTGGCCGCGCTCGCGTTCGGCGTGCTCGTGTTGCCGTTCCTCGTGTACCTCACCGGCACGTACGTGTTCGGCCGTTACGCGGCGGGCGGGGCCCTCGGATTCTTCGGCGATTTCGCGCGCGGGCTCGCGACGTGGCGCTGGCACGCGTGGTCGCTCGCCCTCGGGCCGCTCGCAATCGTCGGTGTCTGGCGTGGACTGTGGCGGCTGGCCGCGCCGCACGCGACGCCCGTGACGCGCCCACGAGTGGAGCCGCGATGAGCCTCCGCGTGCGCCTGCAACGCTGGTGGGACAAGTTGCTCGGCCGTCCGCCGTGGTATCGCGATTCCAACGTGACGGTGAGCCGCAGCGATCTCTACAACCAGGGCGCGCCCCGCAAACCGGCCCACCCCGAGTCCGGGGAGTTGTCGCTGGCGGATGACGAGGCCTCTGACAAGTCCCGCAAACGGCGCACGGCGGGCGGCGATCCCTACTCGAACGACGCCGGCTTCTCGAAGCCGCGCGCGTGGGACCGAATCGACCATGATTAAGGGGATAGGGGTTAGGGGTTAGGGGTTAGTGAGGAGCGGCGCTACGCGGCTCTGGCCATCCCCTATCCCCTATCCCCTGGTCCACCAGTACAACCCCGCCAGCGCGGCCAGTGCCCCCCACATCGCCGCCTGGGCCCACCGCCGCCAGGGCCGCTGCCGGGCCTGGCCGATGAAACTGACCCCGGCCAGCGCGGTCAAACCGACGAAGATGGCCAGATACCCCGCCAGCAGCGGCAATTCCTGCCGGAATTGCGGCGTTTCGCCGGACAGAACGAGGAAAACGACCAGCGTTGCACCCAGCCCGAACGTCGTCGCCGCCGACGACCCGAGTACGATCCCGGTCAGGACGGTCAGGGGTCGCACGTGGGGTACGCTCGCAGGTCGTGAGAGGGAAAAGTCCGGACACCCGGATGCGTCGACCCGGCCCTTGATTGGGGTCGGGGGTGTCTCTAGCCTAGAAGGTCCAAATCACCGTCTCCGGGCAGCCTTCCCATGCCCGGTCCGTGGTCCGATGCCGCGCCGGCCGCCCCAGGGCCTACCGCTGCCGGGCGAGGTTGCGCGAAGTGTATCAGCCAGCTGACGACGAACAGTCCCCCACGCCGCGTACCGGCACGCTGCAGGACGCTCCGGCCACACACCGTCGCCGGGCGGTCACTCGCGCCGGCGCGGCCATCGCCGCCGCCGCGGTGCTCGCGGTCGGCACGCTGCTGCTGGGGACGGCCAAGGCGCCCTCCGCCTCGGCCAACGCCACGACGGCCGATTTCGCGCCGACCGAGCGACACGCGAAGGTCGCGCGGCTCGTCAGCAGCATGTTCGAGCGCTCGCACTACCGGCAGGCGCCCGTCAACGACCCCGTCTCCTCGCTCGTGCTCGATCGCTACCTCGAGTCGATCGACGGCACGCGCAGCTTTTTCCTCGCGAGCGACGTGGCCGAGTTCGAGAAATACCGCTACGAACTCGACGACGCGGTCACCACGGGCCGGCTCGAACCCGCGTTCGCGATCTTCAATCGCTTCCAGCAGCGCAACCGCGAGCGCATGGCGCACGCACTGAAGCTGCTCGACGCCGAGCCGGACTTCACCGTCGACGAGACGTTCGAGTTCGACCGCGAGCACGCCCCGTGGGCGAAGACCTCGGCCGAGCTCGACGAACTGTGGCGCAAGCGGGTCAAGAACGACGCGCTCTCGCTGATGCTCACCGACAAGACCTGGGTCGAGGCGCGCGACGTGCTGCGCAAGCGCTACGAGCGCGTGGCCAAGCGTTCCGAGCAGATCACGGCGGACGACGTGTTCGAGAATTTCATGAATTCGTTCGCCCACGTGTTCGACCCGCACTCGAGCTACTTCTCGCCGCGGAACTCCGAGGAATACCGGATCCAGATGAGCCTCTCCTATGAGGGCATCGGCGCGTCGCTGCAGTCGATCGACGACTACGTCACGATCATGGAGATCCTCCCCGGCGGCTCCGCGCAGGAAAACGGCGAGCTCAAGGCGCAGGACCGCATCCTCGCGGTCGGCCAGGGCAAGGAAGGCAAGATGGTCGACGTCGTGGGCTGGCGCCTGGACGACGTCGTCGAGCTGATTCGCGGTCCCAACGGCTCGCACGTGCGGCTGCAGATCCAGCCCGCCAATGCACCGCCCGGGACGCAGGAGCGCGTCGTGATGCTCCCGCGCAAGAAGATCACGCTCGAGGCGCAGGCGGCCAAGAAGGAAATCCGCACGATCCAGCGCGGCGACAAGCCGCTCAAGGTCGGCGTGATCACGGTGCCCTCGTTCTACCAGGACTACAACGCGCGCGCGGCCGGCGACGAGGAATACCGCAGCACGACACGCGACGTGCGTCGGCTGCTCGATGAGATCCGCGCCGATGGCGGCGTCGACGGACTCGTGCTCGACCTGCGCGAGAACGGCGGCGGCCACCTCTCCGAGGCGATCGGCCTGGTGAACCTGTTCGTGCCGAAGGGCCCGGTCGTGCAGCTGCGCGAGACGGGGGGCCGCGTCGAGGTGCTCGAATCGGAGGACCGCGGGGTCGCGTACGACGGGCCGCTCACGATCCTCGTCGACCGGTTCAGCGCCTCGGCCTCGGAAATCTTCGCCGCGGCGATGCAGGACTACGGTCGCGGCCTGGTGATCGGCCAGGAAACCTACGGCAAGGGCTCGGTGCAGAACCTATATCCGCTGGACCGCTACGCGCTTGGGCAGGACCCCGGCTACGGGCAGCTCACGGTCACGATCGGCATGTATTACCGCGTGACCGGCGACAGCACGCAGAATCGCGGTGTCATGCCGGACCTCACCCTGCCCTCCGCGATCAGCGCCGAGGAAGTCGGCGAGAGCTCTCGGGATGGTTCGTTGCCTTGGAACCGAATTCGCCCGGCGGATTTCCGCCGCGAAGGCGCCTACGCCTCGCTGCTGCCCGAGCTGCAGCGCGCGCACGACGCCCGCGTCGCGCACGACGCGAACTTCCAGTTTGCGATCAAGGAAATCGCGGCGATCGAGACCATGCGGAGCGAGAAGACGGTGTCGCTCAACCTGACCAAGCGCAAGGCCGAACGGGAATCGCGGACGCAGGAGCAGCTTGCGCGCGAGAACAACCGGCGCTCGGCGCTCGGCGAGCCCGTGCTCAAGTCGGCCACCGAGATCAAGGATCCGCCCGACGCCATCCTCGGCGAGGCGGCCCAGATCGCGGCCGACCTGTCCCAGCTCGAACCGCGTTTCATGGCCCGGACGAGCCGCAACGCCCCGGGCGGCTGAACCGGAAAACGACTGGTTGGTGGCCGGCGGCTCGCAGGAAGGGAAGCGAGCCGCAACCTTTTTGCCGTGTGCTGGCTACTAAAGGCTAGCCGGCCTTGTTAGTACTTCTTAGTGTTGTACTTGACTACAACACTATAGACCTAATACGATCGCGCCCATTCCGAATCGTTATTACAGGGGCTCGATGTCCATGACGACCCACGACCTGCAGGCGAACTCGCGGTCCTCGTCCGTGCGTTGGCTGGTGGTGGCCGCACTGGCGGGCGTGCTGGCCAGCGCGTGCAGCAATGGCAAGGCCAAGGAGAAGGACGCCGCCGCGGAGGAAGCGAGCGCGGCGGTGCCGGTGGAGACCCAGCCCCTGAAGCGGGCTGAGATGGTCGCCGTGTACTCCGGCACGGCCCCGATCGAGGCCCACGAGGAAGCGCAGGTCGTGGCCAAGGTCGGTGGCGAGGTGCGCCAGATTTACGTCGAGGAAGGCGACTCGGTGAAGGCCGGGCAGATGCTCGCGCGCCTGGACGGGGACCGGCTCCGGCTCGAGCTCGCGCAGACCGATGCCAACCTGAAGAAGCTCGAGCGCGACTACAAGCGCACGCTCGACCTGTCCGAGCGCGGGTTGCTGTCGAAGAGCTCGGCCGAAAACCTCAAGTACGACCTCGACGCGTTGCGCGCCGGTTATGACAGGGCGAAGCTCGAGCTGGGCTACACGGAGATTCGCGCGCCGATCGCGGGCGTCGTCTCCGCCCGCAACATCAAGGTCGGCAACACGATCATGCCGAACGATCCGACCTTCACGGTCACGGACCTCGATCCGTTGATCGCCTACGTGCACGTGCCGGAGAAGGAATTCCGCAAGATCGCCCCCGGGCAGGCGGCCGAAGTCGTGGTCGACGCCCTCGGCGGCGAACGCTTCGTCGGCAACATCGAGCGCATCAGCCCGACGGTGGACCCGCAGACGGGAACGTTCAGGGCCCGTGTCGAAGTTGCCGACCAGTCGCGGCGGCTGAAGCCCGGCATGTTCGCGCGCGTCAACATCGTCTACGAGCGGCGCCAGGCGGCGCTGCAGCTGCCGCGCACGGCGATCCTCGACGCCGATGGCCAGCAGTCGGTGTACGTCGTGACCGGCGGCAAGGCGCAGCAGCGCGTGATCCGCACCGGCCTCACCAACAACGGCTGGATCGAGGTGCTCGACGGGCTCGAGGGCAACGAGCGCGTCGTCACGGTCGGACAGGCGGGCCTCAAGAGCGGCACGCCCGTGAAGATCGTCGATGACACGCCGCAGCCCGCCGCGGCGCTCGCCTCGGAAAAGCCCAAGGCCAAGTAGTTCCGCGCGGGGCGGCGTTCGCGCCGCCCTGCTCGTCGCCGGGAATCCGCCATGCTCAAAGCACTGATCGATTTCGCGATCAAGCGCCGCGTCACCATCGTGATGTTCACGGTCGCGATCGCGCTGTTCGGCTTCGTCTCGCTCTCGCGGCTCAAGCTGAACCTGCTGCCCGACCTCTCGTACCCGACCATCACGATCCGGACCGAGCTGCCGGGCGCGGCGCCACTCGAGGTCGAAACGCTGATCACGCGGCCGGTCGAGGAGGCCGTCAGCATCATCCGCAACGTGCGCGAGGTGCGCTCGGTGTCGCGCGCCGGCCAGTCCGACGTGATCCTGGAGTTCCTCTGGGGGACGGACATGGACCTCTCGGGCATCGACGTGCGCGAAAAGCTCGACCTGCTGCAGTTGCCGCTCGAGGCCAAGCGCCCGCTGCTGCTGCGCTTCGACCCGTCGAGCGAGCCCGTGCTGCGGCTCGCGCTGCTCGACGAGAAGGCACGCGGCGCCGAGGAAAGCATCGACCGTCTCAAGACCCTGCGAAGGCTGGCCGAGGACCGTCTCAAGCCTGACCTCGAGGCGGTCGAGGGCTCCGCTGCCGTCAAGGTGAGCGGCGGCTACGAGGACGAGGTGCAGGTGTTCGTCGACCAGCAGAAGCTCGCGCAGCTCGGGCTGTCGATCGACGTCGTCACGCGCCGGATCCGCGCCGAAAACGTGAACCTCTCGGGCGGCCGCCTGGAGCAGGGGACGCAGCGCTTCCTCGTGCGCACGCTGAACGAGTTCGAGTCGGTCGAACAGATGGCGAACGCGATCATCGCGACCCGCAACGGCCAGCCGATCTACCTGCGCGACGTCGCGACCGTCACGCGCGGCTACAAGGACCGCGAGGCGATCACGCGCATCAACGGCCAGGAAGCGATCGAGCTCGCCGTCTACAAGGAAGGCGACGCCAACACCGTGCAGCTGTCCGAGGGCGTGCGGGCGCGCATCACGGAGATCGAGAAGAACCTGCCCGAGGGCACGGTGATCCGCGGAGTCTACGACCAGTCGACCTTCATCGATGCCGCGATCAGCGAGGTCAAGAGCGCGGCGGTGATCGGCGGCCTGCTCGCGATCCTGGTCCTGTACGCGTTCCTGCGCGACGCGCGTGCGACGCTGATCTCGAGCATCGCGATCCCGGTGTCGGTGCTCGGCACGTTCGTGCTGATGTATGCGTTCGACCTCACGCTGAACATCATGTCGCTCGGCGGCATCGCCCTGGCCGTCGGCATGCTCGTCGACAACGCGGTCGTCGTGCTCGAGAGCATCGTGCGCAACCGGGAGCACGGTCACTCACAGCTCGAGGCTGCGCGGCTCGGTACGGTCGAGGTGGCCGGCGCGGTCTTCGCCGCCACGCTCACGTCGGTCGCCGTGTTCGCGCCGATGGTGTTCATCACCGGCATCGCCGGTCAGCTGTTCAAGGACCAGTCACTCACGGTCACGTTCGCGCTCGCGTTCTCACTCGTGGTGGCGCTCACACTCGTGCCGATGCTCGCGGCGGGCCGCGCGCGCGCGGCCGCGACCCCGGACCCCTCGATCGTCGCCAAGCCGACGGGCCGTGTCGGCCGCGGACTGGGCCGCCTGCGCGACGTGCTCGTACGGGTCGGCGGCTGGATTTCGCGCGCGTTCCAGCTCGCGCTGAGCCCGCTCGTCAACGTCACCCAGCGCGTGAATCGGTGGGCCGATCGCAAGTACCCGCCGGCGATTCGCTGGGCGCTCGCAAACCCGGGCAAGACCATCGGTTCCGCGGTGGCGTTGTTCGCCCTGACGATGCTGCTGGTCCTGCCGCGGCTCGGCACCGAACTGATTCCGCAGATGTCGCAGGGCGAGTTCAACGTCGACCTGCGGCTGGCCCCGGGCACGCCGCTCGAGCACACCGACCGGTCCGTGCAGGCCGCGCAGCGCGCGAGCGCGGCGCTCGGCAACGTCGCCCTCGCCTACTCCGTCGCCGGCACCGGCAACCGCCTCGACGCGAACCCGGTGGACGCCGGCGAGAACACCGGCCGGCTCAGCATGACGCTGGTCAAGGGCTCGGACCGCGCGGACGAGGAAGCCGCGATGAACGGCATGCGCAAGGAGCTCGACAACCTGCCGGGCGTGCAGTACCGCTTCAGCCGACCGGCCCTGTTCAGCATGGCCACGCCGCTGGAAGTCGTCGTCGCCGGCTACGACCTCGATCGCCTCGGCGAGGCGGCCGAGCGCGTGCGCGCCGAGATGCTCAAGGACTCGCGGTTCGCCGACGTCAAGACCACGGTCGAGGCCGGCAATCCGGAGATCCAGATCGTGTTCGACCAGGAACGCGCCTCGCAGCTCGGCCTCGTCGTGCGCGACATCGCCGACCGCGTGGTGAACAGCGTCCGGGGCGAGGTGGCCACGCGCTACAAGCTCCGCGACAAGCAGATCGACGTGCTGGTCCGCAGCGTCGATTCGCGCGCGGCGTCGATCGAGGAAGTGCGCAACCTGATCGTCAATCCGGGCAGCGACTTCCCGGTGCCGCTCTCGGCGGTGGCCGACGTGCACCTGGCGGTCGGGCCTGCCGAGGTGCGCCGCGCGGGCCAGGAGCGCGTCGCGGTGATCTCGGCGAACCTCGCCCGCGGTGACCTCGGCAGTGCCGTCGAGGCACTGCACGGCATCGTCGACCGCGTCGAGTTGCCGGTGGGCACGACCGCATTCCTGTCGGGGCAGAGCGAGGAAATGACGGCGTCGTTCCAGTCGTTGCAGTTCGTGCTGATCGCCGCGATCTTCCTCGTCTACTTCGTGATGGCCTCGCAGTTCGAGTCGCTGATCCACCCGTTCGTGATCCTGCTCACGATCCCGCTCGCGCTGATCGGCG
>DASUMQ010000041.1:0-6393 GCA_036277615.1 Steroidobacteraceae bacterium
AAGCGCACCGACCTCGAGAGCATCCTGATCATCGGCGCCGGCCCGATCGTGATCGGCCAGGCCTGCGAGTTCGACTACTCGGGCGCGCAGGCCTGCAAGGCGCTGCGTGAGGAAGGCTATCGGGTCATCCTGGTCAACTCGAACCCCGCGACGATCATGACCGACCCGGAGATGGCCGATGCGATCTACATCGAGCCGATCAACTGGCGCACGGTCGCGCGCATCATCGAGAAGGAGCGCCCGAGCGCGTTGCTGCCGACGATGGGTGGCCAGACGGCGCTCAACTGCGCGCTCGACCTCGTCCGCGAGGGCGTGCTCGAGAAGTTCGGCGTCGAGCTGATCGCCGCGTCGCGCGAGGCCATCGACATGGCCGAGGACCGCGAACAGTTCCGCAACGCGATGCGCGACATCGGGCTCGAGTGCCCGCGTTCGCGCGTCGCGCACAGCATGGAGGAGGCGCTCGCGATCCAGGCCGAAATCGGTTTCCCGACGGTGATCCGGCCTTCGTTCACGCTCGGCGGCAGCGGCGGCGGCATCGCGTACAACCGCGAGGAGTTCGAGCAGATCGTCGCGCGCGGGCTCGACGCCTCGCCCACGAGCGAGGTGCTGCTCGAGGAGGCGGTGATCGGCTGGAAGGAGTTCGAGATGGAAGTGGTCCGCGACAAGGCGGACAACTGCATCATCATCTGCTCGATCGAGAACCTCGACCCGATGGGCGTGCACACGGGCGACTCGATCACGGTCGCGCCGGCGCAGACGCTGACCGACAAGGAATACCAGCTGATGCGCGACGCCTCGATCGCGGTGCTGCGCAAGATCGGCGTCGAATGCGGCGGCTCGAACGTGCAGTTCGCGATCAGCCCGACCGACGGCCGCATGCTGGTCATCGAGATGAACCCTCGAGTGTCGCGGTCGTCGGCGCTCGCCTCGAAGGCGACCGGTTTCCCGATCGCGAAAGTCGCGGCGAAGCTCGCGGTGGGTTACACGCTCGACGAACTGCGCAACGAGATCACGGGCGGGGCGACGCCCGCATCGTTCGAGCCGACGATCGACTACGTCGTCACCAAGATCCCCCGCTTCACGTTCGAAAAGTTCCCGGGCGCCAACGCGCGACTGACGACGCAGATGAAATCCGTGGGCGAGGTGATGGCGATGGGCCGCACCTTCCAGGAATCGCTGCAGAAGGCGCTGCGCGGGCTCGAGACCGGCATCGACGGGCTGACGCCGATCGCAACCGTACCGTTGCCCGACGACGATGCCCGCAACGCGCTGCTCGAGGAACTGCGCATGCCGGGCCCGCATCGGCTGCGGTACGTCGCGGACGCGTTCCGCGCCGGGCTGTCGATGGACGAGGTCCACCGTGCCTCCCGCATCGACCCCTGGTTCCTGGTGCAGATTGACGACCTCGTGCGCGAGGAGGCGAGGATCGCTGCACAGGGATTCGCCGCGCTCGACGAGTCGCGCATGCGCCAGCTCAAGCGCAAGGGGTTTGCCGACAGCCGGCTCGCGAACGTGCTCGGCACCACGGAGGCCGACATCCGACGGCGCCGCCACCGGCTCGGCGTGCGCCCGGTCTACAAGCGCGTCGACACCTGCGCAGCCGAGTTCGCGACCTCGACCGCGTACCTCTACTCGACCTACGAGGAAGAGTGCGAGGCCGTGCCGACCGACCGCCGCAAAATCGTGATCCTCGGCGGCGGGCCGAACCGCATCGGCCAGGGCATCGAGTTCGACTACTGCTGCGTGCACGCCGCGCTCGCGCTGCGCGAGGACGGGTTCGAGACCATCATGGTCAACTGCAACCCGGAAACCGTCTCCACCGACTACGACACCTCGGATCGGCTCTATTTCGAGCCGCTCACGTTCGAGGACGTCATGGAGATCATGCACGTCGAAAAGCCGTTCGGCGTGATCGTGCAGTACGGCGGGCAGACGCCGCTCAAGCTCGCCAAGGCTCTGGGCGAGGCGGGCGTGCCGATCATCGGCACCAGCCCCGATTCGATCGACGTGGCCGAGGACCGCGAGCGCTTCCAGCAGCTCGTGGAGCGGCTGCAGCTCAGGCAGCCGCCGAACCGGACCGCGCGCACCGAGGACGAAGCCGTGCGGCTCGCCGCCGAAATCGGTTTCCCGCTGGTGGTGCGACCGAGCTACGTGCTCGGGGGACGCGCGATGGAGGTGGTCTTCACCGAAGATGACCTGCGCACGTACATGACGCACGCCGTGCAGGTGTCCAACGACAGTCCCGTGTTGCTCGACCGCTTCCTCGACCTCGCGATCGAGGTGGACGTCGATGCGCTCTGCGACGGCAAGGACGTCTACGTCGGCGGGATCATGGAGCACATCGAGCAGGCCGGCGTGCACTCCGGCGACTCGAGCTGCTCGCTGCCGCCCAATAGCCTGAGTCCGGAGCTGCAGGGCCAGATCCGCGACCAGACCAAGCGCATGGCACTCGCGCTCAACGTCATCGGCCTGATGAACGTCCAGTTCGCGATCCAGAACGGCGTCGTGTACGTGCTCGAGGTCAACCCGCGCGCGTCACGCACGGCCCCGTTCGTCTCGAAGGCCACGGGCGTGGCGATGGCCAAGGCCGGCGCGCGCGTCATGACCGGCCGGACGCTGGCCGAGCTCGGCCTCACGAAGGAGCGCGTGCCGAAGTTCTTCTCGGTCAAGGAAGCAGTGTTCCCGTTCAACAAGTTTCCCGACGCCGACCCGATCCTCGGCCCGGAGATGAAATCCACGGGCGAAGTCATGGGCACGGGCCGCAGTTTCGGCGAGGCCTACGCCAAGGCGCAGGCGGCCTCGGGTGTCACGCTGCCGACCCGCGGTGTCTGCCTGATCAGCGTCCGCGAGCGCGACAAGCCGGGGGCGGTCGAGCTCGGCAAGCGCCTGGTCGGACAGGGGTTCGAGATCGTCGCGACCCATGGCACGGCCGACTGGCTGCAGCGTGCGGGCATCGACTGCCGCCGCGCCAACAAGGTGCGGGAGGGGCGGCCGCACATCGTCGACATGATCAAGAACGACGAATTCAGCCTGATCGTCAACACGACCGAAGGGAAGCAGGCCGTCCGCGAGTCGAACTCGATTCGTCGTGAAGCCGTGGCGCGCAAAGTCACGTACTACACGACCCTGAACGGGGCGCTGGCCACCTGCGACGCGATCGACCACCTGCAGGAGGTCGAGGTCAATCGGCTGCAGGATCTTCACAAGGAAGTTTGGATATGACGCGTAAGCCTATGACTTCAAAGGGTGCAGATCGCTTGCGGCTTGAGCTCAAGCGTCTGAAGACCGTCGAGCGGCCGCGCATCATCCAGTCGATCGCGGAGGCGCGCGCGCACGGCGACCTCAGCGAGAACGCCGAGTATCACGCCGCGCGTGAGCAGCAGGGATTCTGCGAAGGTCGGATCAAGGAGCTGGAGCACGAGCTCTCGCACTGCCAGATCATCGACGTCTCGCACCTGCCGAAGACCGACAAGGTGGTCTTTGGCGCGACCGTCGCGCTCGAGGCCGAGTCCGGCGAAGAAGTCGTCTTCCAGATCGTCGGGGAAGCCGAAGCGGACGTTCGTCTCGGCCTCATTTCGATCACCTCCCCGATTGCGCGTGCCCTGGTCGGCAAGTGCGAGGGCGACGAGGTCGACGTCGCCGTTCCCGGCGGCACCCGGACCTACGAGATCGTTTCGGTCAGCTACGCCTGAGCATTCCTCTATCGCGGCGATCCAACCTTTCGATCGTCCGCCGCGCAATCCTGCGGCACACTCCAACGCACGCTGCTCGTCACGCGTCGGGCAGCAGGATTTTCGGGCTCTCGGGGTGCGCGCGGTAATAGAGCGCGACGTGGCCGATCCGCTGGACGAGTTCCGAGCGGGTGGCCGCGGCCAACGCCGCCAGCAACTCGTCCCGTAAGTCCCGATCGCCGACGCGGGCGCGCACTTTGACCAGTTCGTGGTGCGCCAGGGCCTGGTCCATCTCGGCGACCAGGTTCGGGCCAAGCCCGGCATTGCCGATCAGCACGACCGGGTTGCGGTCGTGGCCGAGGCGACGGAGGTGCTTGCGTTGAGCGTCGGACAACATGAGGAAAAGGGGATAGGGATCAGGGGATAGGAGATGGTGACGGAGGCGCTTCGCGCCGGAAGTTCTGCTGGAGGACTCCCCGCCAAACTGGCCGCTACTCTAAACCAAACGGCGCAACACACGTTTTCTTCACTATCCCCCATCCCCTAACCCCTATCCCCTGGCTTCCAATGCCCAAGCGCACCAAGTCGTCCGCCGCCTGGCTCGCCGAGCACGAGTCGGACCCCTACGTGAAGCGGGCCCGACAGGAAGGCTGGCGTTCACGGGCAGCGTTCAAGCTCGAGGAGATCCAGAAGTCCGACCGCCTGCTGAAGCCCGGAATGACGGTGGTGGACCTGGGAGCGGCGCCCGGCGGGTGGAGCCAGTACGCGGCCCGGTTGCTCGATGGCAAGGGACGGATCATCGCCCTGGACGTCCTGGAAATGCCGGGAATCGCGGGGGTCGAGTTCATCCAGGGCGACTTCAACGACGATGCCGTGCTCGAGCGGCTGCTCGCGCTGGTGGGCCCGTCCAAGGTGGATCTTGTGATGTCCGACATTGCCCCCAACATGATGGGCATCGCGGACGTCGACCACGACCGGTCGATGCAGCTGCTGGAACTCGCGCTCGATTTTACCTGTCGGACATTGCGTCCCGGTGGTGATTTCCTCGCCAAGGTGTTTCAGGGCCGCGGCTTCCAACCGCTGCTCGGTCAACTGCGCGAGCGGTTCGAATCCGTGAAGTTGCGCAAGCCGAAAGCGTCCAGGGCACGTAGTCCCGAGGTGTACGTTCTGGCACGCGGGTATCGATTGGTGTAGTGTGAATTCAGCCGTCTAAGCCCCTGCTCCGGCACGCTTTCCGGCACCTCCCGAGGTCAAGGAATTGAACGATTTGGCCAAAAATGTCGTCCTGTGGATCGTGATCGCGGTCGTGCTCGCCACGGTCGTGAGCAATTTCAGCTCCCGTGGCCAGGCGGTGCAGGAGATGCCGTACTCGGCGTTCCTGGCGCACGTCAAGGACGGCAGCGTCTCCCAGGTCACCTTCTCGGGCGACAAGATCACGGGGCTGCGCGCGAGCGGCGAGCAGTTCGTCGTCTACAACCCGGAGACCGACAACTCGGCGCTGATCGGCACGCTGCAGGACTCTGGCGTCACGTTCAGTGCGGCGCCGCCGGAACGCCAGTCGTTCCTGATGCAGCTGTTCATCTCCTCGTTCCCGATCCTGTTGCTGATCGGCGTCTGGGTGTACTTCATGCGCCAGATGCAGGGCGGGGCGGGCGGACGCGGGGCCATGTCCTTCGGCAAGAGTCGCGCGCGGCTGCTCAACGAGGACCAGGTCACCGTGACGTTCGCGGACGTTGCCGGTGTCGACGAGGCCAAGGAAGAGGTCGGCGAGATCGTCGACTTCCTCAAGGATCCGGCCAAGTTCCAGCGCCTCGGCGGCAAGATCCCGCGCGGCGTGCTCATGGTCGGCTCGCCGGGCACCGGCAAGACGCTGCTCGCCAAGGCCATCGCGGGCGAGGCCAAGGTGCCGTTCTTCACGATCTCCGGTTCGGACTTCGTCGAGATGTTCGTCGGCGTCGGCGCTTCGCGTGTCCGCGACATGTTCGACCAGGCGAAGAAGCACGCGCCGTGCATCATCTTCATCGACGAGATCGACGCGGTCGGCCGTCATCGAGGCGCGGGCCTCGGCGGCGGGCACGACGAGCGCGAGCAGACGCTGAATCAGCTGCTGGTCGAGATGGACGGCTTCGAGGGCAACGAAGGCGTGATCGTCATCGCCGCCACCAACCGCCCGGACGTGCTCGACCCGGCGTTGCTGCGCCCGGGCCGCTTCGACCGCCAGGTGGTCGTGCCGCTCCCCGACGTGCGCGGGCGCGAGCAGATCCTCAAGGTGCACATGCGCAAGCTGCCGCTGGCCGAGGACGTGAAGCCCTCGATCATCGCGCGCGGCACGCCGGGCTTCTCGGGCGCCGATCTGGCCAACCTCGTCAACGAGGCGGCGCTGTTCGCCGCGCGGGCGAACCGGCGCACGGTGACGATGGACGAGTTCGATCGCGCCAAGGACAAGATCATGATGGGCGCCGAGCGCAAGTCCATGGTCATGGACGACAACGAAAAGAAGCTCACGGCGTATCACGAAGCGGGCCACGCGATCGTCGGGCTCAACGTGCCGGACCACGACCCCGTCTACAAGGTGACGATCATTCCGCGCGGACGTGCGCTCGGCGTGACCATGTTCCTCCCCGAGGCCGATCGCTACAGCACCAGCAAGCGGCGCCTCGAGAGCCGCATCGCCACGCTGTTCGGCGGCCGGGTGGCCGAGGAAATCATCTTCGGTGCCGAC
>DASUMQ010000042.1:0-16490 GCA_036277615.1 Steroidobacteraceae bacterium
ATGCAGCCAGCCCCCGCGACCGACGGCGACACGATCACCTGCAAATCGCTGGTCGTGCTTTCCGACGGGCGACTGTTGCTGGCCGGCACCCGCAACTTCGAGGTGCCTTATCTCGCGCGTGCGCTGCCCGACGGTTCGATCGACGCGACCTTCGTCGGAGAGGCTGCGTTGTCGAGCCTCAGGGACGTGTCGGCGCTCACGGTCAGCCAGACCACCGGCCGGGTTTTCGTGGCGGGACAAGATCCGACCGGGCTTTCGGGTGCGACGGTCGTGCGACTGCTCGCGGATGGGACGATCGACGCACTCTTCGGCCAAGCTGGCGTCAGCGTCGTGGATCCCGAACTCACGTACGCATGGCCCGCGACCGTCCGCGACATGCAGGTTCGGGCCGATGATTCGCTGGTCGTCGCGGGCGACGTCTTGCGCACGCCGTTCGTGGCCCGGCTGCTCGGCGACTCCGGGCCCGGCGGCCGTGGCGTGCTCGGCATGACGGAGTACATGGTGGTCGGCGCCGAGGCTGCGGGCGAGGCCAGGGTCACCGTTCGACGCACCGGCGGCAGCAGGGGCGCAGTCACCGTGTCGTACGTGACGCGGGCCCGGGATGGATTTCCCGGTTCCACGCCAGGTCAGGACTACACGGCGGTCACCGGCACCCTGTCGTGGGCCGACGGCGACCGCAGTGACCGCGAGATCGTAGTGCCGATCCTGGCAAACAGCCTCGCCGAGGATTTCGAATACTTCGAGGTCGCACTGGAGGACCCCGAGGGTGGCGCGGGGCTCGGCGCACTGGCCTCGACGGTGCAGATTCCGGCAGACGAGTACCCGGCAGGGAGGTTCAGGCTGCACCAGTTGTTGCCGCGGGTGCAGGAGGGCGCGTCGACGACGCTGCACGTAACGCGTGAGAATTACTCAACCGGCGCGGTCTCCGTCACGGTGCGGGTCGCGGGCGGCACGGCGCAGCCCGGGCAGGATTTCAACCCTGGCTGGACCGACGTCACGCTGAACTGGGCCGACGGCGAACAGACGACGAAGACCATTGCCCTGGAGTTCGTCGAAGACGGCACGAGGGAATCGGCCGAGACGGTCATCTTCGAACTGGTCGCTCCGACCGGCGGCGCGGTCCTGAGCGAAAGCGTCCAGACGACCGTCTCCATTGAAGACGCCCGGCGCAGCGGCTCGCGCGACGGCGGTGGTGGTGGTCTCGGCCCGCTCGGTGCGATGTTGCTCGGAATGCTCGCGACACTGCGGCGCTGTCGGCGCCGCCCGGAGGGCTGAGAACGCTTTTGTTAACATCGCGGGATGACGCGAACCCTCGAGAGTCACCCGCGCCGCGACGGTTACCGGATGCCGGCGGAGTTCGAACCGCACGCCGGTTGCTGGATGCTGTGGCCCGAGCGGCCCGACAACTGGCGTCTTGGGGCGAAGCCCGCGCAGCAGGCGTTCGTCGCGCTCGCAACCGCGATCGCCGGCAGCGAGCCGGTCACGGTCGGCGTCTCGGCCGGACAATTCCTGAACGCGCGCCGACTGTTGCCGACGACGGTCCGCGTAGTCGAACTCTCGAGCGACGACGCGTGGATGCGCGACGTCGGGCCGACGTTCGTCGTCAACGATCGCGGCGGGCTCCGCGGCATCGACTGGGAGTTCAACGCCTGGGGCGGACTCCAGGGCGGCCTCTACTTTCCCTGGGATCGCGACGATGCGGTCGCGCGGAAGGTTCTCGAGATCGAAGGCTGTGACCGCTACCGCGCCCCGTTCGTGCTCGAAGGCGGGGCGATCCACGTCGACGGGCAGGGCACGCTGATCACGACCGAGGAATGCCTGCTCAACGCGAACCGCAACCCGCAGCTTTCGCGCGAGCAGATCGAAACCCAGCTCCAGCGCTACCTCGCCGTCGACGCCATCGTCTGGCTCGGCAAGGGCGTGCACATGGACGAAACCGACGGGCACGTCGACAACCTGTGCGCCTTCGTGCGGCCGGGCGAGCTCGTGCTGACCTGGACCCGCGACCGCGACGACCCGCAGTACGAGGTCTCGCGCGACGCCTGGGATCGCCTCATGGACGCTCGCGACGCGAGAGGCCGCCGCTTCAAGGTTCACAAGCTCGAGCAACCGCGGCCGCTGCACATGACGGCCGAGGAGTCCGCGGGCATCGACGCGGCCGAAAGCAGCAAGGCGCGCGAGGCAGGCGCTCGTCTCGCGGCGTCCTACGTCAACTTCTACATCGGCACGCGTCGCGTCGTGGTGCCGCTGCTCGACTCGAAGCGCGACGGTAAGGCGCTCCGCCAGTTGCAGGAGCTGTTCCCGAAGCGCGAGGTCGTCGGCGTGCCGGGGCGCGAGATCCTGCTGGGCGGCGGCAACGTGCACTGCGTGACGCAGCAGGTGCCCCTCGCGCGCGATCGCGGCCGTCGCTGAAGCCATGGCACGACGTCGCCTGCATGCGGTGCTGAGCAGCCGGCGGCTCACGAAGCTCGAGTACGAGCACGCGCTGCCCGGCCTGCAGGACCGGCTGCTCGACGCGCAGTTCGAGCTGCGCCAGCAGAAAGAGCGCGCGGTCCTGCTGGTCGTCTCGGGGATTCCCGCCGCCGGGCGCAGCGAAGTCGTCAACGAGATGCTCGGGTGGCTCGATCCGAAGTTCGTCGACGTCTACGGTTTCAAGGCCTGCAGCGACGCCGAGCGCGAGCGTCCGCCAATGTGGCGCTTCTGGCACGTGCTTCCGCCGAAGGGCCGCATTGCGATCCTGCACGGTGGCTGGTACCAGGACCTGCTGCAGCAGGCGCTCGAACACGACGGGTCGTCAAGGCAGCTGGAGGCGCGGGTGCGGCGACCCGTCGCGCGCATCGTGCAGCTCGAACGCATGCTGGCGCACGATGGCATCACGGTCGCGAAAGTCCACCTGCACATCGCGCCCGAGACGCAACGGAAGCGGCTCCGGAAGCTCCAGGCCGACAGGACGACCCGCTGGCGCGTCACCGCGGAGGATCGCCGGATGTGCCGGCACTATCGCGACGTCGAGCGCGCCCTGGAGCGCTCTCTCGATGCAACCGATCATCCGTCGGCGCCGTGGTCCCTGGTCGATGGGACGGACGCGCAACATCGCGCGCTCGAGGTCGGACGTCGCTTGCTCGAGGCACTGCAGGCGGAGACGCCCGTGGGGGCGGTTGCACGCAACCCGGGCGTGCGGGCAAGCCGCAGGTCCGCCGCGAAAATGCACGCAAGCCACGCGGCGCGCGCGGCGACCTCGAGCGACCGGCAATACGACCGCGAGCTCGAGCGCCTGCAGGGCCGGCTCGCGCTGCTGTCGCGCCGCAAGCGCTTCGCGGACCACGCCGTCGTCGCGGTGTTCGAAGGCATGGACGCGGCCGGCAAGGGCGGGGCCATCCGGCGGATCACCGCCGCGCTCGACGCACGCCAGTTTCACGTCGTCCCGATTTCCGCTCCGTCGCCCGAGGAACTCGCGCGCCCGTACCTCTGGCGGTTCTGGGCCCGGTTGCCGTCGCGCGGCAACTACACGATCTTCGACCGCAGCTGGTACGGCCGCGTGCTGGTCGAGCGCGTGCGCCGGCTCACGCCGACGCGCGACTGGCGCCGCGGCTACGACGAGATCGTCGAATTCGAACGGCAGCTCGACGAGTACGGGATCGTCGTCGTCAAGTTCTGGCTGACCGTGAGTCGCGCAGAACAGCTCGCGCGTTTTGCGGAGCGAGACCGCAACCCGCTCAAGCGTTTCAAGGTGGACCCCGAGGACTGGGCGAATCGCAAGCACTGGGACGCCTATCAGCGCGCGGCGCGGGACATGATTGACCGCACCGACACGCGGCACGCGCCGTGGACGGTCGTGCCCGCTGACGACAAGCGCCAGGCCCGGTTGCAGGTCCTGCGCATGCTCGGCGACCGGGTCGAAGCCGCGCTCGACTGAGCCGATCGACACGACAGACGGGGAATCCGGACTTGCCGCACATCGCCCTCGTGAGCGCGCGAGCCGCGCTCCCGCTCGACGAAGACATGCCGCCGCTCGTCGATGCGTTGCAGTGCCTCGGGGCGCAAGTCTCGACGCCCGCGTGGGACGCGCCGGACGTCGACTGGTCCCGCTTCGACCTCGCGCTGTTGCGCTCGACCTGGGATTACGTCGAGCGCATCGACGAATTCCTCGGGTGGGCCCGGGCCTGTGCCCGGCAGACGCGACTGTGCAATGGCGCCGACGTCGTGGCCTGGAACGTCGACAAGCACTACCTCGCCGAGTTGCACGCCGCGGGCGTGGCCGTCGTCCCGACCCGGTTCGTCGACGCCGGGGCCGACGCTGCCACGGCGCTCGCGACATTCCTGCGTGGCGGCCCCGGGTCGCTGAGCGCCGGAGCACCCTGTACCTTCGACCATTTCGTCGTCAAGCCGTCGATCGGCGCCGGCTCGCGCGACGCGGCGCGCTATCGGCGCGGTGAACACGAGCGCGCGCTCGCCCACCTGCGACGCCTGGTCGAGACCGAACGACGCAGCGCGATGTTGCAGCCGTACCTGTCGACCGTCGACACGGCTGGCGAGACGGCGCTGATCTACCTTGGCGGGGAGCCGAGTCACGCGATCCGCAAGGGGCCTTTGCTGCGCCTCGACGAAGGCCTCGTGTCGGGCCTGTTCGCGCCGGAGGACATCCGGCCACGGGATCCGGGGCAGGATGAGCGACTACTCGCCGCGGCCGCGTGCGCGGCGATTCCGTTCGGCCAACCGCTCTATGCGCGCGTCGACATGGTCCGCGATGAGCGGGGCGCACCGGTCGTGCTCGAACTCGAGCTCACCGAGCCGTCGCTGTTTTTGGCACACGCGCCGGGCAGCGCGGACCGCCTGGCGCAATCCGCGCTGTCACGCATCAAATAGTATGAGTGCACGGCCCTGTCGCCGTGAGCGACCTGCGCGAATCGTGCGCTCGCGCAATGCCGGTCGACAAAACTGTGACGGAACTTACCATCCGTGACATTTCCGGTCCGGAAGTGACATCGGCTGACCATCCACACCCGCAGAGTGCGAATTACGTCAACACACCGACCGTGACGTGTCCTGAATAGTTCGCCGGCGATTCAGTCAAGGGCAAAGCCATCGAAAGGTGGCGACGCAAAGTCTCCGGTCTAACGGGCTCCTGGCCCCATGACAGCGGGACCGCCGGATCCAGTCCAGTCCAGTCCAGTGACGGACGTGCTCGGCTTGCCATGCCCGCTCGATCGCAGTGAGCGACACGAGGTGTGACATGGGCGGACGCGAACGGATTTCCCTCAACTCCCTCGTCGAGCAGGGTGCGGCTCCGGGCCGTTCCCCGGGCGGCCGGGACGCACGGCTCGACGCGCAGACGCGACGACATGCGTCCGTTCGCACAGTCGTGCTCGGCCTGATGCTGCTGCTCGCGTTGCTGTTCCTGCTGGGGAACACGCCGAGCCGCGCCGAAGGCACCGATCGCCAGCAAATGAAGGGCCTCGACGAGCAGGTCCAGGAGATAAAGTCCGACGTCCTCGAGATCGCTGCCGAACTCGGCCGGCTCGAGGAAAAACTGCTGTACCCGTCCAACACTCAGGTGGCGGTGTTCGTCGCGCTCGCGCCGCAGGATCCGTCGCGTGTCGACGCGGTCCGCGTGCAGATCGACGGCCAGCTCGTGGCGCATTACATCTACAGCTTCAAGGAACTCGACGCGTTGCGACGCGGCGGCGTGCAGCGTCTCTACGTCGGCAACCTGCCCACCGGCGAGCACAAGATCGACGTGCAGGTCGACGGCAAGGCACACGGTGGCGCGGACTTCAGCCACACCGGCCAGTTCACCTTCAGCAAGGGCGTGGAACCGAAGCTCGTCGGCCTGACCCTCGCGGGCCCGGATTCGGGACGCGCTCCCGTCGAACTCGGAAACTGGTGACGCGGATGGTACGAGCGCCATATCGGCTGCTCGGGACCGTCGTCGCGACCGCGCTGGCGACCGCCCCCGTCGTGGCCGACGACCTGCGGGACCTGCATTTCGGCGAGGCGCTGTATCACGCCTACCAGGGCCGCTTCTTCGACGCGCTCGAGCGACTCGACACCGAGCTCGGGCAGTACTACGGGCTGGACGAGCCCAGCCTGGATTCACTGCACCACCACATCCGTACGGCCGAATTCGACGTCGGCGACTTCGAGCTCAACTACCGGATGCATCACCGCGCCGGACGCGCGATCAAGGCGGTCCTCGAAGCGAACGTAGCAGAAGACGTTCGCAACGAGGCTGCGTACCGGCTGGCGCGAATCCATTTCCAGAAGGACCAGCTCGACGACGCCACGCATGCCCTGGGGCGGATCGAGGGCACGGTGCCCGAGCCGATCCGGGACGACGTGGAGTTCCTGCGCGCGAACATCCTGCTGGCCACGGGTCACCCGCGCGAGGCCGCGGAGGTGCTCAAGCCGCTGCAGGGCTCCGCGACGCTCGCCGGATTCAGTGCGTACAACCTCGGCATCGCACTGCTCCAGCAGGGCGACCAGCTCGGTGCGGTCAGCCAGCTCGACCGGGCGGGGCAGCTCAAGGCTGCCGACGATCCCGCCGCTCGCGCCATCCGCGACAAGTCGAACTTCGTGCTCGGCACGCTGCAGTTCGAGTCCGGCGACTTCGTCCACGCCGCGCAATCGCTGGACCGGATCCGCCTCGAGGGCCCGTTCTCGAACCAGGCGCTGCTGCGGGCCGGGTGGGCCGAGTCTTCCGCGGAGCGCTTCGACCGCGCGCTGGTGCCCTGGAACATCCTGGTCGAGCGCGAGCCGACCGACGCCGCAGTGCAGGAGGCGATGCTCGCGGTGCCGCACGCGTACGCAAAACTGGACGTGCACGGTCGCGCGGCCGTGCTGTACGGCCGTGCGCTAGAGACGTACAGCGGGCAGATCGAGCGCGTCGACGCGTCGATCGAGAGCGTCCGGGACGGCAAGTTCCTGCAGGCGCTCGTGCGGGAAGAGATCAACCAGGACAAGACCTGGGTGGTGCGCCTGCGCACGCTGCCGGACGCGCCCGAAACCTATTACCTGACCGAACTGCTCGCGTCGCACGACTTCCAGACGTCGTTGCAGAACTACCTCGACCTCGAGGACCTGCGCGCCAAGCTGCAGTCCTGGCAGTCGAGCTTCGACGCGTTCGAGGACATGATCGGCCTGCGCGGCCGGTACTACGAGCCGCTGCTGCCCGAGGTCGATGCGCAGTTCCGCGAAGTGGACGCGCAGATGCGGCTGCGGCTGGAGCAGCGCCAGCACGTCGCCGACCGACTGCAGGACATGCTGACCGCGCCGCGGCCGGAATACCTGGCCACCACGGACGAGCGGATCGACTCGGAGCGCCTCGCCGCGCTGCGCCGCGCGCTGGAGGGCACCGAGGGCCCCGAAGCCGACGCACTGCGCCAGCGCGTCGCGCGAGTGCAGGGGACGCTCACGTGGAAACTGCGCACGGAGTACCACACGCGCCTGACCGAGGCGCACGAGCACCTGCACGAACTGAACGCGCACGTGGACGCGATGCATGCCCAGTACCAGGCGTTCGTGCGTTCACGGCAGGCGGCCACGCACAGCTACGTCGGCTACGACGTGCAACTCGCGCGGCTGCGTGAGCGGGTCGGCAGTGCGCTGCAGCGCGTGGACCTCGTGATGGCCCGCCAGGGCCACGTGATCGAAACCGCTTCGATCAACCAGCTCAAGTTGCGTCGAGAGCGGCTCGTGGACCTGCAGACCCAGGCCCGTTATGCCGTCGCCGACAGTTACGACCGCGCCTCGCGCCTGCAGACCGCGGAGGTGCAGCCATGATTCGCCGCTTCGCACTGCCGCTCGCGCTGGCCCCGATGCTGGTCGTCGGCTGCGCCGAAACTCCCGAGCGGCACACGCTCGCCGAACTGCGTAATGCGCAGCCAGACCTGCAGGACGTCAAGGTCGAGCAGGGCCTCGACATGGCCATGGCGGGTTACCGGCGTTTCCTCGAGGAAACCCCGCAGAGCGCCATGACGCCGGAAGCGATGCGCCGGCTCGCCGACCTGCAGATCGAAAAGCAGTTCGGCATTCGCGCGGGCGACGGCAAGCCGCGTGAGATGGCGGCGCCCGAACGTGCCGGTGTGACCGAGTCAAGCGTCGCCGCCGCGGCGGCGATCCCGGCCGGGCTGGCGGAATCCGACAGCGAATTCGAAAAGCGGACGACCGCGCAGGCCGAGCTGGCGGACGCGACCGACGGAGCCGGGCAGGCCGCGGCGGCGATGGCCGGCGTTGCCGAACCCAGTGGTCCGCTCGAGGCCATTGCGCTCTACGATCGCCTGCTGTCCGAGTACCCCAACTACGAACACGCGGACAAGGTGCTCTACCAGAAAGCACGCGCGTACGACGAGCTTGGACGCACCGAAGACGCGATGCAGACGATGGAGGCGATGATCGCGCGGTATCCCCATTCGGGACACTACGACGAAGTGCAGTTCCGGCGCGGCGAGTTCAACTTCACGCGCCGCAAGTTCCGCGAAGCCGAGACGGCCTACGCGTCGATCATCAGCCTGGGCCCGTCGTCCTCGTACTACGAGCTGGCGCTCTACAAGCTCGGCTGGACGCTCTACAAGCAGGAGTTCTACGACGAAGCCCTGCACCGGTACATGGCTTTGCTCGATTACAAGGTCTCGATCGGCTACGACTTCGACCAGCAGCACGAGGTAGACGACGAGCGCCGCGTGACGGACACGTTCCGCGTGATCAGCCTGAGCTTCAGCAACCTCGGCGGGCCGGAGGTGGTTCGCGAGTACTTCGCGACCAACGGCAAGCGGGGCTACGAGGACCGCGTCTACGCCAACCTCGGCGAGTACTACCTCGGCAAGTTGCGGTACGACGACGCGGCCAACGCCTACAAGTCGTTCGTCGAGCTGTATCCGTACCACCGCTTGTCGCCGCGCTTCAGCATGCGCGTGATCGAGATCTTCACGCAGGGCAAGTTCCCGAAGCTCGTGCTGGAGTCGAAGAAGGAGTTCGCCACCAAGTACGGCCTCTCGTCCGAGTACTGGCGGCACTTCGAGCCCGCCGCGACGCCCGAGGTCCTCGCATTCCTGAAATCGAACCTCAAGGACCTCGCCAACCACTACCACGCGCAGTACCAGGACCCGGCGCTGGCCGGCGACAGGCTCGCGAACTACGGCGAGGCCCAGCGCTGGTATGGCGATTACCTCGCGTCGTTCCCGACGGACGCGGAATCGCCGCAGATCAACTACCAGCTTGCGGACCTGCTGCTCGAGCACAAGGACTTCGGCCAGGCGGCCAGGCAGTACGAGACTACGGCCTACGGCTATCCGGCACACGCCAGGTCCGCCGCGGCCGGCTATGCCGCGATCTACGCGCATCGCGAAAACCTGAAGGTCGCCGCCGACGCGCAGCGCGACTCGGTCAAGCGCGACACCGTCGCGAGCTCGATCAAGTTCGCGGACACCTTCCCGCAGCACGAGCAGGCGGCCACAGTGCTCGGCGCGGCGGCCGACGACCTCTACGAGATGAAGGACTTCCGCCCGGCCGTCACGGCCGCGCGGCGAGTGATCGACACCTACCCGGCTGCCGACGCGGCGATCCGTCGCTCGGCCTGGCTGGTCGTGGCGCACGCATCGTTCGAACTGGCCGAGTACGCCCCGGCCGAGGTCGGCTACACGCAGGTGCTGGGCGCGACTTCACCGGAAGATCCGTCCCGGGCGCCGCTCGTCGACAACCTTGCGGCGTCGATCTACAAGCAGGGCGAAGCTGCCAACGCCGCGCAGGATTACCGCGCTGCGGCTGACCACTTCCTCCGCGTGCGCCAGGCGGCACCCACCTCGACGATCCGTCCCGCGGCGGAGTACGACGCGGGCGCCGCGCTGATCCACCTGCAGGACTGGACCGCGGCGGCCAGCGTGCTCGAGGCCTTCCGCAGCGCCTATCCGCAGCACGAGTTGCAGCGCGAGGCGACCAAGCAGATTGCGTTCGTCTATCGTCAGAGCGGGCAGCTCGCGCGGGCCGCCGGCGAGTACGACCGGGTCGCAACCGAGTCGCAGGACCCGGCGCTGCGCGGCGAGGCGATGCTCGTCTCGGGTCAGCTCTACGAACAGTCGCAGGACCGCGATCGCGCCATCGACGTTTACGGTCGCTACGTCGCGCAGTTTCCGCACCCGGCCGAGACGGCGATCGAAACGCGCGCCCGGATCGCCGAGCTGTACAAGGCGAAGAACGACATGGCCCGGTACCACCAGCAGCTCGGCGAGATCGTCAGCGCCGACGCGGCGGCTGGCGCCGAGCGGACGGGACGCACGCGCACGGTCGCGGCGCGCTCCGCGCTGGTGCTGGCCGAGAAGCTGCACGGCGAGTTCGTCGCGGTCAAGCTGCTGCAGCCGTTCGAGACCACGCTGCAGGTGAAGCAGGGCCTGATGGACTCGCTGATCGGCGCGCTCGACCGGCTGGTCGAATACGAGATCGCGGAGGTGACGGCCGCGGCGACCTTCTACCTCGCCGAGACCTACCTGGACTTCAGTCGTGCGCTGCTCGAGTCGCAGCGCCCGACCGACCTCAGCGCGGCCGAGCTCAAGCAGTACGAAATCGAGCTCGAGGACGAAGCGCTGCCGTTCGAGGAGAAGGCCATCGGCGTGCACGAGAAGAACCTCGAGCTCATGCGTGCCGGCGTGCTCGGCCGGTGGACGGAGCAGAGCCTGGCCCAGCTCGCCGAGCTGGTGCCGGCGCGCTACGCGCGCAGTGAGTTGAGTGGCGGGTTCCTGGGCTCGATCGATACCTATGCCTACCGCTCGCCCGCGTCGCTGATCGTCGTCCCCGCGGCCGTCGCCCCGGACGCCGCGGCTACACCGGCGCCGGCCTCGTCCAAGGACGGCGCCGATCCGGAGCCGACGGCACCGGTGCAGACGACGCAGGCCGAGCCCGAACTGACGAACGAGGGAGTCGTGGCCAATGCGAAACCGCTCTGAAGCCCGCGTGAGGATCGGTGCGCAGCTGAGCGTGGCCTGGCTCGCCGTGCTGGGCGTCGTGGCCGCGCAGGCGTCGACGACCGCGGCCAAACCCGAAGTCCGTCGGCCCGCGCGCGTCGAAGTGCAGCAGGACGCGACCGGTCTCACGATCACGCAGCACCTGCGTGTCAACGCGGAAGTGCGTGACGACTACGCCGCGGCCGTGAGCTTGCTCGAGAGCGGGCAGTACGAACGCGGCATCGCTGCGCTGGAGCGCGTCGTGGAGCGGGCTCCCGAGGTGACGGCTGCGCACATCGACCTCGGCATGGCCTGGGCGAAAACCGGGGACCTGGACCGCGCCGAGGCCAGCCTGCGGCACGCGCTCGAGCTGAATCCCCGCCACCCCGCGGCGCACAACGAACTCGGCCTCGTCCAGCGACGCAAGGGTCAGTATGCCGCCGCGCGTGAAAGTTACGCAGCGGCCCTCGCGTCCTACCCCGATTTCCACTTCGCACACCGGAACCTCGCCATTCTTTGTGACCTGTATCTCGGCGACACGGCGTGCGCCCTCGAACACTACGAGGCGTACACGCGGCTGGCCCCACAGGACCCGGAGCCCACCAAGTGGATCGCCGACCTGCACAACCGGACGCGCACCCCGGAGGCGCCATGAAGACGGGATTGCTGATCGTGCCGCTGCTGCTCGCGTCGGGCGCCACCGTGGGCGACGACCTCGAGAAGAAGCCTGCGACCGGCACGACGACGGCGGAGGCCAAAGCGGTCGTCGCGAAAGACGACGGCGCGAAAGCCGAAGCGGGCCCGAAGAGGATCTCGGGCATGTCGATTTTGGGCAACCAGGACGCGCCGAAGTCGCTGGTCATCGTGCCCTGGAAGAGTTCGGAGATCGGCGATGCCGTCGGTATCGCCGCGCTGCTCGACGATTCCAGGCAGCCCGTCGACCGGGACGTATTCGCGCGCGAGCTGGCCTATTACCAGGTCAAGGTGGAGTCGAAGTGACGCCGGGCCTGGGCGTCGTGTGTCACCGAGGACCGTGCTGAGACCGTTCCACTTCCACATCCAAGAGGCTTCATACCGTGGACATCTTCTATCCGATCATCGACTTCTTCGCCAAAGGCGGAGCCTTCATGTACCCGATCCTCGTCGTCGCGGCTTTCGGTGCCGCGATCGCCGTGGAGCGCTACGTCACGCTGACGCGCATGCGCGCGACCAATCGCGCCGCCTGGGCGAAGCTCGAGCCCGTGCTGCTGAAAGGCGACTTCGACAAGGCGCGGGAGCTGGCCAGCAAGGACGAAACGGCCGTCGCGCGCCTGCTCAGCATGGGTCTGGCGCTGCAGGGTGCCGTGCGGCGTCGTGACGACGTCGAGAAGGCCATGGACGAGACCATGATGGAAATCATCCCGCGGCTGCAGAAGCGCACCCACTACCTGGCGACGTTCGCGAACCTCGCGACGCTGCTCGGCCTGCTGGGCACCGTAAGCGGCCTGATCCACGCGTTCGCGGCGGTGGCGACCGTCAACCCGGCCGAGAAGGCGAACCTGCTGTCGGCCAGCATCTCCGAGGCCATGAACTGCACGGCCTTCGGCCTGATGACGGCGGTGCCGATCCTGTTCATCCACGCTCTGCTGCAGACGAAGACCACGGAGATGATCGACACGCTCGAGACCGTCTCGATCAAGTTCATGAACTCGCTCGCGGCCCGGCAGACGGCCCGCACGCAGAGCCACCTCGAGCTCGTCAAAGCCGCGTCCAACGGCTGAGGATCCGTCCATGTCCCTGCGCCACAGACACGCGCGCCTTCTGCGCAAACCGGCCGAGCTGATGCTGGTGCCGATGATCGACATCTTCACGGTGCTGGTCACGTTCCTGCTGATGACCGCCGTGTTCTCGCGCATCGCGGTCGTCGAGCTCGACCTGCCGAGCACCGCGGAGGGGCCGGCCGTGACGGAGCCGCAGTTCCGGCTCGAAGTCATCGTCCGCAAGGCAGGGTTCGAGCTCACGAACGGCACCAGCGTGATTGCGGCGATCCCCAAACAGGACGGCGCGTACGACCTGCGCACGTTGTCCGAACTGGCGCTGTCGCTCAAGCAGGACCATCCGGACGTCGACGATGCCTCGGTGCTGCTCGAGCCCGAGATCGCCTACGACGACCTGATCCAGGTCATGGATGCCGTGCGCAGCACCGAAACGACGGCCGACGGCGGCGTCAAGCCCACGCGCGTGATGCTGTTCTCGAACATCGCGGTCGGTGACGCGCCGATCAACGGAGGGACCTCGACATGAGCATGCTGGGCCGGATCCGTCGCCGCAAGGAACACCATCTCTCGAATCGGGAAGACGCCGAGCTCAACCTGATTCCGTTGATCGACATCCTCTCGGTCATGGTCGCGTTCCTGCTCGTGTACTCGACCGAGGTCGAGGTCGTGCAGAACACCAAGGGCGTGGAGATTCCGCAATCGACCGTCAAGGCGGCACCGAACCAGTCGGTCGTCGTCATGATCACGAAGGACCACGTGTTCGTGCAGGGTGAACTCGTCGCGAGCATCGCCCAGGTCCGCGATCCGGCGACGCCCTTGATCGACCCGCTGCGTGCGGTGCTCGAGCGGCCCATGGTCGCGAGCGCCACGGTCGCGGAGCCGGTCGACATCAGCTCGCGCGAAATCACCGTGCTGGCCGACAAGTCGCTGCCGTACGAGGTGGTTCGCAAGGTGATGGCGACCTGCACCGCCGCGGACTACGGAAAGATCTCCCTGGCAGTCCTGGAGAAGGAAAAGCCAGCCCACGCCGCGAGCCCGAAGCGGGCCTGAAGGTAGTTGCCCGTGTCCCAAACCGTCACTCCAGGGCCAGGTGAAACGATGGACGCCGTAACCGCACAGGATCCCCAGGCGCTGGTCGCCGAGCTGTCGCAGACTCGCGAGCGGATCGAAGCCCTCGCACGCGAGCTGCACGCCGTCGACGCCGAACTGGGGGCCCTGGCCGCGGAGCGCGAGCAACATCGGCTGCTGCACGACGCGTGCCGCTCGCTCGACCAGCTCGGCGAGCTCGGCGGGGCCGGTTTATTCTGGGGCGACGATGGTACGGCGCTGCGCACCGGTACCGAACAGCTCCGGCGGGTCCACAAGCAGGTCGAGGCGTTCCAGCAACGCATCGGCGAAATCGACGGACGCCGGCAGGGCCTCGTCGCCGAGATCGAACAGCACGAGAGTCGCGCGTTCCTGCTCGAGGACGACGTCTTCGAGGCGCAGGAAGAGGAGGAGCGGCGACGGCAGGAGTGGATCGTCGAGCGTGAGATCGGCGCCGCGGCCAACCGCCCCCTGATCATGCCCTGGGCGACCGGGGCCGAGGACGATCGACGCTACCGCAAGTCGCTCACGACGTCGCTGCTGATCTGCCTGCTGCTCGCGCTGCTCGTGCCGTTCGTCGACATCCCGCTGCCGGCCCCGTCGGAAGCGATGGTGAAGGTGCCCGACCGCGTGGTGCGCATGATGATGGAGAAGCGGCCGACGAAGCCTGCGCCGCGCCCCGAGGCGAAGCCCGTACAGGAAGAGCGCGTGGCCGAGCAGAAGGAGCGCCCGGAGGCCGAGGCGAAGAAGCCGGTGCGGAAGCCCGAAGCATCCCCGGACCCGGCGCCGGTCGACGTGACGAAGCCCGAGAAGGGCATCCTCGCGTTCCGCGAGAAACTCGCGTCGCTCAAGAACGCGCAGGTGTCCTCGCAGCTCGGCCTGAACGCGAAGCTCAACAACGCCGACAATTCGTCGGGGCCGCCCCAGCGCTCGATGCTCACGACCAACGCGCCGGGGACGAGCGGCGGCATCGCGCTCGGCTCCCTGAGTCGCGGCCTGGGCGGCAGCAAGGGCAATGGCGGCGGCGGCATGGCCGGCGTGCAGGTGACGCGCGCGTCGAGCGCCATCGGCGGTGGCGGTGGCGGCGCCAGCGCGGGCGCCGGCGGCGACCGCCCGCATGCCAGCGGCGCGCGTCCGTCGCGCACGGACGAGGAAATCCAGATCGTCTTCGATCGCTACAAGGCGTCGCTCTACCGGCTCTACAACCGCGAGCTGCGCAACGACCCCACCCTGCGCGGGCAGATGGTCCTGCGACTGACGATCGAGCCGGACGGCAGCGTGTCGATGTGCGTGCTGCAGTCGTCGGACATGAACGCGCCGGGGCTGTCGGCCCAGGTCGTCGATCGCGTCCGCACGATCAATTTCGGTGCGAAGGACGTCGACGCGATCACGATCGTTTACCCCATCGACTTCCTGCCGGCCGCGTAGTGGCGGCAGCGACGGCGTGACGGACTGCGACGGGCCTGGAGACGTACACGAGCTGAACACTTAGTCACGAAGCGATTTTGACAAGGGCAAAGCCATCGAAAGGTGGCGACGCAAAGTCACCGGTCTAACGGGCCCCAGGGGCCCCACGACAGCGGGACCGCCGAAATCCAGTTCGCCAGGCGGACTGCCTCGGTGCCCTTGCCGGAATCGCCCGGCAGGTGGAACGAGGGCAAAGATGACTGTCAGCGAAAACAACAGCAGGAAATCGCGCGGCCACTGGATTCACCTCCAGTTGCTGCTGGCGTTCCTGCTGTTGCTGGGTGCGGCCTTCGGCGCCCATGCAGAAGATTGCTCGCAATATCCCGGCGGCATCATCGATGGCGCCACGGGCACACCCGCGCCCTCGCAGCTCAGCATCGACCGCAACTGCACGGTCCGGAACTACCCGGGCGGCATGTCGACGAACTTTTCGTTCTATACGCAGCCGGGCCAGACCGACCAGCGCTGGCTCGTGATCTTCGACAACGTCGTGCACACGGGCCAGATGGCCTGCGACGCGGTCCACGAACACCGGATCTGGTTCGTCAACGGGTCCTCGACCTCGATCAAGGAAGGCTGCCAGAACTACCTGATCCCGGTCGAGAAGATCGACAAGAAGAATCCTGCGAACAACACACAGACAACCGCCACCATAGGCGTGCCGTTCACGTACACGCTGACGATGCCGGTGCTGTTCGCGCCGGCCACCAACGTCGTCATCGACTGGGCCGGATCGCCCAACGACCTGCACGGCGTCGTTCTGACGGATGACCTCAACGCCACCGGCGTCGACCTCACCTACCTGAGCCACGTCGCGTACATCCAGGGCACGAACACGCCGGTCACGCCCACCTTCACCAACGTCGACGGTGTGCTGACTTTCTCGGACTTCGGGATCATCCCGGCCGGTCAGCAGATCATCATCGAAATCACGGTCGTGCTCGACGACTCGCCGACGAACATCCTCGGCACGACGTTCGTCAACACTGCCAAGTGGCAGTTCGGACGCCTCATCGACAACGTGTTCTACCAGCCGTTGCCCGGCGAATGGGGCATCTCGCCGCCGTTGACGATCGCTGCCCCGCAGCTGGTCGTCACGAAGACCGGCCCGGCGACGATGAACCTCGGGCAGTGGGGCACGTTCACGCTGGACGTCCACAACGCCGGGCAGTTCGAGGCCTGGAACGCCACGCTGCTCGACCGGTTGCCGGACGGTGCCACCGGCGGCATGTGCCAGCAGACACCGGAG
>DASUMQ010000043.1:0-3291 GCA_036277615.1 Steroidobacteraceae bacterium
GCGTGTTCTACGCGGCCCGGGAACTGGACACGTCGCTGCGCGAAACCGTGTACCACACCGCGCGTTTTCTCGCGTTGACGCGCGAGCCGGCGACACGCGTCGAGATGCGCTGCTACGTGACCCGGATCGCCGCGAAATTCCACGACCTCCGGGGCGACTATCCGAAACTGCACGACCCCGACGTATACACGGCGAGCCAGGCGTTTGCCCGCGAGCTCCGGCGGGACGGCTCCGACGGCATCGTCTACGACAGTGTGCGCCGGCGCGGCGGCCAGTGCGTCGCGGTGTTCTGGCCCGACCGCGTCGGCCGCTGCACGCAGTCGCACCACTTCGCCTATTGCTGGGACGGCCGTTCGATCACCGACGTGCTCGAGTTGTCCGCGGTCAGGCTGCCCTGAGCCGAAGGCGTCGCGTCAGTCCGCGGCGTGCTCGTGCTGCGCGGCGTGTCTCGCTGCGACGACCTCGATCTCGACCAGCGCCCCCGGCACCGGCAGCCCGGCGACCTGCACGGTCGTGCGCGCGGGCAGCTTGTTTTCCTGCGGCCGCAACCCGTAGACACCGAGGTATGCGTGCATCAGGCCCTCGAAATCCATGCGGCCGCCCTTGCTCGGGTCGCCGACCAGGAAGACGTTCATCTTGACCACGTCCGCCATCGTGAGGCCGAGGGTTGCGAGTTCCTTCTGGATCTTGGCGAGCACGCTCTTCGCCTGGGTCGCGGTGTCGCCCAGGCGCTCGAGGCTGCCGGCGGGCGCCTTCGGGTCTGCCACGTCGGCGAGCATGCCACTCAGGAACACCAGGTCCGTGCCCGTCGGTACCACCACGCTGCTCGCGATCGGGAAGGTCGGCGCGGCGTGACGGATGATGTCGTGCGCGTCCGCGGCATACGTGGCGGCGAGCGCGAGGACCAGAGCGGCGAGTATAGGGCGGTGCATGCGTTCACTCCCGGTCGATGTGCGAGCGGCACATGATGACGCATGTTCGCAGATGACCGCTACGAACGCATCGCCGCCTCCGCGCGTCGTCGAAGCTGCCGGTCAACCGTTTCGCTCAGTCGCAGCGGGTCGGCCGCGTAGCCGGTTCGCTCTCGGGCACGTGCGCCCAGACGTTCTGCCAGAAATGCGATGCCGGGAAGCGCCGGAATCGGGGCGTACCCAGACCCGCTGACTCGAATGCCGATCGGACCTCGTCGCGCGTGTAGCGGTGGGCGTGCCAAAGCGTTTCGATGAGCGGCTTCGTGACCCAGTTCCGGCGCGTGATGAACACGAGCAGCCGACCCTCGCGCGCGAGCCGCGCCCGCAAGGCGGCGAGGGCCGTCGCGAGCGCCGGCCTCGGCACGTACTCGAGCATGGCGACCGACACGATCAGGTCGAAGTTCGTCCACTCCGGTGGGAGCCTCTGCAGCTCGAGCACATCGGCTTCGAACAGTTGCACGCCCTGCACGTTTTCACGTGCCAGGGCCTGTCGGAAGCGACTCAGCATCGCGGGCGTCAGGTCGAAGGCGCAGATCTCCGCGACCTCGAGTCGCCGACGTCGGAGCGCCTGGGTGAGGGCCAGCGTCGCATCGCCCGCTCCACAACCGGCATCGAGGACCCGGAGTCCCGGCCGGAGCCCGTCGTACGTTTTGAAGAACGCCTGCAGTGCCTGGCGCGACCGGAACAGCGCGTTGAACTTCAGGTACGTGTCGGCCTTGTCGGTGTACAGCTGTTTCGCATCCATGCGGTGAACTCCGCGCGACCCTCTCCCCATCGGCGGAAGAGGGTCGCGTTGGGGTCAGTGCCAGTTACCGATCCAGCGATCGGTCGGTGCGGGTCGGCCCCGACCCGTTTCGACGAGGTCCTTGAGACTCATCAGGAACGTTGCCCACTTCGTGCTGCAGTGCTCGGTGAACTCGACCGCTTCGCGCCAGTTGCGGTGCCCGAACCGCACGATGGTGTAATCGCCGTCCTGCGAGAGCTGGAACGTCGCGTCCGTATCGACCCACTCGTCGGGCCCTGACCTGAAGCGCCAGTGCACGTGCCTGTCGGGCTCGAGCGCCACGACTTCCATGTTCATCCCGCCCATTCGTTCGCCGCTCGGCGAGTAGAACTGGACCTCGATGTTCGCGCCCGGTTCGGACACGCCCGTGGTCTGCGTCGTCCACCAGCCGGCGATGCCTTCGATCGTGGACAGCGCAGCGTAGACCTGCGCGACCGGCGCCTTGATGCCGACGCGATGAATGATGTCGACCATGATGTCCTCCTGCGTCAGGCTCGAACGCGACCCGGCCGTCGCACCGCGCGGACCTTGCCGCTGGCGCCGCCGCCGCAATAGAAGAGATCGGCGCCGTCGGACTCGAGTCCGCTGACGCCGATGCCGCTCGGCATTTCCACGCGCTCGAGCACCGCGCCGCTCCGGGGGTCGATCCGGCGTATGTCGCTCGCGTCGTTTTCCCAGGTGCCGTGCCACAACTCGCCGTCGACCCACGACACGCCGGTCACGAAACGATTCGACTCGATCGTGCGCTGAATCGCGCCGGTCTGCGGATCGATCTGGTGGATCGTGCGGTCACGGTATTGACCCACCCACAGGCTGCCTTCGGCCCAGGCCATTCCGGAGTCCCGCCCCTGGCCGGGTGCGGGAATGGAATGCACGACCGCGCCCGTGGCAGGGTCGATCTTGTCGATGCGTGCCTCGGCGATCTGGTAGAGAAACCTGCCGTCGAAGGCAGTGCCAGCGTCGCACGCGTGCTCGAGCGTGCGCGACGGCTCACCGGTCGCAGGGTCGAACGCGACGAGCTTCGCGCCGGTCGCGGCCCAGACGTGACGGCCGTCGTGCGTGATGCCGTGGATGTGCGTTGCACCGTCGAACGGGCCGTACTCACGCACGATCTCCGCCGCGTGCGTCGGTACCCGTGCGTCACTGAGTTGCTTGCGTGTGCTGGCAGTCATCGTGTTCCTCCTGGGCGGCGTATTCGAGGTGCCGCGTTGGGACTCACGCTACCCGGGCGGCAGCGCAGCAGGGAGTAACAAAGTCGTCGCAAATCCCGTGAGCGGTGGTGACAGCCAACGTTGCGCCCGGGCCCGGCCGACCGATCGCACGCGTCCAGCCGCCTCGAGCTGCACCAGCGCTCGTTGGATCGTGCGCTGGCTCGCGCCCAGTGCGAGCGCGAGCGCCGACGTCGACCACGCCGTGCCGTCGGCGAGCAGCGCCAGCAGCGACGCCTGCTCGCCCGCGATCGGCGGCGCGAGCACGATCACCGGTCGATCGTCACGCGACTTCAACACGTACCCCCGAGCCGTCGCCTCGATCTGC
>DASUMQ010000044.1:0-2327 GCA_036277615.1 Steroidobacteraceae bacterium
TTCACGGTGAACCTGCCCCGCAGCGCGTCTTCCGCGACCCGGTAGCGCTATCAGCCCGATTCGAGTGGCAGGAAGGCCTAAACCGCAATAGCCACACAGCCGTCCGCCTCCCTGCGCCACACCAGTACCTGACGGGCCCGGGTCGTCGACGTGGCGTCGGGTAGCCCGCTGTTCCAGGTCGCGGTCCCGTGCGAACAAGCTATGTTTCCGCTGCCCTCGATGTGCCGGCGTCCCGCCGACGGCATCGGGCCCACATCCGGTCTTGTGCGTGTCCAGCCTGCCGGCGCTTCGGGATTCGACCAAAGGCTAGTGGATTATCGCGCCGGGACACGGTAAACAGGAGGGAGAAGCGACTTCAACAGGGGGATTCACCGTGCGTCCATTGTCACCCGAGGATCGCATCGAGCACTGGCGCCGCACGCGCAGGCTGATGTTTGCGCACCTGACCGTCTGGTTCATTTTCGCCTATGTCGTCCACTGGTTCGCCCTCCCGCTGAACCAGATCAACTTTTTCGGTTGGCCCCTGGGCTACTACATGTCCGCGCAGGGCTCGCTGGTCGTCTTCGTCGTGCAGCTGTTCCTGTTCAGCCGGCAGCAGCACGCGATCGACGTGAAGTTCGGCGTCGAAGAAACAGAATAAGGGGCACTCCATGGCCATGAAATGGGAAGGCAAGGGGTTCATGGAATCCCTGCCGAAGATCTACGCGATCTACACCGGCGGGTTCCTCGCGTTCTTCGCGCTGATGGCGGTCCTCGAGCAGTTCGGCCTCAGTGCCAAGTGGATCGGCATCCTGTTCGTACTGTTCACGCTCGTCGTATACGCGTTCATCGGCGTGCTCTCGCGCACGACGGCGGTCGAGGCGTACTACGTCGCAGGCCGCAGCGTCCCGCCGGTGTTCAACGGCATGGCGACGGCGGCCGACTGGATGTCCGGAGCCTCGTTCGTCGCGATGGCGGGTGGCGTGTTCATGTCCGGTCACCCGTACATGGCCTTCATCGTGGGCTGGACGGGCGGCTACATCCTGATCGCCACGCTGATGGCGCCTTACCTGCGCAAGTTCGGCTGCTACACCGTGCCCGACTTCATCGGCACCCGGTACGGCGGCCGGCTGACGCGTTTCTGCGCCATCATCGTGCTGATCGTCGCCTCGTTCACGTACGTGACGGCACAGATCACCGCCACGGGCACGATCGCGGCGCGCGCGTTCCAGATCCCGTTCGAGGTCGGCGTCTGGCTCGGCCTGTTCGGCATCCTCGTCTGCTCGATGCTGGGCGGCATGCGCGCGGTCACCTGGACGCAAGTCGCGCAATACATCGTGCTGATCATCGCGTACCTGATCCCGATCTTCTGGATGTCGCTCGTGCAGGGATTCGGCATCCTGCCGCACCTGTCGTACGGCTCGGCCGTGCAGCGCATCATGGAACTCGAACCGATCATCGGGGTCGGCACCGCGGCGACGGACACGGTCGAAGGCCTCAAGGTGATGACGGCGCTGCACGCCACGCCGCCCGCAGGGGCGCTGGCGTCCTGGCAGTTCGTGACCCTCGTGTTCTGCATGATGGTCGGCACGGCTTCGCTGCCGCACATCCTGATGCGCTATTTCACGACGCCGTCCGTGCGCGACGCACGCAGCTCCGTGGCCTGGTCGCTGTTCTTCATCTTCCTGCTGTACTTCTCGGCCCCGGCGCTCGCGACGTTCAGCAAGCTGCAGATGATCGACCCGAACCTGGCGACCTCGGTCATCGGCTCGTCGATCGACAAGGTGATGTCGCTCGAGTGGATCCAGAAGTGGTCCGAGATCGGCCTGCTCGCGATCCGCGACAGCAACGCCGACGGGATCCTGCAGGTCAACGAGTTCTTCCTGAACCCCGACATCATCGTGCTGGCCACTCCGGAAATGGCCGGTCTGCCGTACGTGATCTCGGGCCTGGTGGCCGCGGGCGGCATGGCCGCGGCGATGTCCACGGCCGACGGGCTGCTGCTCGCGATGGCCAACACGCTGTCGCACGACCTCTACTACAAGATCATCGACCCGAAGGCGGAGGTGCGGCGGCGCCTGATGACCTCGCGCATCCTGCTGCTGGTGATCGGCGCGGGCGGCGCGGCCGTGGCGAGCCTCAAGCTGACCGGTATCCTCGGCGCCGTGGCCTGGGCGTTCTGCTTCGCGATGTCCGGGCTCTTCGTCCCCCTGGTGCTCGGCGTCTGGTGGAAGCGCGCCAACCGCCCCGGCGCCCTCGCGGGCATGGTCGTGGGCCTCGCGACGGGCTGGTGGTACCTGCTCGCGGTCCGCAACCCGGACGCGTGGTACGGCATCGCCAAGCCGTGG
>DASUMQ010000045.1:0-2882 GCA_036277615.1 Steroidobacteraceae bacterium
CCTGACGCTGCTCGACACGGCTCGCTCGTACGGCCTCGCCGAAGAGCGGATCGGCCGGGTCCTCGCGCGTCGTCGCGGCGACTTCGTGCTCTCGACGAAAGTCGGGTACGGCGTGCCGGGCATCCCCGACTGGACCTACGACGGCGTGCTCGCCGGCGTCGATGCGGCACGCGATCGCCTCCGCACCGACGTGATCGACATCGTCCACCTGCACTCGTGCGGCCTCGCGACGCTCGAGGCGGGCGACGTGACGCGTGCGCTCGTGCGCTGTCGTGAACTGGGCAAGATCCGTGTGGCGGCCTATTCGGGCGACGGAGCGGCGTTACGCTTCGCGTCTGCCGCTGCGGCGGGCGAGGTCCAACGGAACTCGGGTGAGGACTCCGTCTTCCAGGGATTGCAGGCCTCCGTGAACCTGTGCGACCAGCAGTCCCTGCCGCTGCTGCAGGACGCCCGCAAGCGCGGCGTCGGCACGATCGCCAAGCGATCGCTCGCAGGGCGGCCCTGGCAAGGCGCCTGCACCGGGGACGCGGTACATGACGAATACCGCCGGCGGTTCGAGGCGTTGCGCCCCGCCTGGGCGCTCGAGATCGACGACTGGGACGCGTTCGCGCTCCGATTCGCCGCCTTCGCGCCCGGCGTGGACTGCGTGATCGTCGGCGGCACCGACGTCGCCAATGTGGATCGAAACGTGGCCACGGTGCGCCGCGGCCCGCTCAAGCTCGACGAGAGGTTGGCAGTCGGCAAGGCCTGGGAGGCCGTCGGTCGCCATTGGGAAGGTCTCGTCTGATGTCGCAGGAATTCGAACGAACGCCGTCGGACGAGCCGACCGTCGCGGTGCGCGACACACCGCACCTCGAGGCGGGCTCCCCGCAACCGCTCGGCGCCTACTGGACCGGCCGTGGGACCAATTTCACGGTGTTCTCGGCGCATGCCGAGCAGGTCGAGCTGTGCCTGTTCGACGCGTCCGGTCAGCACGAGGTGGCGCGGCTCGCACTGCCCTCGCGCGCCGGCGACCTGTGGCACGGTTTCCTGCCGGCGCGCTTCGGGGGTCCGGGGCTGCAGTACGGCTACCGGGTGCACGGCCCGTACGATCCGGTGCGCGGCCACCGCTTCAACCCGCACAAGCTGCTGCTCGACCCCTGCGCACAATCACTGCGCGGCGAGTTCGCGTGGCATCCGTCGCTGCTCGGGGCCGCACGCGGTAACGACGAACAGCCCTCCCGCGACGACAGCGCACGCCACGTGCCGCGCGCCGAAGTCGTCGACGGTGCGTTCGACTGGGGCAAGGTCCGCGCACCGAACGTGCCGTGGCGCGACACCGTCGTCTACGAGACGCACGTGAAGGGCTTCACGCAGCTGCACCCGGAGGTGCCGCCCGAGCTCCGCGGCAAGTACCTGGGGCTCGCACACCCGGCCGTGGTCGAGCACCTCAAGCACCTCGGCGTCACGACGATCGAGCTGATGCCGGTGCAGGCGTTCATCAGCGAGCAGTTCCTGCACGAGCGCGGACTGAGCAATTTCTGGGGCTACAACTCGCTCGCGTGGTTCGCGCCGGAGCCGCGTTACGCCGTCGCGGACGCCGTTGCCGAATTCAAGACCATGGTGCGCACGCTGCATGCCGCCGGCCTCGAAGTCGTCCTCGACGTCGTCTTCAACCACACGGCCGAGGGCAACGAGAACGGGCCGACGCTGAACCTGCGCGGCTTCGACAACGCGGTGTATTACCGGTTGCTGCAGAACCGCGCGCACTACGTGAACCACTCCGGCTGCGGCAACACGATCAATTTCGACGAGAGCGCGGTCCGTGCGCTGGTCATCGATTGCTTGCGCTACTGGGCCACCGAGATGCGCGTCGACGGCTTCCGCTTCGACCTAGCGCCGATCCTCGGACGCGACCCGAACGGCTTCAACCGTCACGCGCCGCTGTTCGCGGCGATGCGGGCCGATCCTGCGCTCGCGTACCTGAAGATGATCGCCGAGCCGTGGGACGTCGGTCCGGGCGGGTACCAGCTCGGGCACTTCCCGTCCGGCTGGTCGGAGTGGAACGACCGTTACCGTGACACGGCCCGCGCGTTCTGGCGCGGCGACCGTCCCGTGGTCGGTACCTTCGTCGAGCGCCTGGCCGGGTCGAGCGACCTGTTCCGAGGGGACGGCCGCAAACCGACCGCCAGCGTCAATTACGTTGCGGCGCACGACGGCTTCACGCTGCAGGACACCGTCTCGTACGTGCATCGGCACAACGAAGCCAATCTCGAGCACAACCGCGACGGTCACGCGCACAACCTGAGCGCGAACCACGGCGTCGAAGGCCCGACCGACGATCCAACCGTGCTCGCGCTGCGCGAACGGCAGGTCCGCAACCTGCTCGCCTCGGTGTTCCTGTCGCAGGGTGTGCCGATGCTACTCGCCGGCGACGAGTTCGGTCGCACCCAGGGCGGCAACAACAACGCCTATTGCCAGGACAACGAGATCAGCTGGGTGGACTGGACGCTGCGGCAGAGCCACGAGTCGCGGGTCGCGTTCGTCCGCCGGCTGATCGACCTGCGCAAATCGCGACTGTGGCTCCGGAGGGATACCTTCCTGAAGGGCACGCGTCGGGGCGCGAACGCCAAGGACGTGACCTGGCTCCACCCGACCGGCCGCGAGATGACCCACGCCGACTGGAACGACTCCAACCTGCGTTCGATCGCCGTCCACATGAACGGCGCTACGTCCCGACAAAAGAACGCCGGTGACCTGCTCGTGGTGTTCAACGCGGACGAGGCCTCGGTCACGATGGCGCTGCCTGCGCCGCCGGACGGGTGCCTGTGGGTCGTGGTTTTCGACACCGCCGCGGACGACGACGACTCGACGACGGGTCGCTTATTGCAGCGCAACGGAAT
>DASUMQ010000046.1:0-2146 GCA_036277615.1 Steroidobacteraceae bacterium
CCATACAGGCTGGTGATCTGGACGCCGGGCTCGCGCGCCAGGATCTCCTGGACGGTTACGCTCGGCGAGCGCTCGATTTCGGCCGAGGTGATGACCGTCGTCGACGAGCCTGTAATGGTGGTGTTGGTGACGATGCCGGACGGCTGTTCGAGCACCACCGCGCCAGGCGTCGCCGGCTCGCTCGGCCCCGCGGCCGGTGCAGGACGACGCTGCCGTTCGCGCTGCTGCGCCGCCCGGCTCGGTACCGCCGTGCTCAGGCGGGTGGAGGTCGGATTGACGTCGATGGTTTCGAGCGTGACGGTCGCCGGCTGCGCGTCCTGTGCGTCAGCCGACGACGAGGCCAGCGCGGCTGCGCAACCGAGCAGAACCGCCCGCAGCTGGCGCAAGCCAACAATATTCGTACCCATGATCCGCGTCCTTCGTTGCGGCACCCGCAGCCGCGGGCGCCCGGTGACAGGGCCCGATGCGAAGGACGTGTGAACGCTGCACTGTCGACCCGCCTGCCGATCACGCATGCCGGCAGCCGGAGACGGCCGCACACCACCCACACTGAAAGTCGCGGAAAAGAGGCCACGGCCTTCGCGTCGGTATGTGTCACCGCTGCGAACAGCCGCTCCGTGTGGTGCTCCCCGCCCACCGGTTGGGTGACCGTGCTGGCAGGTCTCCTGGCTCGCGGGTCAGTGCGTGTCGTCCGGTCTTCCCAGTTTCCCAGTGACCGAAGTGGACGACCGCTCGCCGCTTACAGTTGCGGGGGCAGCCACGATTTCATCTGCGTCGCGCAGACGATCCGTGTTCCCTCTTTCCTCCCCGGTGCAACCCGGGGAACCAGCACAGGTTAAGATTTCCTTGATAGCGCGCGAGGGTCAAGCTCGGAACGCCGCGCGACGCCGCCGATGCAACGCAATGTTAGCCGTTGTTGCTCCGCCGCTACAGATTGATCGCGGCAGTCCTGTAATAGTGGACCGGCTTGCGGGCCTCGCGAGAGACACCGCAAGCCGGCTGCCGCGACCCAGGCCGGTTACGCATACTGCCAGCTACGCAATACAACGACTGTCAGTACATACAGAACCCGGCTCGGATGCGGACCCCTAAAAGCAAGGCAGCGCCCCGCGGCGCGGCCTTGCTTTTTTGTTTCTGAACCGCTCGACCGGCCGGCACGGACGCGCCGGCAGATCGCATGGTTTTTTGGCTTCCGGCGCCGCAGCAACCGTTGCGTCCGTCCGAACGACGGCAGCAATCGGCGCAACGGCGACCCGGCGCTGCATCGAAGATTGTCCCCAGGCGTGGGCCCGTTCCAAAAGCGAACGCGGTCCCACGCAGACGACGATAAGCCCGCATCACTTAACGCTTGCTAAAGCAAGGATGCGGACTGTCCGCCTCTCCGTTCGTGCCCGCGAAAGCGGGCACCCAGGCTTCCTTGCCTGCGCCTCTCGCCCTGGGTCCCCGCTTTCGCGGGGACGAACGGAAGAAAAGACGCGATTCAGCCCGAGAGAATCCCGCTCTGAGACGACGATTGCGCCGCCGGCGCTGTTTCCGTCATCAGCCACTCGAGATACGCCGGATCGACGCTTTCCACCGCGATGACCAGGAACGCGGGCGTCGAATAGGGGTGCATCTCCTTCACGGCCGCACGCACGCCCTCGGAGAGCGACGCGCGTGTCTTGACGATCATCACCACTTCCTCGGCCCGCTCGATCTCGCCCTGCCAGCGATAGTGCGAGATCATGCCGGGCAGGATATTGACGCAGGCGCATAGCCGCCGCTCGACAAGTGCGCGGCCCGCTTTCTCCGCCTCGACAATAGAGGGATAGGTCGTATAGACGAGGACCGCGCGCTCCAAGTTTGCCTCCCTGATCGCCAGCGTCGTGCGCCTGTCGCTTGTGGCACCGGAACAGCAGAGCCTCGGACTATGACCTCCGCGTCCCCCAAGTATGGCCGCATCGCCTTCGTGGCAAGCCCCATTCCGGAAGCGCAACAAGCGCGGCAGCAACTGGTCGGGCGTTATGGCGACGTCGCGCCGGATTCCGCCGACGTCATCGTCGCCCTCGGCGGCGACGGTCACATGCTTGACACTCTGAGGGCGCGCCTGAAAGACCGCAAACCGGTCTACGGCATGCATCGCGGGACGGTCGGCTTCCTGATGAAT
>DASUMQ010000047.1:0-2181 GCA_036277615.1 Steroidobacteraceae bacterium
TTTTCGAGGGCATCGAGGTCGTCATGGCTGGCACTCCGTTGCAGATCGTGGTCGGGCTGGGCAATCCCGGCCCCGAGCATCGACTCACGCGCCACAACGCCGGGTTCTGGTTCGTGGACGCGCTCGCGTACCGGCACGGCGCGCAGTTCCGCTCGCATTCGCGCTACCAGGGCGAGATCGCCAAGGTCGGCATCGAGGGCACGGAACTCGTGCTGCTCAAGCCGCAGACATACATGAACCGCAGCGGTCTCTCGATCCGCGCGCTGATGGACTACGTCAAGGCGCCCGCGTCCCAGGTCCTCGTGGTGCACGACGAACTCGACCTGCCGTGCGGCGTCGCCCGGCTCAAGCTCGGCGGCGGCCACGGCGGCCACAACGGCCTGCGCGACACGATCACCCATTGCGGGCCCGACTTCTGGCGACTGCGGCTCGGCATCGGTCACCCGGGCGACAAGTCCCAGGTCATCGACTACGTGCTGCAGCGCGCGCGTCCGGCCGAGGAGAACGCGATCGTCGACGCGATCGACGCGGGCCTCGAGTCGCTGAGCGCATTCGTGCGCGACGGCGCCGAGAAGGCGATGCACGCTCTTCACAGCAAGGCTGTGAAGAGCGAGGGGTTAGGGATCAGGGGATAGGGGATGGTGCGGATGCACTTCGCGCTCCGCACGTTTCGCTTACGCTGCTGACAATCCCCAGACCTCGACGCTGCGCTCTTTCACTATCCCCTAACCCCTATTCCCTATCCCCTGGAGCTCCATGGGCATCAAATGCGGCATCGTCGGCCTGCCGAACGTCGGCAAGTCGACGCTCTTCAACGCGGTCACGCAGGCGCAGAACGCCGCGGCTGCGAATTATCCGTTCTGCACGATCGATCCGAACGTCGGCGTCGTGCCGGTGCCGGACCTGCGCCTGAAGGCGCTGGCCGCGATCGCGAAACCGGAGAAGGTCATTCCGACCACGGTCGAGTTCGTCGACATCGCGGGCCTCGTCGCCGGCGCGTCGAAGGGCGAGGGTCTCGGCAACAAGTTCCTGGCGCACATCCGGGAGACCGACGCGATCGCGCACGTGGTCCGCTGCTTCGTCAACGATGACGTCGTGCACGTCGCGGGACGCATCGACCCGCTCGCCGACATCGAAGTGATCAACACCGAGCTCGCGCTCGCCGACCTCGAGACCGTCGAACGCGGACTGCAGCGTGCCGAGAAAGCCTCGAAGGCGGGCGACAAGGACGCGATCCGCCTGCGCGAGCTGCTCCGGCGCATGCGCGACCATCTCGATTCGGGCAAGCCCGCGCGGACGTTACCGATGGATGCGGTGGCCGATAAACCGTTGCTGCGCGAATTCTGCCTGATCACGCTGAAGCCGCTGATGTACGTCGCGAACGTCGCGGAAAACGGGTTCACGAACAACCCGCATCTCGACGTGGTCCGGGCGCGCGCCGCGGTCGAGGGCGCCGACGTCGTACCGGTCTGCGCCGCGATCGAGGCGGAGATCGCCGAACTCGACGAAGGGGACCGACTGGCGTTCCTCGAAGAACTCGGCCTGCACGAGCCGGGGCTCGATCGCGTGATCCGCGCGGCCTATCACCTGCTCGGACTGCTGACGTTCTTCACGGCCGGGCCCAAGGAAGTCCGCGCATGGACGACGCACGCCGGGGCACTCGCACCGCAGGCGGCGGGTGAGATCCACACGGACTTCGAGAAGGGCTTCATCCGCGCGGAGGTGATTTCGTACGACGACTTCATCGCCTGCAAGGGCGAGCAAGGCGCCAAGGAAGCGGGGAAGATGCGGCTCGAAGGGAAGGAGTACGCCGTCCGCGAAGGCGACGTGATGCACTTCCGCTTCAACGTCTAGCGTGCCTCGGCGGGAGACATACCGCCGAGCGGCCTCCCGTGCCGGGAGTCTTATCTGAACGCCGCGATCGACTTGAGGTCCGTGGCATCCACCAGCGCCCGCACGCGGGCGGGATCGCCCTCGACTCGCACCACCGCCTGTTCCGGCGAGCCTCCGAACTCGATGAACACCAGGTGCTCGGGATTGCCGCCGCTCTCGTACGCGGTCATCCATGCCTTGCCCGCCGCCGTCCGATACGGCGCCGAAGTGCGCAAGATCATGACACGACCAAAGCGATTGAGTCGCTGAACGCCTCGGTTCGCAAGGCCGTGCGCAACAAGGGACATT
>DASUMQ010000048.1:0-24585 GCA_036277615.1 Steroidobacteraceae bacterium
GATCTGGGTAGGGACTTCCGGGTACAACTATCCCGAATGGAAGGGAAGCTTCTACCCGGAGAAGCTGCCGGCCGCCCAGATGCTGCCGTACTACGCCGAGCGGCTCTCCACCGTCGAAATCAACTACACCTACTACCGCACACCGAACCAGAAGATTCTCGCCGGCTGGAACGCCGCGACGCCGGAGCGGTTCAAGCTGACGCTGAAGGCACCGAAGCGCATCACGCACGACGCTCGACTCAAGGAGTGCGCGGATCGACTTCAATACTTCATCGACACCGCGGCGACCCTCGGACCCAAGCTCGGCGCCCTGCTCTTCCAGTTGCCGCCAAATTTCAAGCAGGACCTGCCGGTGCTCGATGCGTTCCTGGAGTCGTTTCCCGCAGGCACCGTCGCCGCATTCGAGTTTCGTCACGGCTCGTGGCTCAATGACGAAGTCTATCGGCGTCTCGCAGCACGGAACCTGGCGCTGTGCGTCGCCGACAGCGAGACGATGGCGACGCCGGTGCAGATCACCGCGGATTACGCGTACTTTCGCTTGCGCGACGAAGGCTACACGCCGGCAGACATCAAGCGCTGGGCGCAGACCATCCGCGACACCACTGGCGGCTGCAAGGACGTATTCGTGTACTTCAAGCACGAAGAAGCCGGCACGGGCCCGCAGTTCGCCCGACTCCTGCTCGAGGCGCTGGGCCTGCAGTGAGTCGGGCGTGTAGCGAGTCAGCGCAGTGGCGGCATTCTCCAGGTGCCGCTTCGGCCAGGGTTGACCGACTTCATCTGTTCCTCCGGCGCAGCGTGCTTGCGCAGGACTGTCGCGTCGTCACCGATCGTCGGGATGAACTGCGGCGGGACGCGTACCTGGGTCGCCTGCTCGAACGCATACGCGAGGGCGAGCAGCGTCGGCTCGTCCCAGCGGCCGCCGATGAACGACACGCCCACCGGCAGCGGCCCGACGAAGCCCGCCGGCACCGTCACGTTTGCGTAGCCCGCGACTGCGGCCGGACCCGACGAGCCGATGAACGTTGAGAAGTCGCCGCCGAGGTCGCCGTTGACCGGGTCCGTGACCCAGGCTGGTCCGTTGGTCGGGGCGATGATCGCGTCCAGGTTTCTCCTCGCCATCAGCCCGTCGATCGCCCTCCGGGCGCCCGGAGTTGCGCTCGCGCGCTGCGCGGCACATTCCGCGTCGCGACCGCCCGTTTGCTCAGCCAGCCAGAAGATCGCCGAGTTCCAATCCGATTCGGGCGCGCCCGACTCCAATTTCTGGTGTCGGTAGTTGAACACGAGCAGGCTTTCGAGTGACTTCGGATAGCCTCGTTGAGTGTACGTTCGCAGATACTTGGCGATGTCGGTCTTGAACTCACACAGCAGCGCCGGGAATTCGGCGTTCGCCCAGTCCCCGAACGTGATGTTGGCGGGGTCGACGACGGTCGCCCCCATCCTCCGGAGCGCGGCAATCGTGTCGTCCATGATCGCGGAGACGCGCTCGTCGACCGGCTCGCCGCCGACCTCGAAGCTGAACTCGCGCCAGACACCGATGCGCACGCCGTGGAGCGCGCCGGCATCGAGGAATTGCCTGTAGTTCCTGAAGGCGTGGCCGGCCTGGTCGGCAGTGGCCGGATCGTCGGGGTCCACGCCGGTCATCGCGCCGAGCAGCACCGCGGCGTCCGTCACGTTGCGGGCCATCGGCCCGGCGGTGTCCTGATCCGCTGAGATCGGGATGATTCCCGCGCGGCTCAGCAGCCCGAGGGTCGGCTTGATGCCCACGTTAGCGTTGGCGCCGGAGGGACAGACGATCGAACCGTCGGTCTCGGTGCCGACGGCGGCAACGGCGAGATTGGCGGACACGATCACGCCGGAGCCCGAGCTCGATCCGCACGGATTGCGATCGAGCACGTAGGCCATGTTCGTCTGGCCACCGATCCCGCTCCAGCCGCTCGACGACGGGATGGAGCGGAAGTTCGCCCATTCGGACAGGTTGGCCTTGCCGATGATCAGCGCACCGGCGGCCTTCAGCCGCTTGACGATGAACGCATCGCCAGGCGTGCTGCCGGCGAGCGCCCACGACCCCGCGGTCGTCGGCATGCCGATCGTGTTGATGTTGTCCTTGACGATGATCGGGATGCCGAGCAGCGGTCGGTGATCACCGCGAGCGCGCGCTGCGTCGGCCGCGCGCGCATCGGTAAGCGCCGTCGGGCTCACCGTGATGACAGCGTGGAGCATCGGGTTCAGCTCGCCGATGCGGCTGAGGTAGAACCGCGTCAGCTGCACCGAGCTGAGCTGGCCCCTGTTCATCGCCCGCTGAAGGTCCGGGATCGTGGCTGCGTCTACGTCGATGCCGGCGACGCGGGTGTCGGTCGCGTTGGAAGCGAGCCGGCCGCTCGGCGGCGCGGCGCGGGATTCCGTGAGCACGAGTGCCAGGAGCGTCGTAAGAACGAGCGATCGCAGGAAGAGACGAGTAGTCATCGCACGGGACCTCCACGAGGACGGGTGGGCCGGTCAACCGGGGCGCTGTGGGCGTGGATCGTCAAAGATCGATGCAGACAATCGACCATGCCGCATGGGCGGACGTCGGGCGGACGCTGACTCCAGCGCAGCAGAATGTAAATCAGCGATTACTGACAGGCCGCCTTGCGGAACGGCCAAGCCCACAGCGGTCTAACAGGTGGGCATATCTAGTCGTGCTCGCGCCGCCACGAGGAGACAGTCATGAGTTCCCGCATGCCGGAAAGCAAATCGGGCGATCCGGAGGCCGTGTATCGCGAGCCTCGCTTCGTTCTGGAAGATGGAAGCCGCTCCGACGCCGAGAAGATCAAGCTCCTGCTGGACTGGCGGCAGGACCTGCTGGAACTCCAGACCGCGGGGGCGGAGAACATGCCGAACCAGAGCGGCGAATCCAATGTGGCCTCACGACTGCAGGCCGTGACCGACGCGCTGATCGCGCTGGGATACAAGTCCGAGTGAGGTCGGCGCGCGGGGCGAACGCGGATCGGGACTACCGACCCAGCACCCCGAACACGCTCCGCAGGATCTTGCTCGACTGACCCAGCGGATCCCGCCGGATCGCGCGCTCTTCCTCGGCGATCATGAAGAAGAGACCGTCGAGCGCCTTGCGGGTCACGTAGCTCTCGACCGTGGCATCCTTCGCTTCGACGAGTCCGAACGGCGCGGCCTGCGCGGCGAGTTCGTTGTACTGCTTGGCGAGCTGCGTACGGTCCGTCTTCTCCTTCACGATCGGCAGGAACCGTTGCTGGAGCTTGTCGTAGGAAACCCGGCGGAAATACTGGGTGGCGGTATCGTCGCCGCCGGTCAGGATTTGCCGTGCGTCGTCGAGCGACATCTGTTTCACGGCATCGACGAGCAGTACCTTGGCCTCGGGGACCGCCACTTCCGCCGCGCGATTCATGGCGACGACGAGCTCATCGGCCTGACCGCCCATACCGACCATGCGCAGCGCCTTGTCCGCCTTCTTCAACGCCGGCGGCAGCGGAATCTTGACCTTCGCATTCTTGAGGAAGCCGTCGGTGACACCCAGCTGTGCCACGGCACGGGTCGCGCCTTGATTCAGGGCTGCCTTGAGCCCGGCGACGCTGTCCTTCGGCGCAACGGCTTCTATACCGGCGAACGCAGCGAGCGGCGACAGCAGAAGAAGGAGCGCCAGGACGCGGGACATCGTCATCGTCGGTCTCCGCGGAGTTGCTCGATGAATCTTACGCGCGTGCGGCCACCGACGCGCCGGCTCGAGTAACTTCGGGGCCTCCGATGCGCTGCCGCCGTGGCAGACTGCCCGCGTGCCGACACGGGTCGGCGCACCCACCCGCGCAATATCCGACAGGAGTCAACATGAGCACGATGCGAGTCGCGCAGGTCACCCGTCCCGATGCCCCGTTCGAGATCGTGGAGCGCCCGCTCCCCGAGCCCGGCGTGGCTGAAGTACGCATCAAGGTGGAAGCCTGCGGCGTCTGCCACAGCGACTCGTTCACGAAAACGGCGAAGTTTCCCGGGATTGCGCTGCCTCGCGTGCCGGGGCACGAGGTCATTGGCCGCGTCGACTGCCTGGGACCCGGTGTGCAGGGCTGGACGATCGGCGATCGCGTGGGCGTTGGCTGGCACGGCGGTCAGTGCGGGCAATGCGACAACTGTCGCCGCGGGGATTTCTTTGCCTGCCAGGTCTTTCATCGCATCACGGGCATCACCGCGGATGGCGGCTACGGCGAGTACATGTTGGCGCCGCAGTCGGCGCTTGCGCGGGTGCCGAGCGGTCTCACTGCGGAAGACGCCGCGCCGCTGATGTGTGCGGGCGTGACCACCTTCAATTCGTTGCGCAACAGTGGCGCCCGCGCCGGGGATCTCGTTGCGGTGCTCGGTCTCGGCGGACTCGGACACCTGGCGGTGCAGTACGCCTCGAAAATGGGGTTCCGCGTCGTCGGCGTCGCGCGCGGTGCCAGCAAAGCGGCTTTCGCGGCGCAACTCGGCGCCCATCACTACATCGACAGCGACTCGCAGAGTCCTGCGGATGAATTGCAGAAGCTCGGCGGTGCGAAAGTGATTCTCGCCACCGCGGCGAACGCCGAAGCCATGCAGGCCTGCATCGGTGGCCTCGGCCCGCGGGGTACGATGCTCGTGATCGGCGCCGTGCCGAAACTCGAGGTGCCGCCCTTCCAGCTCATCGGTGGCAACCAGTCCGTGCGGGGCTGGTATTCAGGCACCGCAATCGATTCCCAGGACACGCTCGAGTTCAGTGTCCTGACGGGCGTTCGTTCGCTCAACGAGATCTACCCGATGGCTCGGGTCGGTGACGCGTACGACCGGATGATGAGCGGCCAGGCCCGCTTTCGCGTCGTGCTCAAGATGTAAGAGGTTCCGCGGACGCGCCGCAGCAAAGCGGCTCGTACGCCGCAACCATGAGCTCGGTCAGGTCGTGCTGGATCGCTCCGGATGCACAGCGGCGACCAGCCTGCCAATGCCGATCACACCGGCGATCAACAGGCCGCCTCCCACCGCGGCGACGGCCATCCACAAGTAGGGCTTCGGATGCGTCAGTTGCATCGCGAGCGCGGTGACCGTCAGGTACATGAACGCGTAGTTGTTGAAGACGAGCGGCAGCATTTCGCCGAACGCAACGATCGCAAAGACGATGCCGAGGATGAACACCAGCCGCGCCGCCTCGAAGCCCAGCAGTGGAGTCAGCGCGCCAACGATCGGCGGGGCCAGGAGAATGCACGCTATCCCAAAGACCGCCCCCACCAGGATGTGCGGCGCTTTCTTCGGATCCATGTGCTCGACGAAGAAAAAGATCATGGCCATGAAGGCGGGCCAGGCCGGGAGGTGGAATTCGCCCGCGATCAATTCCGCAATCGCAATCAGAACCAGCAGGTACGCGCCAAAGATCAATCTCTGCCGGTTGAATCCCGCCATGTGCACACCCCCTGTAGTACGTGCGGTCGTCCGCCGCTTGTCCGAGTATAGGCGTCCTGACTTTGAGGTCTGGAACTGTCGCGTGAAGAACCGTCCCGCCTCCCCAGTCGATCGATCACGTCAGGACGTACGTGCTCACGACCCTGTTGAACGCGACGATGTCGAACCCACCCCTGATCTCGAACCGGATCTTGCCGATGGCACTGATGTAGATTTCGAGCTCACAGTCGAGATCGAGCAGCCCGGACGTCTCCACGGAGAAGGTCTGGATCTTGCTGTAGGGAATGGACGTGTAGTCGACCTTCTTGCCGGTCAGGCCCTGGACGTTGGCGGCGATGATTCTCTTGTTGGTGAACACCAGCTGGTCGCGCACGGTCTGGAACGTGGACAAGAGGGTTTCGCCGTCGATCAGGAATTTCTGGATCGGTGGAAACGTCTTGTCGACGGCAATCGGCGTCAGCTTGAAAACGGCGCTCTTCTGGAAGTCGATCATCCTGGCGGCCTCGAAGCTTCGGGTTGTGCTCTAGCGCGCCTGGGACGGTACTTGCCGCGGGCCGGTTCAGCAACAACGTGTTGCGCTGCATCCCGCGCGGACGGGTGTACAGTGAGTACCTGATCGATCCGTGCAGCAAGAAGGGAGGCACCCCATGAGCACTCCTGAGAACCTGCTCGATTTCGTCGGCCGGCTGATGATGTCCGCGATCTTCCTCGTCGTCGGAGCGCAGCAGGCGCTGAACCTCGAGACCACCCGTGCCTACATGGACCTGCACGGCGTCATGAGCGCATTCCTGCCCGTCGCAATCATGCTGGAACTCGCGGGCGCCATTGCCATCATCATTGGCTATCAGACCCGGGTCTTCGCGTTCCTGCTGGCGGGATTCTCGATCATGACGGCCGTGCTGTTTCACGCCGAGCTCGCGGACGCTGCCGAGTTCGGGTTGTTCGTGCGCGACCTTGCGCTGGCCGGCGGCATGTTCGTGCTGTGCGCGCGAGGACCTGGCGATTGGACGCTCGATGCACGCGGGGCGGGGGCGGCGCTGCGGATGGCGCCCAGCTGATCGCGACCAAAACCCTCGGGGCTCGGGCGACGAATTGCCCGAGCCCGGTTGTCGGCATCGACCCCACGCTGCGCGTGGGTAATCGAGCAATGGCTAACGGATCTGGCCGCGGATCTCACCGCCCGGCCATGAGACCGAGTGGACGTTCACGTACGCGGTCTCGTCCAGGATCGCCGCGGCGAGGGCCGCAAACTCCCCTGGGCCGATGCCTTGCACAGCGGGTCCGACGACGGTTGCTGCCGTGATCACACCGCTCAGCGCACCGCTGCGCAGCGGGCACGCGGGGGTGCCGGCCGGGCCGTTGCCGAGATTCGTGCAAAGGAACGCGCTGACGCCGCCGTTGACCGCGGGCTGGCCGAAGTGGATATGGGATTGCAGCGCGTCGGCTTCCAGCCCGGTGTACTGAAGTTCCCAGTGAATTGTGCCGGCCGCCACATCGACCTTGGCTTTGAAGCTGCCCGATCCTGGGGTCGACAGCGCGGGCACCTCATGGTGGCTGCTCAACGTGGCGTGAACGGTCTGCGCGTGCCCGGTCGTCGGTGCGGCCAGGGCGACGGCGCCGAGGACGAACGCCGCAAACGTGAAATTCCTGCGCATCGGTGTCTCCTTGGAAGCCCACGGCCGTCCCGGCCGAACAGCGGACGTCCGTGGAAACGTTGGTGCCGACTCCATTTACCAAGGTGTGTACCCGGCAACGAGGCGCAGGTTCAATGCCGGGCCTCAGGCACGGCGCCGTTCACTGACCCCTGCTTCGGTCGTACGCGCCGCCTGATGCAAACGCCGGTCATAGTCGTCGCCCAGCAAACGCAGCGCACCGATCGTGTCGCCATCGAACGACGGTCCGTGCATGAGCGCGAGCGTGCGCGGCGTCAGGTTCGCCAGTCGCCGGATCGTGGCACCCATGTCGGGATTGAGGGCCGAAAAATGGAACATGTCCTCGGCAACGCTCGCGGGGCCGACGATATCGTTCGACGTCAGCGCCGGGTGGTTGCCGACTTGCGTGAAGAGGTCACCGCAGAACAACGTGGCGCTGGATTCCTCGTAGATCACGCCGGCATCCCAGCCGTGAGGCGTGTGAGGCGTGTCGAGATAGCGAACCCGCTTGCCGCCGCCGAGATCCAGGACCTCGTCGTTCGCCAGTTGGCGCGGCGGGCGGTCGGCCAGATCGGCGAGCTGCACGGAGCACCCGATCGCGCCGTGTGCAACTTCGGCGAGCGGCGCGAGCGCGAGCCATTCGTTCATCGCGCCGCACTCGTCCGCCTCCACGTGACCGAACGTGATCCACCGCAATCGCTCGGGCTTCACGACCTTCGCGACGGCGGCAAGAACGGTCGGGAACATCCGGCGCGGACCGGTGTGGAACAGCAACGGGTCGTCGCCGACGATGAGGAACTGATTGAACGTGAAACCGGCCGGCGGGGCGACGGCCGGCACGAACGTCGAGATCCGGTAGATCCCACTCGCGATCTCGCTGACGGTCGCTTCCATGTTGGTGTCTCCTCGGTAAAGACGCGTCAAAACTTGAATGCACACAACTGTGCACTTAAACTGGAGACCTGTCAAGTATCAATGCACAGGCGTGTGTACCTAAAGTATGTCCAGGCAATACACCTTGAAGAAGCGGGCCGAGCGGGTGGCCGAGACGCGCCGGCGGATCGTCGAAGCCACGGTCGACCTGCATGGCACGGTCGGGCCTGCGGCGACGACGATCAGCATGATCGCCGAGCGTGCGGGCGTGCAGCGACACACCCTTTACGCGCATTTTCCCGACGATCGTAGCCTGTATCTGGCGTGCTCCGGCCTGGCGCTCGAACGCGATCCGTTGCCGGACGCGACCCCCTGGGCCGACATCAGGAACGTCTGGGAGCGACTCCGGCAGGGGCTGTCGGCCGTGTACGGCTGGTATGCCCGAAACGACGAGTTGGCGGCCTGCGTGCTGCGAGATGCGGAGCATCACGCACTCACCCGCGAGATCGCGGAGTTGCGGTTCGGCGAGCCGTTCGCAGGCTATCGACGTGTGCTCGGCGCTGGACTCACACGTCCCCAGCAGGCACTCCTCGCAGTGGCCCTGAACTTCCACGCCTGGCGCACCCTCGCGCGCGAGACGCAACTGTCGCCGACTGCAGCCGCCGAGTTGTTTGCGGATGCCGTTGCCTCAGTGTCCTCCTCGGGCTCCATGCCAGACGAAGTCGACGCAAGTCGGCGCCGCGACGGCCGTCGTCGGAGCGCTGTTTCGTGAGCCGGGTAATCCGGCCTTGACTGCGGTCCAGACCGACGCACTCGCCGCCCGGCCACAGTCGGCACTGCGCACCGCGATGGCCGGCCTGGTCGGCAACGTGCTCGAGTGGTTCGACTTCGCCGTCTACGGGTATTTCGCCAGCGACATCGGCCGTCACTTCTTCCCGCAGTCGAATCCCGTCGCACAGCAACTGCTCGCCTTTGCGGTTTTTGCCCTGGGCTTTGGCGCCCGGCCGATTGGCAGCCTCGTGCTCGGCGCCGTCGGGGACCGCATCGGGCGCCGTGCGTTGCTGACGCTGTCGATCGCGCTGATGGGCGGTGCGACGCTGCTCATCGGGTTGCTGCCGACCTACGCGCAGATCGGCATCGCGGCGCCGGTGCTGCTCGTGGCGCTGCGTGTCGTGCAGGGTTTCTCGCTCGGCGGAGAGTTCACCGGCTCGATGGTCTACACCACCGAGCAGGCCTCGCCTCGGTGGCGTGGTCTCATCAGCAGTTCCACTGCGGCTGGCACGACCCTGGGATTCATCCTCGGGTCGGCCTCGGCCTGGCTCGTGAACGTGTCCCTCGGCGCCGAGCAAGCGTCGGCGTGGGGCTGGCGCATCCCGTTCATCGCGAGCATCAGCCTGTGCGTCCTGGGTTGGATGTTGCGGCGCGGCCTGCACGAGACGAGCGAGGGACTCAAGGCCGCGGAGATTCGGCCGCGGCTGCTGCCGTCGTTGCTGGCCGACTGGTGGCCCATGGTGCAAACGTTCGGGATCGTCGCCACGACCAACGCGGCGTACTACCTGACGTTCACCTACGCCGTCGAACGGCGCAAGCACCTGACCGGCGAGGGAGGCGAGGTCTTCCTGCTCGCAAACACCGCCAGTCTCTTCGTGGTGCTGCTCGCCAAGCCGCTGGGCGGCTGGCTATCCGACCTGGTCGGCCGCCGCCGACTGATGATCGCGCTGACGATCGCGACGATGTCGCTCGTCTACACCGCGCTGCAGGCGATGCTGTACGGGTCGCCGGCCACGTTCATCGGCGGCCAGATCCTGATGGCAGTGCCGCTCGGCATGGCGCTCGGGTTGCAGGGCGCGATGCTGGTCGAAATCTTCCCGTTGCGGACGCGCGTCACGTCGATGAGCATGGCCTACAGCATCACGCTCGCACTGGCCGGCGGCACGGCGCCGCTGGTGGCCGCCTGGCTGATCGACACGTTGGGCGAGCCGCTGGCACCCGCCTACTACATCATGCTGCATGGCGCGATCGGCCTCGCACTGATCTGGACGATGTCGGAAACCAACGCGCGTCGCCTGGACCAGTAGCTCCGGCTCGTGATAAGGACTTCGCCACCGACGCCTCGCCTGTGCGCCGAACACTCCACGATTTCATGAACACCGCAGTTGCCAAGTCCGTGACGCGCGACGACCTCATCGCCTGGGGAGTGAGCGCGCTCGCGCTCGGCCTGGTCCTCGAGCTTCACCTCCTGCCGGCACTGCTTGCCGGCTTGCTGGTGTTCGAGCTGGTCAAACTGCTGACGCCATGGCTGAGCCTGCGAGGTCTCGGCCGCGACGGCCCGCGCCTGCTCGCGGTGGCGCTGATCGCCACCTTCGTCGTCGCCGCGCTCGTCGGGGCCGGCCTCGGCCTCGTCGCCTTCCTGCGCAACAGCGGGGAAAGCCTCACGATCCTCATGCAGAGCATGGCGCAGATCGTCGAGGACGCGCGCGCACACCTGCCGGCCGACCTGCTCACGCATGTGCCGGACGATGCCGATGCGATACAGCGGACACTTGTGGACTGGTTGCGGTCGAACGCGGGCGCGCTGCCGCTGGCCGGCCGCGATTTCGGCCGCATCCTGGCCCATCTGCTGATGGGCATGGTCGTCGGCGCGCTGTTGTCGCTGCAGCGGGCCGCGCCGCAGGCGGACCGGCGTCCACTGTCCAACCGCATCTCGCGACAGGCCGAACGCATGGCGTCTTCGTTCCGAGGCGTGGTCTTCGCGCAGTTCTGGGTCTCGGCGATCAACACGGTCTTCACGTGGCTGTACCTCGGCGTCGCGCTGCCCGCATTCGGGGTCGACCTGCCGCTGGTCAAGACGCTGGTGGCGATCACTTTCGTGGTCGGCCTGTTGCCGATCATTGGCAACCTGATCTCGAATACGGCAATCATCATCGTCAGCCTCAGTCAGGGCCTGCCCGTGGCAGTCGCCTCGCTGGTCTACCTGGTCGTGATCCACAAGCTCGAATACTTCCTCAATGCGCGCATCGTCGGTTCGCACATCAACGCGCGCGCCTGGGAGCTGCTGATCGCGATCCTGGTGATGGAAGCGGCCTTCGGCATTCCCGGTGTGATCGCTGCTCCGATCTTCTATGCCTACTTCAAGGCCGAACTGCACGATAAGGGGCTGGTCTGAGCCCACGACGCGGGGCGGGCGTCCAGGTAGGTGGCGCCCTGCACATAGTTTGCTTTTTTGACAAATATTATTATGCTTGGCAAGCATAACGGACGTGATGATCAGGCAGGAGGAATCGCCATGACCGACGCGTATCGCCCCAAAGGGCTGTCGAGCGCCGTGAGCTACCAGGATCCGAAAGCCGCCTTTCGCTGGCTCGAGGAGGCGTTCGGCTTCGAGCCGTTGTTCGTCATTCTGGATGCCGACGGCAATCTTGCCCACTCCGAGATGATTTACGGGAACTCCGTCGTCATGGTCGGCAGCGAGTGGAGCGTCGAGCACAAGAGTCCCAAGTCGATCGGCGGCAAGAATACGCAGAGCGTTCACGTCCAGCTCGCGGAAGGCGAGGACATCGACGCCCATTGCGCCCGCGCACGGCAGGCGGGCGCCGAAATCGCGCAGGAACCGGACACGCAGTTCTACGGCGACCGCACCTATCGCGCGAAGGATTTTGAGGGCCACATCTGGACCTTCGGCGTCACCGTCCGAAAAATGACGCCCGACGAATGGGACAAGGCAAGCGGCCTGGTCACAAAGAAGCGGCTCGATTGAGCACGCGGGTCGACAAGACGTTTGCGGCGCTCGCCGATCCCCATCGTCGTCGCGCGGTGGAGCTTCTCGGCGAGCGTCCACGGCGGGCGGGAGAACTCGCCGAGGCGCTCGGGCTGCCTGCGCCGGTGATGAGCCGTCATCTGCGTCTGATGAAGCAAAGCGGCCTCGTCCAGGAGACGCATCCCGATTTCGACGCCCGCGTTCGCGTTTATGCGCTGAAGGACGGCGCCATGGCGGACCTGAAGCGCTGGGTCGCCGAGACCGAAGCGATGTGGACGGCGCAGCTTTCCGCCTTCAAGAGTCGCGTAGAGACGAAACGCCGGTGACCGCAGCGGTCATCGTTTCAATTCGCGTCGATGCCCCGCCCACGCGTGCGTTCGAGGCGTTCACCGAGGAAATCGGCGAATGGTGGCGCCCGCATCCCCTGTTTCGTCTGACGCCGGACGGGGACGGATATCTGCGTTTCGAGCCGGGCGAAGGCGGACGGCTGGTCGCGACGCTGGGCAACGGCAAGGAATTCGAAGTCGGCCGCATCACCATCTGGAAGCCCGGCGAGCGGCTTGCGCTCACGTGGCGGCAGGCAACCTTTGCACCCGACCAGGCGACGGAACTCGACGTGCGCTTCGAAGCAATTGGCAACCAGACCCGCGTGACCGTCGAGCATCGCGGTTGGGACCGGATTCCGCAGGAGCACGCCGCGCGCCACGGTTTCGACCTGTTGCTGTTCCAACGCCGTCAGGCCGATCACTGGCGGACTCTGCTCGCATCTTTGAACGCGGTCCTGCGTGACGTCAGCGAGTGACGAAACGAACGACCCGCGGTGGCCACGTCAGCCTCGCCGCGCTGCCTCAATGGTGGCGACGTCGATCTTCCTCATCGGCATCATCGCCTCGAAGGCACGCTTTGCCTCGCCGCCACCCGCCGCCAGCGCTTCGATCAGCACGCGTGGGGTGATCTGCCAGGAGAGGCCCCAGCGATCCTTGCACCAACCGCACTGGCTTTCCTCGCCGCCATTACCGACGATCGCGTTCCAGTAGCGGTCGGTCTCTTCCTGGTCGTCCGTCGCAACCTGGAAGGAAAAAGCCTCGCTGTGTGGGAACTCGGGACCGCCGTTGAGACCGAGAGAGGGGATGCCCAGCACGGTGAACTCCACCGTCAGCACCTCGCCCTCCTTGCCGCCCGGGTAGTCGCTGGGTGCGTTGTGAACAGCGGTCACTTCACTGTCCGGAAAGGTGGCGGCGTAGAAGCGCGCCGCCTCATGCGCGTCCTTGTCGAACCAGAGGCAGATCGTGTTCTTGGGCTTCATGTTGCTGTGCTCCTCGTGCGCGGATACGGATTTACAGCCCCAAGGCGGCCCAACTCAACGACGCATCACGCGACTCGAATCGATGCCGGACACGCTCGGCACGCCCGCCTGCCGCATGATGACACGAAGCTCGCGCGTGAAGATGTCCAGCGCCAGTTCGACGCCGGGCTGACCAAACGCGGCGAGCCCCCACACCTGCGGCCTGCCAATCCCTACGGCCGTCGCACCGAGTGCGAGCGCCTTGAACACGTCCGTTCCGCGTCTGATGCCGCCGTCGAGCAGCACGGGTACGCGCCCATTCACGGCAGACACAACCTCAGGCAGCGCTTCGATCGTGGCGTGTAGTGTCTCCTCGTCCCGGCCGCCGTGGTTGGAAACGATGATGCCGTCCACGCCGTGCTCGACGCATTGCGCAGCGTCCTCCCCCGTCATGATCCCCTTGACCAGCAGCTTCACGTCGACGGCATCCCGCAATCGCTTCAGGAAGTCCCAGGTGATCGCCGACGGCGTGTGTTCCTTCACGCGCGAAACGTCGATCCCGGTGAACATCGGCGCCTTGCGGATGAAGTCGTGCGAGTTGTTGATGTGGCAATCGGTGCAACGTCGCGTGTCGGCCCTCGCCCCGCGGGTGAGCGTCTCGTTGTTGCGGCCGGTCATGTTGTCGACCGTCAGGGCGATCGCGGGTGAGCCGGCGCGGCGTGCGCGGGCGATGATCGCCCGGGTCACCGCCCAGTCGTCGGTCGGGTACACCTGCATCCAGACGGGACCGTTCCGCGCGTCCACGATGTCTTCGATCCCCGTCGACGCCGCCGTGGACATCATCATCAGTGCGGAACGCGTTGCCGCCGCGCGTGCGGTGCCGAGTTCGGCGTCCGGGTGAAATGCCCGCTGGCTGGAAACGGCCGACAGGTACACCGGCGTCGGATAGGTCTCGCCGAACAGGACCACGGACAGCTTGACGTTGCTGACATCCACGAACCGGTGCGCGCGGATTGCGTAGTTCGAGAACGCCTCGTGATTGATCGCAACCGTTCGATCGTCGTCGACACCGGTCGCCATGTATGCCCAGTGCGCCGGGGGCAGTTTGCGTCGGGCGATTGCCTCGAGGTCGAAGGTGTTCAGCACGTCTTCGATGCGGGACTCTGCCAGCTCTGTCGCAAAAGCTGCGCGTGTCGACGCCGCGATCGACAGCGACCCGAGCTGTAGCAGGAATCGACGTCGTTGACGCGAGCGAATAACCGATTCCGGCATCCCAACCCCCTGCATCGCTTGAGATCGGCGCCTCGCGCCGAGCGGCGTTCTTTTGATGGTGATGATGCGCCCGGACTCGTTTGGGCGACAAGCCGCCGTCGAAGAGTGCATCGCTGCCACCGCAGGCTGTGGCGACCACACGGGATCGCTGAAAGCCGCCACAGGCGGCCGCGGCACACGCCGATGCCGCGTTCAGTGCAGTGCTTCGGGCGCTCCGTTGCCACAAGAAAACAAGCACGGGATTGATGTTCACCCACGCTGCTCACGTGCGTTAGCCCTTGGCACGCCCGTTGCAACGCACTCGCACACGACGCACGGCCACGCCGGAAACCGATGGAGGATCACTGGCCGAGTGCGGAGGAGATGTGCGATGACAGACGGGTGGCAGAATTCTGATACGCAGCGTGTCCCATCAACCGGGCAGACGTCTGTCTCCATTCTGAGTTGGCCATCGACGCGCGCCAGCCTGAGCATCCCTCCCAGGGAAAGCGAATGGCCACTGGCTGTGGACGAGATACCTCCTCTCGCCGCACACGTCGTGTCGTCTCGCTTCGGCTACACGCATCACGGCATCCACGTGGGCGATGGCCGGGTCATCCATTACTCAGGACTGTCCCGTGGCTGGCGCGGCGGACCTGTCGAGGAAGTGTCGCTCGCCGAGTTCGGGCGCGGGCGCTCGATCCGCGTCCGCCTCCATGAAGGCGCCCGGTTCGATCGTCACGCCGTGATCGCACGCGCGCGATCACGGCTCGGCGAAAGCCGTTACCGGGCTCTTTCCAATAACTGCGAGCACCTGTGCACCTGGTGCATCTACGGCGAGAATCGCAGCCGCCAAGTCGAGGTCTTGCGCGCGCAGTTCAAACAGGTAGCGCAGGCGGTGCGCAGCCTCGTCGAGGCTCCAGTGCGCTTGCGCTCGCTGCTGGGGCTGGGCTCGCACCGCCGAAGCGTCCCGTGCGATGCGTGCTAGCGGGTGACTCGAATGCCGCCGGAGATCAGTGCCTGCGGCGGGCTGGCACGGGCAGGGTGGGCATCGAGGAGCTCAGCCTGCGGAGCTCGTGGCGGTGTGGGAGACCGGCCTGATGTTGGCGAACATGCTGCGGGCGTTCCAGGTTGGGAAGGCTCTTGCCAGCGACGGGGAGCCGTCCAGTCGGATGCGGCCCCCGCGGGTGGCTTGGGCCCAGGTGAGTTGGCCCGCGTGCCATTTGACGAACGCTTCGGCCTCCGCCGTGATGTAGAGGTCCTCGTCGAGGCCGGGGTACGTCTTGCAGATCTCGGTGTCTCCGAGCTCGATGAGTAGCCAATAGCGTTCACGGCGCGGACGGCCGGTGAAGTCGAAGCGGATGACGACGCGTCGATCCGGGAGCCGGTCTCGGCGGAGCGCGTTGCACATCGACCACAGGGCCACGAAGGGGTCGAGGTTCTCAGGGGCGATCTCGAGCCAACGCGCACCCCACTCGCCGAGCGACTGGCAGACCGCGAAGAGGTCATGGCCCGCAGGGGTGAGCTCATAGTGGTGCCCGCGCCCGTCGGGCTTGAGCGCCGACTCGACGACCCCGAGTCGTTCGAGCTGCTTGAGCCGCTGTGAGAGCAGGGTACGGGAGAGCCCGGGCGCGCCCTCCAGGATCTCACTGAAGTTTCCGCAGCCAAGGTGCAGGTTGCGGATGATCAGCGGTGTCCAGCGCTCGGCGAAGATCTCGGCGCCCCGGGCAATGGGGCAGTACTGGCCGTACGTCCTCATGACTCCAGTGTTCTACCACCGCCTTGAGTTGTGAAGTCCAGATTTTTGACTTTTCAGACGCGGGTCCGCGGTGGTTCGATGTGGTCCTCGAGAGAGGAGGACACCCGATGACGACATCTACGACTACGCCAGTCGGTCACGGGAGCAAGGAGCCAACCGTCGTGCAGATCGACGGGTTCCGGGGCCGGCTGATCAGTGCCGAGGACGCCGACTACGACATTGCTCGTGCAGTCTGGAACGGCGCCATCGACCGGCGCCCGCGCCTGATTGCCCGTTGTATCGGGACCGCCGACGTGGTCGCGGCCGTGCGCTTCGCCCGCGAACACGATCTGGAGATCGCCGTACGGGGCGGAGGCCACAACGTGGCGGGCACCGCCGTTTGCGATGACGGGATCGTCATCGACCTCTCGGCCATGCGGGGCGTGCGAGTCGATGCCGCCAACCGCAGGGCCTGGGTACAGGGTGGTGCGCTGTGGGGCGACGTCGACCACGAGACGCAGGCGCACGGTCTGGCGACGACAGGCGGAATCGTGAGCCATACGGGAGTCGCCGGGCTCACTCTCGGCGGCGGCGTCGGCTGGCTGATGCGCAAGCACGGCCTCACGGTCGACAACCTCCTCGCTGCCGACGTGGTGACGGCCGACGGCGAGCTGCTGCGGGCATCGGAGTATGACCACCCCGACCTCTTCTGGGCGTTGCGAGGCGGCGGCGGCAACTTCGGCGTGGTCACCTCGTTCGAGTTCCGCCTCCATTCCGTCGGGCCCGCTGTCCTGGCCGGGCCGATCCTCTGGGACGCAAGCGACGCCGGCGAGGTCCTTCGCTTCTATCGCGACTTCATCCGCGACGCTCCCGACGAGCTCGGCACCGTCGTGAGGTTCGGCGCCGCGCCGCCGCTAGCGGTCATCCCCGAGGATCTGCACTGGCGCCTGGTCGTGATGGTGGGTACCTGCTACGCCGGGCCGATCGAGGACGGTCAGCAGGTGCTCCGGCCGCTCCGCGCGTCCCGGACTCCCCTCCTCGACCTGATCGGGCCCAAGCCGTACGCGGCATTCCAGAGCGCGCTCGACTCGACCGTCGTCCACGGTTGGAACTACTACTGGAAGTCCACCCACCTCCCCGATCTTCGCGATGACCTCATCGACGTGATCGCCGCGAACGCGCTCTCCTGCACGTCGCCGCGGTCGTACGTGGCGATGTTCCACCTGAAGGGGGCGGTGAGCCGAGTGCCGGAGGGCGGAACGGCGTTCGGGAACCGGCAGGCGTCGCACGCGATCACCCTCGATGGCGTGTGGCGACCCGGCGAGGACTACGGCGACCGCGACACCGCTTGGGCGAGGGAGTTCTTCGCCGCCCTCGGCCGCTTCCGCGAAGGCGTCTACGTCAACTTCCTCGGTGGTGACGAGGATCCCGAGCGGGTCCGCGAGGCGTACGGCGAGTCCGTCTACGACGGGCTGGTAGACGTGAAGACCAGGTACGACCCCGACAACGTCTTCCACCACAACCAGAACATCCGGCCGGGTCGTGTGGCGCACGGGAGGCTGTCCGGGTGAGGACGAGATGCCTGGTCGCGGGCAAGTCCGCTTCGCCGCGACACACCGTCAAGTCAGGGCTGTCACCGATGTCCACCGTGGTCGCGCGCGCTGTCGGCTTCCCGCAATACAGACCCCGTCTTCCGGTGCTCCGACTGGCGATCGGACCCGTTGAAGCGAACAGTTGGCTCTCCGAACCCGGGGAGACCGACGATGATCAAACCAATCGTGCTGGCGGTGATGCTCGCGGGGGCCGTGACCGGTGCCGATGCCGCGACGGTGTATGACGACTTCGCGCTCGTCCGGTGGAGCGTTACGCGCGTCGGGATCGGACCGATCGTGCACGAGGCAAACCAGCGCCTGGAAGTTGCCCTGCCTGCGGATGCCCGGGCACCGGCGACCGGAGACTATTTCCGGGGCGGGTATCTGGCAAAGTGCCTCCTGCGCGGAAACTTCGACGTCCAGGTCACGTACACGTTGTTGCGGTATACGTTGGACAACGGCGTCCGCGCCGGCATCGACTTCGACAACAAGTTCGCCGTCGAACGTATCAGCTTTGGCCCGAGCGACGTGCATGCGAGGGGCGATTTCTACCTGACGCATGGCGATTCGATCCTGTTTACGCCCACGGCGGACCGGTGGGGGAAACTGAGGGCCGTGCGCCAGGACGGCGTGATCAGTGGGTACTACTTCGATACCACCTCGAAGGCCTGGCAATTCATCGGGTCGAGCCCGATCACCACGGACGACCTGCACTTCCGCGTATCGATCTGGAGCCACGACTGGGCGTTCTCGAACAGGTTCACGAAGGTCGCCTTCGACGACGTCGTCGTGAACTCTGGCTCGCTGGTCGGACCACAGTGTACGTTCTCGAGTTGAGTCGCCTCATTCCGCCATCGTCTGCGCGCACCGCGACCTAGAAGGTTGAAATCAAACCGGCAAATTCCTGCGTCACGCGTTCAAACCCTGCCCTGCTTGGGTGAAGCTCGTTGGCCCAATGCTGTTTGTACGCAGCATCGTTCTTCAGTGTCTTGCGAAGGTTCAGGTAATGGACGTGGGCGAACTGCGGGCTGGCGCTCACCTCTTCCAGCATTCGGTTGAAGCGATCTATCAGGTCCACGACCACCGCGCGATTGACGCGCAGGTCCGCATACCCCTTCTTCTGGAATCCTGGCCTCAGCCAAGGTCCAGGTAGCAGCCAGAAGCCCCCCAGGAACCCTCGTCCATCCGGGACTGCATAGGCATACCCGTGTGTGACGATGGGAATCGGTCGATTGAGATAGGCTTTCGCGATCGTGGTGAGACCGCTGAGGATGCGCGCGTAGGCGCTCCTGAGCCGCACGTCGATTACGCCCCGAACGATGTCTGCATTGAGCGTTGGCAGACCCGAAGCGGCGTGGTTCAGGAGGATTGGAAACTCGTCGCCCGCGATGTCATTCCCGCCCCCGGAAAGCAGGATGGCGCGTGGGACCTTGTCGGCTCGCAATAGCTTCTCGAGCCGCCGCGCGAACTCCTCGAACTGGCCTCCGGAATGCGCCATGTCTTCGACGCAATCGCCCTTGTGCGCTACGGACTCGACGTCGTAGAGGTAGTCATCCTCGAGCATCTGAAGTACGTCGTGGAACGGGTGGTCGAACCACGAGTCACCTTCTGCCATGACCACCCCGGAACTGGCCGGCGGACCCAGGAGAGCACGCGTTTTCGCCGGGATTCTTGCTGGCTCTTCGGGCGCTCGCCGCTGCGTCGCAGCGCGCGCCACTCGTCGTTCCGCTGCCATACGTCGCCGAGCGTGCGTCTTACGGAAGGCAATGACGTCTTCCGCCATGGCCCTCCCACCGCTGATGGCGGCTCTGACGTTGCCGTTCTCACGGGTCGAGCGACGCCTGGTCGTGGACTGTTTTGCTCCTGCCATGCGGATCTCCTTGCTGAAGCGCTCGTCTTCTATCCAGGACGTCCCGAACAACACCGTCGCAATTTAACTCCGCCCCGCACGGATACCGCACTTCTGTCGACTCATCGCCGCAGCAACGCAAGCAGAAACGGGGACGAAGCCAGTATCGACGCGTGTCTCGGTACGCCGCCCTCGAGCGCAGCGGACACGCACTGCCCATCCTTGGTGATCTCAGCAGCATCGAGCGCAGCGAACATCTCGGACGCGGGCGTGTCGGAGACGCGTCGTCAGCATAAGCGGCGCGGCCCAGTGCTCCACAACCTGACGCAGGACGACCTGTAAACCTCTACGTGACAGTCCAGCGCTTCGATAAGGTTCGTCAATCGACAAGGAGTACAACGATGGCACGAGCGAAATCGTCAGCAACGAAGAAGAAGTCCGCGGCCAAGTCCGCCCGCCGAGGCAGCCGGACGCCGAGCCGAGGAACTCGTCGGACCGAGCCGGGCAACGACGCGATAGCGTTGCTGAAGGCCGACCACCGCAAGGTGGAGGACTGGTTCGCGAAGTTCGAGAGGGCGCGCGGCGACGACCGCAAGCGCGCACTCGCCGAAAACATCTGCAATGCGCTGCGCGTGCACACGCAGGTCGAGGAGGAGATCTTCTACCCCGCGTTCTACGAGGCAACAGGGGAGGAAGACCTTCACCACGAGGCCATCATCGAGCACGACGGCGCCAAGAAGTTGATCGCCGAGATCGAGTCCTCGGGGCCTGACAACGAGTTTTACGACGCGAGGGTGAGTGTGCTGTCGGAAATGATCAAGCATCACGTCAAGGAAGAGGAACAGCGCGACGGGATGTTTGCGAAGGCGCGCAGCTCCGGAATGGACCTTGCCGCCGTGGGCCAGCAACTCGCCAGCCGGAAAGCGGAGCTCGAATCCTCGCCGGACGCGCTGAAGGCGATGGCCCGGGCCGTGGATGCGGGCAAGGGACTACTCACCCGCCTGACGTCGAGCCTCTAGCGAGGATCGTCGATTGGCCCGCCGCGACGTGCCTTGACGGCAATCCCGACGTCGCGGTGCGCCCCTTGCGGGGCGGCGTCGTAACCTATTCGTGACGCGATCGCGCGGCGGCCGCGTCGCTGACGGATGATCGCTGCCCCGTCGCCTCTCAATGGAACACACCGAGGATGTGCTGGTACTTTTCGATGTACCAACGATTTTCATTGTTGTATTTCGGGATCGTCACCGGACGGATGCCTGTCTCGTCCTCTTTCCAGAGACATGGGCAGGTCACTTGCTTTCCTTGGGGCTGCTGTCCCGGGGGACGCAGGTCTTCAAGACTCACGCCCATCCTTCTGATGACACCGTAGAGCTTCGTGACATTCCTCGGTCCGCCGTTGTAGGCGGCGACCGGAAAAATGCCAAGCACCTTCATGTTGTCACGGTACGCGGCGCGGATTTCCGCACGCATTTGCGACAGCTCGATGTCAAACAGACAGATCGCCGCTTTCATGGCGTTCAGGAGGTCCGTTGCACCGCGCTCGAAGTTCGGGTCAAGCCTTGCCTCGGGGCATCGCCTGACCACAAGCGCATAGGTGCCCTTCCCTTTCCTGTTCGTGAATTGCATGGGGCCGAGGGCCGCTGCGCTTGAAACACTGTACCGATACGCCTCCTCCCGTTTCAGGCCGTATTGGCTCAGCACCTCATTGAACGCACCCTCTCCCTTTTTCACGAAGTCGGCGTCGTCCGTCTGTTCGATCACCGCAAGCGTCGTGATGACTTCGGCGGGCACGACATCGGCGAGAAGCTCTCCCGGGAATGCCACTCCCGGCGCTTTCGCGAGGCGCAACTCCTCGATCGCCTTCCGCGCCGTGGACAGCAGGAACTCCGTCCCGCCACTGATGAAAAGCGGATCGAGTGTGTCTTCGTTGAACGGAAGGTACACGATGGGCTGCGCGGTCTGGACGACGGCCCGCCACTTCTTCTTCGCTACAAGAGCACTGTCGAACACGGGAAATTTCCTCCCGTAGACCTTCATTTGCTCTCCGTCCTTGGAGAAAGCGAACATCAGCCGTTCGGCACCCGTGCCCTTCACGTGCCGTGCCTCGACGCCTGGTGTGCGCACGATGAACGGTAAGGGCTTCCTTCCGGGCTTCCATTTGACCGGCGGGCGGGGGATCTCGATGTGCGCGACGGACCATTCCTTCTTCGCCTCGCTCCACAGGGCAAATGCGACGGGACGGCCGCGCAGCGCTGCTCTCTTCCCTTTTCCCGTGAAGACATACTTGAGTTCGACATCACGAAGCAGGGACTTCGCTTCTGACACGAGATCAAGGATCACTTCGTGACGGTCGCGGGCAGCCTCGACGATCACCTCCTCGAGCTCATCGACGGGCGGCATATTTTCGGGATGCTCTGACTCGGCAACGGCAAGCGGAACCTCCCCTTCTTGCCGGACTTTCTCCGTGGGGGTTTCGGGTGCTTCCTGAGGGGCAGCTTCTTCTGCGATGACGACGGCTTCTCCTTCATCGAAGGTGCCTCCGGTCGTCGCACATCCAGTGCAAACCAAAGAAGTCAGGATCAGGAGAGCCTGGACTGCCCTGCGTGTCACGAGCGCATTCATGAGGTCTTCAGTCAATGGCAGGGAATGAGAATACCCCATTGAAACGTCGTGGCTGTGCGGCGTGTGTCATTTCTCGCCGCTTTGGAGCCGGTACCTTTGGGTAACGGAACCCGTGAGAGCACGGGCATCCCTGGGTGAAGACCGATGGAGGCTTCGAGTAACAACGGGGGCAGTGCGGGCGGGCCGATTTTGAGTTGTGCCTGTCGTCAACGCGCGAGGTGCTCGTGCGTTGCAGGCCTTGTACCGGTCACGGCTTTTCGTTCGGAGGCGCGTATGGCAACGAGACCCTTGCTCCGGTTCATGCATGGTGAAGCATGCGCATCCCCTGCCTCGGCCGTGTGTATCGTCGTGCTGACGATCACGGCTTGCGCTTCCCAGCCAAACCCCGTCATCGACACGCAGGGCGTCGACATGGCCGCCTACCGCCGCGATCTCGCCGAGTGCAAGCGCTATGCGGATGAAGTGCCCATGACCGCCGGCGCGGCCAAGGGCGCGGTGGCGGGTGGCGCGTACGGAGCGGCCGTGGGATCGATCAACGGTCGCGCGAGCGAGGGCGCCGGCACGGGGGCGATCAGCGGTGCCGCCTGGTCAATGCTGGAGGCGGACCGGGAAAAGCAGCGCATCGTGAAACGGTGCGTCGCCGGTCGAGGATACCGGGTGCTGAACTAGGGCAACGGTTAGGTCACCCGGACGACGTGGAGCGGCTCCATGAGGCGACGCTGCCGGTCTGGATTGGGGGTGCTGAAGGAGGCAGTCGAACCCCACGGCACGGGGTTGTCGCCGGGACCGGCTTCCGCAACAAGGTTGGCGTAACGACCTACCGTGTGCAAAGGTGACCAGGACCTGAATCGTGGCGACTTCTGACGGTGTAACTCGCGAAACGAAGGATACCCGTTGCGTATCGTCATCATCAGCGACACGCATAACCTGCACGAGGAACTCGGTGTCCTGCGTGGCGATGTGCTGATTCATTGCGGTGACGGCTTGAATGGGTTCACGCAGTCAGCACGCGATGTGGATGACCTGGACGAGTGGTTCGGGCGGCAGGAGTTCGACCGCATATTCTGCATCGGCGGAAATCATGACTTCGAACTCGAAGGTCGCGTCGGACGTCGAACCCGTGTTCTGCAGAACGCCGAATATCTGCAGGACGAGTCACGACACTACGGCGGCCTGACGTTCTACGGCGCGCCCTGGACGCCGGAGCTGGAGGGTTGGGCGTTTTACTTGCCGTACGACGCAATGCGCGCCAAGTGGGAGCTGATACCGGACCAAACGGACGTGTTGATCACACACACCCCGCCGATGCACGTGCTCGACCGGAATCGGCACGGTCGGCATTGCGGCTGCCCGGAATTGCAGCGCCGCCTTGTCGACCTGAAGCCACGCATCCATTGTTTCGGTCACATTCACGCGAGTGCCGGCACGCTGGACCTGCGAGGCACGACGTTCGTGAATGCCTCGCTGGTCAACAGCCAATACAAGCTCTCTCGCCGGCCGTATCAGTTCGATATCTAGGTTTGAGTTCAGCAATTCAGGCTGGTGATCTCCAGGAACTGGGATTCCCGACAATTAGCCGCATGACGGGTAGACCAGCCGCGCCTGCTCAGTCCCCCAGAAACTGGCACCGCCGATCGCTCACGGGTGTATGGTCGCCCGGTCGCGCCCCGGATAACGACTCACACCACAACGGCTGGGCCGGCGACGGAGGACTCGAGGATGGCGATCGCGGCAGTCCGCAGCCTTGGCAGCGGCGAAGTCCTCTGGGGGCATCCCAAAGGACTGTTCTATCTCGCCTTCACCGAGGCCTGGGAGCGCTTCTCCTATTACGGCATGACGGCGCTGCTCGTGCTGTACATGGTCAACCAGTTGCTCCTGCCCGGGCACGTCGAGCACGTCGTGGGGTTCGAGACGTTTCGCGGCGCCCTCGAGTCCGTGCGCGGACCCTTGTCACCGCAGGCGCTCGCCTCGCAGATCTTCGGCCTCTACACCGGCTTCGTATACTTCACGCCGCTGGTCGGCGGGCTGGTCGCGGACCGCTGGATCGGCCAGCGCAACGCGGTGATCATCGGCGCGCTTGCGATGGCGGGTGGGCATCTCGCGATGGCGTTCGATCGCTCGTTCCTGCTGGCGCTGGTGCTGCTCGTCGTGGGCTCCGGGTTCCTGAAGGGCAACATCTCCGCCCAGGTCGGCGCGCTGTATCCGCTGGATGACGAGGCGCGTCGCACGCGCGGCTTCGCGATCTTCAGCACCGGCATCAACTTCGGTGCAGTCGTGGGCCCGCTGCTGTGCGGGTTGCTCGCACAACTGTACGGCTGGCACGTCGGGTTCGGCGCCGCGGCGATCTTCATGGTCGGCGGACTTGCGACCTACCTCGTCGGGTATCGGCACTTGCCTGCGAGGGTGCCTCGACGGACGAGCGCCGACAGGGCATCCGCCGCGCCGCTCACGCGGGCCGAGCGGCGGGTACTGCTCGCGCTCGGCACCGTCATGCTGATCACGATCTTCCAGAGCGTCGCCTACTACCAGCTCGCCAATGTGTTCGCCGTAT
>DASUMQ010000049.1:0-7168 GCA_036277615.1 Steroidobacteraceae bacterium
GCCCTGCCGCTGCACTTCCTGGGGCAGCAGCGGCATCGCGAGCTGCAGCTTGTTCTGCACCTGCACCTGGGCGATGTCGGGGTTCGTGCCCGACTCGAACGTCAGCGAGACGCTCGCCTGGCCCGACGCCTGGCTCGTCGCGGACATGTAGATCAGGCCGTCGAGGCCCTTCATGTTCTGCTCGATGATCTGCGTGACCGCGTTCTCGACGGCCTCGGCGGACGCACCCGGGTAGCTCGCGCTGATCGTCACCGCGGGCGGCGCAATCGTCGGGTACATCGAGATGGGCAGCTGCGTGATCGACAGCGCACCCGCGATCATGATGATGATCGCGATGACCCACGCGAAGATGGGACGATCGATGAAAAAACGTGCCATGGGGCGCCCGCCTTACTGCTGCGTCGCTGCCACCACCGGCGCGGGCGCGGCGGCCTCGGTGGGCTGCACGGGCGCGCCGGGCCGGATCTTCTGCAGGCCCTCGACGATCACGCGGTCGCCGGGGACGAGGCCTTCCTCGACCAGCCACTTGTCGCCGACGGTCTGGCTCACGCGCACCTCGCGCAGCTCGACCTTGCCGTCGCCACCGACCACCATCGCGGTCGTACCGCCCTTCGGATCGCGCGCCACGCCCTGCTGCGGGACCAGCAGCCCGTTCTCGCGGACGCCGGTGCCGACGACGGCACGCACGTACATGCCGGGCAGCAGCACGTGATCGGGGTTCGGCACCACGACGCGCAGCGCGAAGCTGCCCGTGGTCGGGTCGACGCTGACTTCGGTGAACGCGAGCCTGCCGGGATGGCGGTACTCGGTGCCGTCCTCGAGCAGGATCGTGACCGGCATGTCGGACGCGCCGTCGCTGCGGCCCGCGCCGAGTTGCTTGCGCAGCTGCAGCCACTCGGCGCTCGACTGCGTGAGGTCCACGTAGATCGGGTCGAGCTGCTGCACGGTCGCAAGCGGTTCGGTCTGGTTGGCGGTGACGAGCGCGCCCTGGGTCACGGACGACTTGCCGATGCGGCCGCTGATCGGCGCCTTGATGCGGGCGTAACCGAGGATCGTCTCGGCCCGGTACGCCACCGCTTGCGCCGCCTTGAGGTCGGCCTGCGCCTGGCGCAGCGCCGCGGCCGCGTTTTCGTCGTCCTGCTGGCTGACCGCGTCGACCTTGACCAGCTGTGCGCTGCGCTTCGCGTTGAGGGCCGCGGTTTCGAGTGTCGCCTGGGCGCGCACGACGTTGGCGCGCGCGCTGTTCAGGTCGGCGCGGTACGTCGCGTCGTCGATCTGGTACAGCGACTGCCCGCGCTCGACGAGCCCGCCTTCGGTGAACAGCCGTTTGAGCACGATGCCATCGACCTGCGGGCGCACTTCCGCCACGAGGTAAGCCGTCGAGCGGCCCGGCAATTCACGCCGGAGCGTGACGGTCTCCGGCTTGAGCGTGACGACCGAGACCGGGACCGGCCCGCTGCCCTGTGCGGCCGGCTCCTCCGCGCCGCAGGCCGCGAGTCCGGCCAGGGCGGCCAGAAGTAGCGGAAAGACTACCGTCTTCGCGGGCGGGAGCGATGCCATGGAAACCTCGGACGGATGCGGTGGCTCCCGACAGGGAGCTAATGACCTCGAGAATGAACGATCATTCTCACTCGGTCAATCGGACATTGCCTTACTTCGTCGCGCCACGGCCGCGATTCATCGCATCCGAGGGCTTCGACGAGGTCATCCGAGTGGCCGGGGACGGCCGTCATGCGGGTCGGGGAATGTGCCCGAACCCGTGGTCAGTCGAGACCGAGCTGGAAGGCCGCCTCGATGTCCTTGCGCGAGTACACCTTGAATGAGATCAGCGTCTCCGAACTCGTGATGCCGGGGAGCTTGCGCATCTTTTCGCTGATCACGCGCGCCAGGTCCTCGTTCTCGCGCACCCGCACGAGGGCGACGAGGTCGTATTGGCCCGCGACCGAAAACACTTCGCTGACCCCTTCGAGCTCGGAGATGGTCTGCGCGAGCTCGGGCACCTTGTCGGTGGCGGCCTTGATCAGGACGACGGCGGTGACCATGGAGGAAGTGGCTAGTGGCTAGTGGCTGGTGGCTCGTGGCGGCTCTCGCCGCGCAATCAGATTACGCGCGCAGCGCATTCTTCACTAGCCACCAGCCACGAACCACTGGCCACTTCCTATTCTGCGTCAGGCTGCACTTCGGGCCGAGCGGCCGCAAACGCGGGCAGCGCCTCGAGGTGCCGGCAGATCGCCACGAGGCGCGGATACGGCCCGATGTCGACGTTGAACCGCCGCGCGTTGAACATCTGCGGCACGAGACAGACGTCGGCGAGCGTCACCTGCGCCCCATGGCAATAGCGTTGCCGGTCCGCCGCGATCCCGCCCGCGACGGAACCCACCCAGCGCTCGAGCGCCGCGAAGCCGCGGTCGATCCAGTGCGCCACCCAGCGCTGCACGGCGACGTCGTCGGCGCCGAACTCGCGCCGCAGGTACGCCACGATCGGCACGTTGTTGAGTGGATGGGTGTCGCAGGCGATCGCGAGCGCCATGCCGCGCACGGTCGCGCGGTCGCGCGCCGAGCCTGGCAGCAGCCGGGGCTCCGGGTGGAGTTCCTCGAGGTACTCGCAGATCGCGAGCGACTGCGGGATGACGAAACCGTCGTCCGCCAGCGCGGGGACGAGGCCCTGCGGGTTCAGCGCCAGGTAGTCGGGCTTCTTCTGCTCGCCGCCGTCGCGCAACAGGTGCTTCGGCACCGACTCGTACGGCAGGCCCTTGACGTTGAGCGCGATCCGCACGCGATACGCCGCGGAGCTGCGCCAGTAGGTGTAGAGGGTGAGGGGCATGAGCGCGAAGCGGCGAGGGGATAGCGGGTAGCGGGTAGCTGGTAGCTGGTAGCTGTAGCTGGTAGCGGATAGTAAAGCAGCGGCTGCGCCGCGCGCCGACGGAGTCGGCTTCCTGCCAACCGCTAACCGCTATCCGCTTCCTTATACGATCGTCGTGCGCAAGGTCTCGAGCCCGTCGATGCCCGCGACGATGCTGTCACCGCGCTGCAGGGGCCCCACGCCGGCGGGCGTGCCGGTGAAGACGAGGTCGCCGGGCTGCAATTCATAGAGCGTCGAGAGCTCGACGATGATTTCAGGAACGTCCCAGATCATGTCGGCGACGTTCGCATCCTGCCGCACCTGACCGTTGACCTCGAGCCAGATGCGCCCGTCCGTGACGTGGCCGCCGGCGGTGACGGGCCGGATGGCCGCGACCGGCGCCGAGCGGTCGAACCCCTTGGCGACGTCCCACGGCAACCCCGCATTCTTGGCGGCAGCCTGCAGGTCGCGTCGGGTGAGGTCGTTGCCGACCGCGTAGCCGAACACGTGATCGAGCGCCGCCGCCGACCGGATGTCGCGCCCGCCGGCACCGATCGCGACGACGAGTTCGACTTCGTGGTGCAGGTTCGAGGTCCGCGAGGCGTAGGGCACCGCGGCGCCGTTCGGGACCACGGCGTCGGCAGGCTTCATGAAAAAGCACGGCGGTTCGCGCTCGGGATTCGCGCCCATCTCGCGCACGTGGGCGGCGTAATTGCGCCCGACGCAATAGATCCGGTGCACCGGGAACCTCGCCGTGCTGCCCCGGATCTCCACGCTCGGTTGCGTGACTGCGAAAGGCGTCGCGGCGGAGACGGTCATCGGCCAGTCACCTCATTCCGCCTCGTCCGTCTCGGCCTGAACGCGCAGCAAGGCCGGCAGGAACACCTCCTGCACCAGGATCGGCTGACCCGTGAGCCGGTACACGGCACGTCGCGCCCAGAGCGTCGCGCGCTGCGCTTCGGGCGATGCGTCGCTGGCGGCGAGTGCGAGTGCGCTGTCGGGCGGTAAGGCGGCGTACTCGAGCGGCTCGCGTTCGAGCGACTCGTCGGCACGACGCAACGACTCGCCGATCGGTGAGTCGCCGAGTTCACGCAGCCAGGGATGCGCGCGCACGGTCGATTCCGGCAACACCGTCTGCGCGTAGACGAGGCGGTCGCCGAGACAGCAGAACTCGACCTCGCGCAGCAGGCAACGCTCGCCGTACAGGTCGAGCCGGGCCTGGAGCTCCTCGTACAGGCGTGTGCTCCGCAGCGGGCCGAGCATGCGAAAGCGCATGCGCTCGCCGCAGAGCGCGCGGATCCGCGCCGTCAGCAGGCCCGGCTCGGCGAGCCAGGACCTCAGCGCCGCGGGGGCCTGCGACGCGACGCGGTCGAGCGTCGCCCACGGCGACGGGGGATCAACGCTCGCTCGTGCAGGCATCATCGTCATCGTCAGAACTGCTCGGCCGTCAGCGCCATCAGCGTGCCCGTGTTCGCGCGCACCGCGGCGCCGTAGGCGAGCGTCCGCGGCATCACGTGTTCGGCGTAGAACCGTGCGAGCACCGTCTGGGTCTTGTGCAGGACCGGATCCGCCGGATTGCCTTCGAGCGCCTTGATCGCCGCGAGCGCACCGCGCGCATGCTGCCAGCCGCCGATCACGGTGCCCATCAGCATCAGGTAATTGAACGCGCCCGCGCCGGGCAGCTCCGGGTCCTTGCGCTCGCCCGTCAGCAGGTGCGTCGAGCACTGCACCAGCTCGTCTAGGCCCCTGGCCAGCCACAGCCGCACGGGCGCCATCTCTTCCCCGACGTTGGCCAGTGGTGCGTCGACCGCACGCATCTCGGAAACGAACGCGGACACGGTCGAGCCACCGTCGCGCATCAGCTTGCGGCCGACGAGGTCGATCGCCTGGATCGCGTTGGTGCCTTCGTAGATCGAGGCGATGCGCGCGTCGCGGTAGAACTGCGCGACCCCCGTTTCCTCGACGTAGCCCATGCCGCCGTGCACCTGGATGCCGAGTTCGGTGACCTGCTGGCCGATCTCGGAGCCGAACGCCTTCGCGATCGGCGTCATCAGGTCGCCGCGCGCGAGCCATGCGGCCGAGCTCTCGGGCGTGTCGCCGTGGTTGCCGCGATCGAGGCACGAGGCGGTGTAGTAGCAGATCGAACGCGAGGCCTGCGTGAGCGAGCGCATCAGCAACAGGGTCCGGCGCACGTCTGGATGCCGGATGATCGTCACGCGTCCCTTCTCGCCCGGGGCACGGCCCTGCACGCGCTCGCGCGCGAACTGCACGGCCGCCTGATAGGCCCGGTCCGCCAGGCCGACGCCCTGCGCACCGACGCCGAGGCGCATGTAGTTCATCATCGTGAACATCGCGGCGAGCCCCTCGTTCTCCTTGCCGACGAGGTAGCCCTGCGCGCCGCCCTGGTCGCCGAAAGACAGCACGCAGGTCGGGCTCGCGTGGATGCCGAGCTTGTGCTCGACCGACACCGGATACACGTCGTTGCGCTCGCCGAGCGTGCCGTCGGTGCGAACCTGGTACTTGGGCACGAGGAACAACGAGATGCCCCTCGTGCCCTGCGGTGCGCCGGGCCGGCGTGCCAGCACGAGGTGGACCACGTTCTCGGTCATCGCGTGGTCGCCCCAGGTGATGAAGATCTTGCGCCCGGTCAGCAGGTAGCTGCCGTCGGCCTGGGGCTCCGCGCGCGTCGTCAGGCTGGAGAGGTCCGATCCCGCCTGGGGTTCGGTCAGACACATCGTGCCGGTCCATTCGCCGGCGACGAGTTTGGCGAGGTAGCGCTGCTTGAGGTCGTCCGAGCCATGTCGGTCCAGCGCGAGGATCGCGCCCTGCGAGAGTTCGGGACACAGCGCGAACGACACGTTCGCCGCCGCCCACATTTCGTCGCAGGCAATCGCAATCGTCTTGGGCAGGCCCTGCCCCCCGAAGTCCGGATCCGAGGCGATGCCCGGCCACCCGCCTTCGCAGAATTTCCCGTAGGCCGCCTTGATCTCGGCGGGCACCTGCACTTCGCGGTCCACCACCTTCACGCCCTGCCGATCGCCCGGCCAGTTGGTCGGCGCGAGCACGGTCGAGGCGAACTTGCCGGCTTCCTCCAGCACCGCCTCCATCGTGTCGACATCCACGCCCGAGTAGGCCTGCAGTGCCGCCACGTCGCCGAACTCCGCCAGGTGCTCGATCGTGAAGCGCATCTGCTGCAGCGGGGGACGGTAATCCGGCATGGTCTACTCCGACGTCGACGATTTTGTGCTTTGCAACATTCGATTGTGCCTTGCCCGGAAAAATAGGGACACTCCGAATTTTGCGCCCGCGCCAGTCGGTGGACCGGAGAATGGGGACACGCCGGCACCGGAAATTCGGAGTGTCCCCATTTTTCCGCCCGTACAATGCCCGCTTCCCCCGCGAGGCCTGCATGAGCATCTGGTTCAGACCCATCACGCTCGAAGACGCCCGGCGCACGTTCGGCGACGGCGGCGACCTGGCGCACCACCTCGGCATCGAGCTGACCGCGATCGGAACCGATTTCCTGAGCGGCTCCATGCCGGTCGATGAGCGGACGCGCCAGCCGTTCGGCCTGCTGCACGGCGGTGCGAGCGTCGCCCTCGCAGAGACGCTCGGCAGCATGGCCGCGAATTTCTGCGTGGACACCACCAAGGTCTATTGTGTCGGCCAGGAGATCAACGCCAACCACGTACGCTCGGCACGATCCGGCCACGTGACGGGCACGGCCCGCCCGATCCACCTCGGGTCCCGTTCGCAGGTGTGGGACATCCGGATCGAGGACGAGGGCGGCCGCCTCACCTGCGTGTCGCGGCTGACGATGTCCGTGATCGAAGCGCCCGGCCAGGGAGCGGACCACCTCGTCGAAAAGCTCCGGAGTCGCGGATGACGCTGGGCGCCACTCGCTCCGTCGCGACGTCCGTACTGGCGCTCGTACTGGCAGGGTGCGGTCTCAAGGGTCCGCTCGAACTGCCGGAACGCGCGACCAACGTCGTGATTCGCGGCCCGCAACAGGCCACGCCGGAAGGCGCCGGAACGCCGCCTCCGACCGGAGCCGCGCCGGCGACGCCGACTCCGCCCAAGCCTCCTGCCGCACCGGCCCCGGCCAGGGACGACCGACAGCCGCCCCCGCCGCTACCCGACGGCAACCCCGGGTCGTCGCGCGGTGGTTGAGCCGAACGCACTCGTCCTCGTCGACGGCTCGTCGTACCTCTACCGGGCCTTCCACGCGCTCCCGCCCCTCAGCAACTCGCGGGGCGAGCCGACCGGCGCCGTGCTCGGCGTGCTCAACATGCTGCAACGCATGCTGCGCGAGCAGAACCCGCGCCA
>DASUMQ010000050.1:0-15530 GCA_036277615.1 Steroidobacteraceae bacterium
CTGCGGCATGTTGTTCAACAGGTCCTCGACGTGCTGCACGCCCTGCAGCGCCACTTCCTGCGAAGTGATCAGCGACACCGGGCTCGTGCCTTCGAGGTTCGGTTGCGGAATGCGCGAGCCCGTCACGATCACCTGCTCGAGCTCGGCTTCCTGGGCCACGGTGGCAGCGCCGTACATGGCGGCACTGCCGGCGCTCGCCGCGACGAGCGCGACACGTACCGCGCGCTTGATATTGGGGTTGGCCATCAGTTGACTCCTGAGGTTCTGGCTGTGATTTACGTTACGGCCGCCGTGTCCTGCCCCACGGTTGCTCGGCCGCCACAGGAAAAATCGGACCCTTCCCACACCCTGCGAGCGCGACCCGGGTCTCGATTGGGAATGATAATAACAACGCTTCGCCGCGCTTTGAAAGGCCTGTGGCCGAATAGACACAGCCTGACCACCACCACGAGGCGTCAAAAGTGCTCGCGAAACGGCTGATTTGGATAGGATTGTCGCGGCCGCGCAACCCGGCCTGCGTAGGACTATTCCGACGCAAGATCGGGAGGCGTCATCCGCCGCCTCGTTCGGCCTGGTAGTAGTCGCGCAGCCCGTTTACCACGGCCGCAACGAGTTCGCGTTCCACAGTGGTCAGGTAGGGGTTCCACACCTCGAAGATCAGCACGGCCCGGAGTTCGTCGCTGTCGTTGCGCGCTTCGTGCTCGATGGAATCGTCGAAGACGAACGCTTCGCCGTAGCGCCACTCCCGCGTCACATGACCGACACGAAAAGAACAATTGGGTGGGATCACCAGGGGCAGGTGGCAGATTAGCCGCGTGTTGGTCTCCCCCGTATGTGGAGGAATGACGGTCCGGGGCTCGAGGCAGGAAAAGACGGCGGTCGGTGAGAAGTTCGGCAGCCGTGCCATCGGAATCACGTCCAGCGCTGCCGCCGTCTGCGGACATTGCCGACAGTGCTCCTCGTGCCGCTGGCCGTTTTCCCAGAGAAAGTAGGTACTCCAACGGCTCGAATAGTTGAGTTCGGCCCACTGGTTCACGGGCGAGCCGGGCGGGTACTGGATGTAGGGCCGGAAATCGGGTCGGCTGACCGCCAGGACCTGCAGCAACTCGTCGCGGATCGCGTCGGAGCGCTCCTCGATCTCACCGAGCCAGGGGAACAGTTCCCGATCGTAGAACTGGATCGGCGGCAGGTCCGCGTAGTGAAACATCACCGGCTCGGGGTGATACATCTTCTTGCGCCCGACCAGCACCTCCACGGAGCGCTCGAAGCGATCGACGCGCGTTCCGTGCCGGCGCCGCAGCCCGTCGAGCACCCCGTCGAGATGGTGCTCGAGTGACTGCTGGTTCTCGGCGACACTCGCCTCCGCGTGCCGCACGCCGGCCTTGAACGCCTCGCTCAAGCGCTCCTGCGGCGGCATGATCTTGAGCACGTCGCGGAATACGCGGGCCGCATTGCGTCGCTGGCCGAGCCGCTCGAGCAACATCCCCTTGTGCAGCAGCGCCGGGAAGAAGTACGGGTCGATGTCGAGCGCGCGCGTCACGGCCGCGGATTCGGCATCGACGTTGCCGAGCTGCTTGTACGCAAGCGCCTGGTAGAGCTCGGCCATCGGGTCGGGTCGCGACGTGCTGCGCAGGATTTCGATCGCGCGGACGGGATCGCGCCGCGCGATCGCGCCCATGCCGAGCGCGAGGACCCCCTCGACGTGCCCCGGCGCAAGCTCGAGCACCTTGCGCCACTGCGCCTCGGCCTCGGTGGCGCGGCCGGATTTCGCGAACTCGCGTGCCGCGCGGGCGTGCGTTTCCACGGCGGGATTGGCCGCACTGCTCATGACCACGGATCCATCGATCGCATCCTGCCTGCGGCGCCGGGCGCGCCGGCCGTGAATCGTAGCGAATGCGCGCGCGCTCGGCACTTCGCCGCTCCCTCGCCACGCTCCATCGCAGTCCGTTCGACCGGCGCAGGTGAAGCTGCGACACTGCAGCGAGTCTCGAAGGACCCGATGAAGCGACCAGGACCAGACTCGCGCGGGTGTGTCGCGCTCGGCGTCGCGCTGCTTGCATGTGCGGGCGTGCCGGTCGCCGTCGCGCAGCCGTCGCCGACGTCGCCTCCTGCGCCGATGCAGGAACCCACGTACGCGGTGCCCACCCGGCTCGACCGAGCCGGGCGCGTGCTGGCACCGGTGATGGTCAACGGGCAGGGCCCCTACCGGTTCATCCTCGACACCGGCGCCAACCGCGCGGTGCTGTCACCGCGCGTGCTCGAGGGACTGCGGCTGCAGCTCGCCGCGGACGGGCCGACCGTGGCCGTGCATGGCGTCACGGGCTCCGCGCTGCTGCCCGCCGTGCGCATCGACGAACTCAGGGCCGGGGAGATGGTGCTGGCACGCGACCAGAACGTGCCGGTACTGTCGCAGACGGTACTGGCGGATGCCGACGGCATCCTGGGCATCGAAGGGCTGCGCTCGGCGCGGATCGACATCGACTTCGTCGAGGATCGCGTGTCGATCGTCAAGTCGAGCGGTCGACAGGCCGCGCGGTCGGGGTTCCTGACCATCGACGTGTCGCTGCGGCACGGCGGGCTCATCGTCGTGCCCGGGCGCGTCGGCAAGGTGCGGGTCAAGGCGATCATCGACACGGGCGCCGAACGCACGCTCGGCAACAATGCACTGCGTCAGGCGCTGCTGCTCGTGTCGCGCAACGGAGCGGAGGAACTGGCGACCCGAGTGTTCGGCGCGACGCCCGAGGTGGGGCAGGGCACGTCGCTGGTCGCGCCGACGGTCTTTCTCGGCGAGGCCGAGCTGCGCGACCTCGAGGTCACGTTCGGCGACCTGCACGTCTTCCGCGTCTGGGACCTCGAGCACGAACCGGCGCTGCTGATCGGCATGGACCTGCTCGGCACGGTCGAACGCCTCGTGATCGACTATCGGCGACGCGAGCTGCAGATCAAGCCGCGGACGTAACGAGGGCGAAAAAAAACGGCGGGGCTTGCGCCCCGCCGTCGAAGTCACGTGGACTTCCTCTCGCTCAGCTCACAGCTTGAGGCTGACCGTCGCCCACCAGGCGCGGCCGAGCACGTCGTACACCGTCGGATAGGTGTTCGACTGCTCGACGTTGCCGCCTTGCTGGGTCGAGGCGCCGAGCTCGGGCTCCTCGTTGAGGACGTTGTCCACGCCGACGTTCAGGCGTAGGGAATCGTTGAATTCCCAGCTGAACGCCACGTCGAAGTAGTCCTGCGACGAGAACTTCTCGATGCCGTACACGAACGTCGGATCGTCGTCCTCGACCTCGCCGACATGACGCCACATCAGCGACAGGTCCATCGGGCCGCTCGACCACGTCGTGCGCAGCGAGTGCCGCCACTCGGGGTCCGGAGCTCCGCAGCTGCGACCGAAGGCGCCCGCGCACTCGTTGATGATCGGCAGGCCGTTGATGGGGATGTAGTCGTTGTTGATCACGTACGTCCCGTACAGGCGGAACTTGAGCTGGCTGCCGTCAGCGTTCGGCAGGCCGAAGCCCAGGTCGAAGTCGTAGCCCACGTCGAGGTCCACGCCTTCCGTCTCGAGCGTCGCGGCGTTGATGTTGGTGTCCACGAAGCTCTCGAACTCACCCGCGCCCGTGCGCACGATCTGGTTGCAGAGGTTCGCCACGCCGAAGTCGTAGCACCCGTCGACCAGGTTCTGCGTACCCACGCCCGTCGTGATCACGTCGTCGATCTTGATGTTGTAGTAATCGATCGTCGCGATCAGGTTCGGGGCGAATGACGGCTGCATCACGAAGCCGATCGTGTACGTGTCCGCCGTTTCCTCGAACAGGTCGGGATTGCCGCCCTGGATCGCCGGGAACGACGTACCGCCCGTGCTGTAGTTCGTGCCGACGACCGCGGCGGGCACGCCCGTCGCGATGCAGCGGTCACGCAGGGCGCCCGGGGCCGCAGCGGCCGGGTCCTGGCACGGGTCGACCGCGCCGTCGAAGCTGACGGTCTGGCCCAGGAACAGCTCCGCGACGCTCGGACCGCGGATCGCGCGCTGGTACTGACCGCGGAAGGTCAGGCCCTGCACCGGGGTCCACTGCATGCCGGCCGCCCAGGTCTCCGCACTGCCGACCGCGTTCGAGTAATCCGAGAAGCGGAAGGCGCCGTTGAACTCCAGGCTCTGCGCCATGAACACGTCCTTGAGCAACGGCACCGAGATTTCGGTCAGCAGCTCCGTCACGCGGTACATGCCCTCGGTCGGGTCGGACGGGTTGAAGCCCGCCACGTCGCCGGAGGCCAGGTACTCGTCGGTCTGGTTGCGGCCGTACTCCTCACGCCACTCGGCACCCGCGGCGAGGCCGATCGGGCCCGCACCCCAGAGGTCCGCCAGGTTCGGGTTCGTGAAGATCAGGCTCGCCATCTTGGTCTCGGCGATCTCGCCGTTGATGGTGCCGATCTTCATGTAGTCGACGGCTTCGCCCGAGACGTTGCCTTCGCCGTAGATGTTCACCGGCACGCAGCCCGCCTGCCGGGCGCCCGCGTCGGCGCAGACCAGTTCACCGGCGCCGTTGTTGGCGAGTCCCGGCGTGTTCCACGGCGTCGCCTGCACCTGGCCGGCGGCGTTCATGAACCCGGTGCGGGTGCCGGCGAGGAAGCGCGAGATCGCGATGTTGCCGCCCTGGCCCTGCGTGTTGCTCGTGCGAGCGAACATGTAGCTCAGGTCGTACGCCCAGTCGGCCGTCACGTCGCCCTCGATGCCGCCGAGGATGCGGTATGCGCTGCGGTCGTCGTCGTTGATGCGCGGGCCCATTTCCGACATGCGGCGGCCCCAGCTGCCCGTCGGTGTCACGTAGCCGTTGGCGTCCGTGTCCTGGGCCTGAAGCGCGGCGGCGGAGGCGGCCGAGAGGTACGGCGAGTAGACGTGGATCTGCAAGCCGCCACGCGAGGACACGCCCGGCGTGGTGTTGCCGATCGGCGTCGGCGCGAGCTGCGAGGCCACCTTGTTGTTGATGAACTGGGCTTCGACGTAGGGCCGGAAGTTCTCGTTGACGTCGAACCGCGCCTTGCCGAACACGAGGTAGCGCTCCTGCGGCACCTGCAGGTAGTTGTCCGGCGCGAAGTTGTAGGCGTCGGTCGCAGCGTCGTACAGCGAGTGCTGGCCGCCCTGGTCGAACTTGACGTTGCCGAGGCTGCCGAGCACGGCGCGCAGGCCGGGGATCGACGACGAGCCGCCCGGGAACGTCGTGCCCGGCGCGCCGATCAGGCTGCCATCGGACAACGCGACGCGCGTGAAGTCGCGCGCGCCCGCGAGCAGGCCGTCGCGGTTGAAGTAGCTGGCGTGGAGCACGGCGTTGCCACGGTCGTCGCCGAAGTTGCCGCCGACCGTGAGGTCGCCGCCGTAGCTGTCGCCGTCGCCCTTGTCGGTCGTGTTGTAGTTGGTGTTGATCTCGGCGCCTTCGAAGTCACGCTTCATGACGAAGTTGACGACGCCCGCGATCGCGTCCGAGCCGTAGACGGCCGAACGACCGCCGGTGACGACGTCGACGCGCTCGATCAACGGCGCCGGGATCGTGTTGAGGTCCACGATCTGGTTCACGTCGTACGACACGTAGCGCTTGCCGTCGACGAGGACGAGCGTGCGCTGCGAGCCGAGGTTACGCAGGTTGACGGTGGCGACGCCGCCGCCGGGGTTGTTCGAGGCCGACGTGGTCGTGGCGACCACCTGCGGCATCGAGTTGAGCACGTTCTCGATGTTCTGCGTGCCCTGCAGCATGATCTCGTCGGCGCCGACCACTGCGATCGGGCTCGCCTCTTCGACGCCCGGGCGCGCGATGCGCGAACCGGTGACGATGATCTGCTCGATCTCCTCGGTGACTTTTTGTTCCTGGGCGACCGAGCCCGGCGCATACATTGCCGCGCCGGCGGTGCCCGCTGCGACCAGTGCCAGGCGCACTGCGACCGCTACGTTTCGATTGGCCATCTAGAAACTCCTCTGGGATCTGTTCTCTGGCCGGGTACGCCCCCCAATGTGGCGGCCCGGTACAGCGCTGTGCCCGTGACTCGTGCGCAACGTTGCGGCCGGGTCACAAGTACGAGGGATCCTACACCGAGACGCGGGGTAACGGAAAGCACCAACGCGGGCCGGGCAAGTCGGGTTTTCCTTTATTTCTAGTCGTATCGCGCATCCGCGTGGCCGTTGGCGGTGCGGCTATTTTGCTTTACGTATATCTCATGCGTTGTTGCTGCAGAGCAACTGAGGTAGGTTCGCCACGGCTGATGGGTCCGGAGGGCCTAATTTTGGAATGAACAGTTCGTTTCGTCTCGCGGCCAGCCCGCATCGATGCGGAGGACCCGGTCCCCGACGGCGATTCCCTGGCTCGCAACCGTCCCCGCCCGCAACTCCACGACGAGGGTCACCGGCACGCGCGACTCGATCGTTGCGAGCGAGTGTGGCGGGGCACGCTCCCTGATCGTGACGACGCAGCCGCGCGCGTCGACGAACAACATGTCGAGCGACAACAGTGTGTTCTTCATCCACATCGCCACGCGCTGCGGCGGTTCGTAGACGAAGATCATCGCCTGGTCGGGGCGCATCTCGGAGTCACTGACGAACATCAGGCCCTGCTCGCGCGCAGCCCGCGTCTCGGCGCGCCACGCGTCGAAGAGCCGGCGCCGGAAGCTCGCGCGCGTTTCAATTGCAATGCGCTCGCGCGGGTAGGCACTCAGGGGCAAGGCATGGCGGGGCCCGTCCGCAACGCCCGCAACGGGCGCGGACAGGACGAGGCACAAGACGGCTCCGAGCAGCCGTGCCCTGCGGACATCAGACATGCGTCACGGGCTCCGGGGGTATTCGACCACGGCGTCGACGTCGAATCTCGATACCAGGACGGCACCGCTGTCGTCGCCGACGGCGCGCGCCGGTTGCGTGCAGTAGCCGCGACCGGACAGCCGGTATCGACCGTCGTGGCCGGCGACGGGTTCCTGCGTCAGTTCGTCGACCGCGCATTTGTCGTCACCCTGCGTCGCGAAGAACTCGCCGGCCCCTTCGCGAACGACCGTCACGCTGGCGGGCACGTTGCGCGCGGCCGTGACGGTTTCGCCGACGCCGACGCCGATGATCACGAGCAGCGGGTCCGGGCCGGCCTTGCCCTTGAAGACCAGGCGCAGCCCGTCCAGGGTCGGGCGCGGGCCGCCGACGCACTGGGGCGTACCGGGACTCGACCAGTCGAGTTCGGCCTCGATGGCGCCCTGCAGCTTCGCTCGCAGGAAGCCCGCTCCGGCCGGGCGGCAGAGGGCGTCGGCAGCATTCAGCGTGGCCGGCCGCGTCGATTCCGGCGTCAGGACCGTGGCGTCCGCACGCGCCGTCTCTTCGGTCGCGGCCGTGCCGGTCGCGGCCGTTTCGGCGTGGCAGCCTGCCACGGCGACGGCGAGCACCAGCGCGTTCACCGTCGCGTGACGCAGGCGCTCAGGCCGCGACGGTCTCGTCCGCCGTGGGCGCGGGACGCACCAGCAGGAATTTCGCCAACTGGCCATGCAGGTAGCCGATGCCCCGGGACAGGTGCAGCGTGATGGTGAGCAGCACTATCCCCAAGATCGAGATCAGCGGCAACCACACGGCATTGGGTCCGCTGACCTGCCCGTCGATCGTGATCACGCCCGTGACGTGCAGCAGCACCACGATCGGCGCGATGAAAAGCGCGACCGACACGACGACGCCCACTAGCGCGAAGGTGAAGTAGAAGATGCCGAGCGGCAGCATCGCGACCAGGTAGAGCAGCGTGCCCCACGTGCGCGGGTCCTTGATCATCTCGACGATGCGCGTCCACAAGTCGACCGTCGGCCCGGGATGGACGGGTCGTCTCGGCATCCGCACGCCGAGCATCGATTCGACGATGCGTCCCTCGGCGAGCGCGAGCACGCGCGCCGTGCCGATGAACAGCAGGAAGAACGGTACGCCGATGATCAGGATCGCGAGGCCCGCGGACAGCGCAGAGCCGGTGACCGTGAAAATGAAGTACAGGATGCCGGTCGCCAGCGCGAGCAGCATGTAGGCGATGCTCAGGTAAGCGCGCGGATCGGAATACACCGCGAAGAAGCGTCCGATCGCCGAACGAGTCGGTTTCGGCGCCGGCGTGCGGAGCGCTGCCTGGACACGTACTTCGTTCGTCCGGTAGGCGTCCGCCACCTCGTCGGGGGCGCCATAGCTCGCGACGATGCGGCTCAGCATGGTTTCCTCCGTCTCCCCTGGGTTCTGCGCGAGCTCCGCGCGCAGGTGTTCTTCGGCGTCGTAGAGCGCGTCCTGGACCAGCGCCGGGTCGGCTCCCTGCAGTTCGGTGCGGAGCAGGTCGAGGTATTGCTCGACGGTGCGCGGCGTCGCGGCCGTCATGACGAGATCTCCTGTGCGGCGGTCGGTTGGACGACGGTATCGACGAAGGCGCGGGTGCTGAGCCACGTCTCGCGCCAGGCCGCGAGGACTTCGCGTCCCAGCGACGTGATCCGGTAATAGCGACGGGGCGGCCCCGAGTACGACGGCACCACCCGGCTCGACAGCAGTCCCGCGCTGCTCATGTTGCGCAGCACAGGGTACAGCGCGCCTTGCTTGAAGGGCGCCGAGGGCAACGCCTCGGTGGTGAGTCGCCGGGCAATCTCGTAGCCGTAGAGGTCGGATTCAGCCTCGGCCAGCACGGACAGCAGGACCAGCGCGGTGAGGCCGGCGCTCAGTTCGCGCTGGAACTTCCGCGCCTGCACGCCGGCGGCGGACTCGACCTCCGACGTGGCGACTGGCAGTGATTCGTCCCGAACCATGCGGTTCGCTCCCATGTACGATGCATCATATTAGGCATCAAACACTAGTGTGAAGTCAACACTACAATCCAGTGCCTGGTATCGACGCGGCGCGGTATTGCTGCAACCGGCGACTATGTAACATCGGTACACGGCGCTTCGAGGAGCAAGGCCTAAGGATGTCGACGGAACAGCACCGCGTGTTCGCCCCGCGGCGGTACCTGAGCCGCCTCACGCGTGGCACGCTGGCCGTGATCATGGCCGGCGGTCGCGGCGAGCGCCTCAAGCAACTGACCGAGGACCGCTGCAAGCCCGCGGCGCCGTTCGGTGGCAAGTTCCGGATCATCGATTTCGTGCTCTCGAACTGCCTCAACTCCGGCATCCGCCAGATTTCCGTGCTCACGCAGTACAAGGCGCACTCGCTGATCCAGCACATCGGCAAGGGCTGGGGCTTCCTGCGCGGCGAGTTCGGCGAGTTCATCGAGATCGTTCCCGCGCAGCAACGGCTCGGGTCCGAGTGGTACCAGGGCACGGCCGACGCGCTGTGGCAGAACATGGACCTGATCCGCGCCCACCGGCCGCTCCACGTGCTGGTGCTCGCCGGTGACCACATCTACAAGATGGACTACGGCCCGATGATCGGCTTCCACGTCGAGAAGGAGGCCGACATCACGGTGGGCGTGGTCGAGGTGCCGGTCGAGCGCGCGCGCGAGTTTGGCGTCGTGGGCGTGGACGACACGAACCGGGTGCTCGACTTCCTCGAGAAGCCGGAAAACCCGCCCGCGATGCCGGGTCGCCCGGACATCGCACTCGCGTCGATGGGCATCTATGTCTTCAATCCGCGCCTGCTCGAACGCCTGCTGCGGGCCGACGCCGAGGACCCGCAGTCGGCGCACGACTTCGGCAAGAACATCATCCCGGCGGCGATCGACAAGCTCCGGGTGTTCGCGTACCCGTTCGAGGACGTGCGGACCAAGGCGCAGAACTACTGGCGCGACGTCGGCACGGTCGACGCCTACTACGAGGCGAACCTCGAACTCGTGCGCGTCTCGCCCGAATTGAACATCTACGACGAACAGTGGCCGATCTGGACCTACCAGGAACAGCTCCCGCCCGCGAAGTTCGTGTTCGACGATCCCGACCGCCGGGGTTGTGCGATCGACTCGATGGTTTCCGGCGGCTGCATCATCTCGGGCTCTCGCGTCGCCAACTCGCTGCTGTTCTCGAGCGTGCGCGTGCACGATCACAGCTCGATCACGCGCTCGGTCGTCCTGCCGCGTGTGCGGGTCGGCGAGAACTGCTTGATCCACAACGCGATCATCGACGAAGGCTCGGTCGTGCCCGACGGCATGCAGATCGGCGTCGATGCCGAGGCAGATCGCGACCGGTTCTACGTGAGCGAGGGCGGCGTGACGCTCGTCACGGCTTCGATGCTGCGCGCAGCGGCCACCCGCGGATGAGCGCAGGGTCGCGATCCGTCACCATATTCAAGTTCCACTTCGGGGGTTCGTTCGCATGCTGAAAACGTTGCGGCCTCACGGCCGGTCGTCGTGGGCGGTCGTGCTGCTGTCGGTGCTCGCCTGCATGACGTCCGGTCTGCTCGGCGGATGCTCGACGTTCGCGCCGAAGCTCGAGACGCCGCAGTTGAGCCTGCTCGGCATCCAGATGATGTCGACCGACATGTTCGCGCAGAAATTCCGCGTGCGCGTGAAGGTCGAGAACCCGAACGACCTCGAATTGCCGGTTCGGGGGCTCGATTACAAGATCATCCTGATGGGCGACAGCTTCGCCGACGGGGTGAGCAGCGACCGATTTGTCGTCCCTGCGCTGGGCGAAGCTGAATTCGACATGGTCGTGACGACCAACTTCGTGAGCAGCCTGGGCCGGCTGATCAGTCGCGTCGGTGGTGGCAAGCTCGAGAACCTCGACTACGAGATTGCAGGCGAGGTGCTGCTCGACAAGGGCTTCGTCAAGAAGATCCCATTCAACCACCACGGCACCGTCGACGTCTCGAAGGCGCTGGCGAAGAAGTCGGGCGAGATCTGACCCGGCAGGCGGCGGCGCGGCGCCGCTGCACGATCGCCGATCGATCGATCGGGTCGCGCCACGCTCCACGGCTCGCATTCACGAATCTTTGACGGCTGGCACCACGGAGGTTTCACGCACGTCCCGTAGGTTGTTCCCCGGCAATTCGGCCACCCAAAAACCGGAGGACTCCATCGTGCGACCCGTCAGAACCGTCTCGTTGCCCAGCGGCATCCGCCTGCCCTACGTCGAGCAGGGCGAGCCCGGCGGCGTTCCGATCATTTTCCTGCACGGCGTCACCGACTCCTGGCGCTCGTTCGAGCCCGTGTTGCCGCGGCTGCCCGCCTCGGTGCGTGCGTTCGCCATCTCGCAGCGTGGCCACGGCGACGCCGACCGTCCTGAGACCGGCTATCGGCCGGCGGACTTTGCCGGGGACCTCGCCGCTTTCATGCAGGCCCTCGATCTCGGCCCGGCCGTCGTGGTCGGGCATTCGATGGGCGGCTCGGTGGCGCAGCGTTTCGCCGTCGACCATCCCGAGCGGCTGCGGGGTCTCGTGCTGGTCGGCTCGCGTGCCGCCTGGCACGACCAGCCCGACGTCGCGGAACTCTGCGATTACGCGGCTTCGACGCTGCGCGACCCGGTCGATCGACAGTTCGCCCTCGAGTTCCAGCAGAGCACGCTGGCACAGCCGGTGCCGGCCTCGTTTCTCGACATGGTGGTCCAGGAGAGCCTCAAGTTGCCGGCCAGGGTCTGGCGGGCCGCGTTCCTGCAGGGCGTGCGGGGTGCCGACCACACGGCCCTGATCGCGGGGATCCGTGCCCCGACGCTGCTGCTCTGCGGCGAGTTCGACACGTTGGCGCGCGGCAGCCAGGAAACGCTCGCTGATTCGATTCCCGGGTCACGCCTGGAAATCTATCCGCGGACGGGCCACGCGCTGCACTGGGAGGAGCCTGCCCGCTTCGTCGAGGATCTGCTGGGTTTCATCCGCGGCCTGGGGATCGCCACGGGCGCCGAACCGAGCAACCGCGCAACGCACCGCCGGGCAGCCACAGCCTAGCCGCGGGTCAATTGCCGGTCGTCAGCGCGTCGTAGAGCTTTTCGTACTGCGCCGCGCTGACTTCCCAGCTGAAGTCCTCGCTCATGCCGTTCTGCACGAGCCGGCGCCAGACGCTCGGCCAGCTGAACCACTCGAGCGCGGTGGTGATGGCCCAGCGCAAGCCGCCCGCGTCGAAGTCGTTGAAGACGACGCCGGTGCCCTGGCCGGTCGCGGGATCGAAGTGCTGCACGCTGTCGGCCAGGCCGCCGGTGCGGCGCACGATCGGCACGGTGCCGTACTTGAGGCTGTACATCTGGTTGAGGCCGCAGGGCTCGTAGAGCGAGGGCATCAGGAACATGTCCGAGGCGGCCTCGATGAAATGCGCGAGTTCCTCGCTGTAACCGCTGTAGAACACAGCCTTGCCCGGGAAGCGTTCCTGCAGCGACGCCATGAAACGCTCGTAGTGGGCCTCGCCGGCGCCGAGCGCCACGAAGCGGATCTCGCGCTGCTGCAGCAGTTCGGGCAGCGTGTCGAACAGCAGGTCGATGCCCTTCTGGCGCGTGAGACGGCTCACCATGCCGAGCAGCGGGGTCGAACTCGCCGCCGGCATGCGCAGCAGGTCGAGCAGGGCTTCCTTGTTGCGCACCTTGCCCGCGAGGCTCGACGCGCCGTACCGAAACGGCAGGTACCGGTCGGCCGTCGGGTTCCAATCCTCGTAGTCGACGCCGTTCAGGATTCCGTGCACGGCGTCGCTGCGCCAGCGCAGGTCGCCGTCGAGTCCGTGCCCGCCTTCGGGCGTACGGATCTCACGCGCGTAGGTCGGGCTCACCGTCGTCACCGCGTCCGCGTGCAGGATGCCGTGGCGCATCGGGTTGATGCGGCCCTGGGCGAGGTCGCCCTGGTGGAAGGCCTCGATGCTGACGCCCGGTCCCACGTCGGCGGCCGCGCCGGCCGAGAAGACGCCCTGGTAGCCGATGTTGTGGATCGTGAAGACGCTGCGGGACGCGCCGAAGACCTGCCGGTCCCAGGCGTAGGCCGTGCGCAGCAGCAACGGCGCGAACGCGGTGTGCCAGTCGTTGCAGTGCACGATGTCCGGTGCGAACGCCAGGCGTTGGCAGCATTCGAGCGCGGCGCGCGTGAGCACCAGGTAGCGCAGGTGCTCGTCCGGCGCATCGGAGTAGATCTGCGGCCGGTCGAACACGGCCGGGCAGTCGACCAGGTGCACCCAGACGTCGTCGCGTCCCGGCATGCGCACGCGATGTACGTCGTAGCGGTACTCGTTCATTCCGACCACGACCGGTACGCCCTGCAGCGACTCGACCGGAGTCCGGTCCGTGCCGTGCAGTTCCATGACGCCGTGCAATGGCGCGAAAGTCAGGGTCTCGTGACCGCGCCGGTGCAACTGTCGCACCAGCGCACCGGCCACGTCGCCAAGCCCTCCCGTCTTTGCGAACGGCGAAATCTCGGCGGTCAGGAAGCAGATGCGGTGTCGGGCCATTGGCCGGTCATTGTCGCACAGCGCATTCGCGCGTCAGCACGATCCGGGTGGCCGCGACGCCGTGCGTGGGTATGCTTGGCACATGAACACCCAACCCGCCACCGCCGCAGGCACCGACCGCACGAGCGACTTCGCGCGCATCGCCCGCGCCATCGAATTCATCGCCGATCACGCGCTCGAGCAGCCGTCGCTGGCCGACATCGCCGCGGCGGCCGACTGGAGCGAATACCACTTTGCGCGCGTGTTCCGCCGCTGGGCCGGCATCTCGCCGAAGCAGTTCCTGCAGCACCTCTCGCTCGCCGCGGCCAAGCAGACGCTCGACGACGAACGGTCCGTGCTGCAGGCCGCGCTCGACGCGGGCCTGTCCGGACCGGGCCGGCTGCACGACCTGTTCGTATCGCTCGAGGCCGTGACGCCGGGCGAATACAAGGCGCGCGGGCGGGGCCTCGTCATGCGTCACGGCACCGCCGAGACGCCGTTCGGACCGGCGCGCATCGCGCTCACCGACCGCGGCATCGCGTTCCTCGCCTTCGCTGATGCGGACGGCGAGTTCGACGGCTGGGACCGGTTCCGGCAGGCCTGGCGCGAAGCGGACTGGTGTGAAGACGATCGCGCGATCGCACGTATCGCCGCGACCATCTGGCGTGCGGCGCCCGGCGGCGAGCGCAAACTGACACTCTGGCTGCACGGCAGCAACTTCCAGCTGCAGGTGTGGCGTGCACTGCTCGCGGCCGGTGCCACCTCCACGACGACCTACGCGGAACTCGCGCGCGAGATCGGCAGCCCGTCCGCGTGCCGTGCCGTGGGCGCGGCCGTCGGCTCCAACCCGGTCGCGTGGCTGATCCCGTGCCACCACGTGCTGCGTGCCAACGGCGCGCTGAGCGGGTATCGCTGGGGACCGGCGAGAAAGCGCGCGATGCTCGCTTGGGAGCTGGCGCAGTCGATCAGGAGCGTTTCTCGTCCTCGTCGCGGGGCGACGACTTCTCGCGCTTCGACGGCATCAGCGCGCTCAGCATCGACTCCTGCATCTTCGCGAGCGCTTCGAGGTTCGATCGCGTGAGGTCGGCCACCGTCGCGATCGGCGTCGACGAGACGATTTTCGAGATCTGGGCCTGCAGGTTGTCCTGCTGGTGCAGGAAGGTCTCGACGCTCTTCTCGAGGAAGCTCGCCAGGAACCCCTGCATGGCGTTGCCGTAGAACCGGATGATCGATTCCAGCACGGTCGTGCTAAGGATCGGCCGGCCGAACTGCTCCTGCTCGGCGATGACCTGGAGCAGGATGTGGCGCGTGATGTCGGTGCCGGTCTTGTCCTCGACGACCTTGATCTTTTCACCCTTGACGATCAGGCCCCGGATGTCGTCCAGCGTGATGTGCCGGCTCTGCGACGAGTCGTACAGACGACGGTTCGCGTACTTCTTGATCAGGCGTTCCTGGCTCATGGCGGGGGAGTGTACCTGAGCCGTGCTGCGCTGCACGAAATGCGATGCAAAAGGAGGAGGACGGCGACCACGGTGGTGCGGGTCACCGTCCTCCGCAGCTGACGGCTGGACGATCAGGCCGCCTTGCCGGAGGCGAGCGCACTCGCGTCGTCGAACCACTTCGCGAGGCCGGCCTGGGACTCGCTCGCGATCTCGGCGAGGTCCTTCTGGCGGGCCTGGGCCTTCTCGACGAACTTGGTTGCGAGCTCGCGCTGCTTCGCGATCAGCGTCGGCAGGTCCTTGGCCTTGACCGTCGCGTGCAGCTGGTCGAGGCCGAACTGCAGCAGGTCACCGGTCAGCTCGTACTGGAACTTCGCGACGCGCTCGACGTTCGCGACCATTGCCTCGTTGAGGCGGGTGGCCGGCGTGAACGCACGCTTGGCGAAATCCGTGAATTCGGCGGTGGTGTTCGTGGTCTTGGCAGCCATGGCGGTGTCCTCGAGGTGGGTCGAACAGGGCGCCATTGTAGCAAGTCTATTTTGCAGTGCAACAAGAGTCTCAGCAGGGATTTTCCCGCGTTAACGTTGGGTTTTACCGCACCGCAAAAAGGTGGAGCCCGACACCTGCGCGCCAGCGCAGTCTCGCGTCCGGTCGGGCGAGAAGTGGTTCGCGGGACCGTCCGCGGCATGGACGCCGCGGCCGGAGCCCCCAAGGACGGGTGTACGGCGTCCCGGCGATCCGACTTCGGGACGGCCGGCCGTCGCAGTGTCACTTGGGCCTCTTGGTAGCTCGCACCGAT
>DASUMQ010000051.1:0-25405 GCA_036277615.1 Steroidobacteraceae bacterium
GCTGCGCATGCACCACCGCTCGGTGGCGTACGGACTGATGGCGGACGAGGGCGGCATGAACGGCGTCGGCCTGGGCGTGCGCTATCGGTTCGGCGGCGCCAGCCAGCGTCCGCGTTGAGGGGCGCCGGCGCTGCCGGCGCACTACGATTCGCGCACTACGATTCGGCGATACTGCGCATGCTCCGTAGACTTGGATCTATAACAAGGGGGAGCGATGACGCACGTCTGGCGCTTCATGCCGATGCTTGGACTGGCAGCCTGTCTGTGGTTCGCGGGGTGCGCCGCGAACCCGCCGCCGACACCGGCCTCGACGGCAGGCGCCGCTGCCTCACCCAGGTCACCCACGCTCCCGTCGACCACCGCGGCGTCGGCCACCGGATCAATGTCCGTGCCGAACTCGCAGAAGAAACCGCCGCCCGGCTACAAGCAGCGTGTGCGCGGCGGTCAGGTCGTCTACTGCCGCACGGAACAGGTCAGCGGCTCGCGCTTCGAGAAGGAACTGTGCTGGCCACCGGAGACGCTCGAGGAGATTCTCGAAACGAACGAGAACGAGGCCGACACCTTGTTCCGCAAGCAGCGACCGCAGAACTGCGGCATGGCAGGCTGCGCGGGCGGCTGACGGTGAGCTCAGCGGCCCGGCTGGTGTCGCCCGCTCAATGGGCTTCGAAGAACTCCTGCGCCGCCTCGAGGCAGAACGGCGCGACGAGGCCCGCGTGATAATTCTCGAGCACGGCTTCCCAGCCGCCGTCGGTGGCTCCGCCGGCGACCGCCTGTGCGGCGACGAGGTCCTTCGCAACCGCGAAACGTTGCTTGAGGTCGGCGTACGGATCGTCGTTTCCCGACGCCGCGGCGTCGACGTCCAGCACCGTCACGGCCGCACCGGCCGGTTGCGACGCCCAGTACGCCTGCATCGCCTGCGTGTTGAGCCAGTACACCGTCGGGTCGTCCTGGCCACCACACAGCAGCGTCGGTGACCGCGGCGTGAAGTTGCGCAGGTCGTTCAACACGAGCGCCTGCCGCAAGGGCAGCTGCGGCGCGTCCGGCGGCGCGGCGTCGGTGGTGTCCGGCCAGAAGCCGTCCGGGTGCGCGGCCATGTCCTGCAGGTAGGCCAGCCGGTAGGCGTTGCGTATCAGGAAGTCGCTGGCGGCGAAACCACGTTCGAACAACGGCACGAATTCTTCCGGCGACGACGGCGGCGTGATGTCGGCGAACGCGGGATCCGGCGGTTCGAGGCTGAAGAAGGCGTCGCGCGGCAGCTTGCCTTCGTCGTAGAGCTGGCTTCGCGGCCCGGTCGAGGGGAACAGCGTCTCGATCTCGTCCGCGTACTGCGCTTCGAACATTTCTGCGGGCTCCGAATACACGTCGCCGTACACGCGCTGGTACGAGGTGAACAGGTAGGAACCGAGCACGGTCGCGCCGCCGTTCACGCGCCCCGCGAACACGGCGTCCACGAACGCGCCCAGTGCGTAAGGGCCCGACATCGGGGCCGCGGCGGCAACGGGTTGGCCGTCGGCCTCGAGCGCTCGAAGTGTCGCCATCGCGACATGCCCGCCCTGCGAGTACCCGGTGACGTACAGACGGCCATCGTCCGTCGTGGCGGTGGCGCCCGACACGGGCATCGCGCTGCGTGCGGCCACGAGCGCGTCGATCATGTCGGCTGCCTGCGCGTCGGCGACGAGGTAGGGGTGGTAATCGAGCGTCGACGTGTCGTAGCCCGTGTAGTTGGGTGCGACGACGATGAAGCCCTGCGCGGCAAAGAACGCCGCGAGCAGCAGGCCCTCCGCGTTCTGGGCGTCGTCGATGTCGGTGAGGTCGTATTCGCGATCCGTCGACGTGCCGTGGGCATACAGCACGATCGGTCGAGCACCGGTGCAGCGGGTGCCGGCACCGGTCGGCGCCATCAACGCAGCGCTTGCGTCCGTCTCCTCGGCTCGTCCGCCGAGCGTCGCGTACTCGATCCTGTACACGGCGATGTCGCAGAGCGGGGCGCCCGCCTGCAGCAGCAACGCCTGGTTGACCGGTTCGTTCAGGTTCGTGAGCAGTTCGGACGTGGTGACCGTGCGCACGAGCAAGGGCGCTTCCAGCAACTCGCCGCGAGACGGGCCCGGCTCGTTGCCGCCCCCTCCGTTCGAACCATCGCTGTCGTCATCGCCGCCGCCGCAGCCTGCGCCGAGCAATGCCCCGAGCACGATCGTACAAACCGGGAAAATCTTTCTCAGCACGCGGGGCCCATCCGTGGATCCGTAGACGTCCCCGGTCAGACACGGTCACCGCCACAGGGTTCCGGTCGTGTCGGCCCCGTCAGTCCTCGGCCAACGGCTTGTACCGTCGGGCGAGCAGCCCGGTTGCGGCGGCGAGATCCAGCTCCGCGACGAGCAGGCCCGATTCGCCGTAGGGCTGATGCGCCAGCAGCGTGCCGTCGGGCGCGGCCACGGCCGAGGTCGTGGGCGAGCCTGCGCCGGCGTAGTTGACTGTCGCGAAATAGCAGGTGTTCTCGGCAGCGCGGCACAGCACGGCCTTCTCGTGAAACGAGTTCGCGGGGTCGGCGTAGTGTCTTGGACGGTACGAGCGCGGGGTTGCGGCGTGATATTGCGGATGGAACACGACCTGGGCACCGCGGCGAGCGGCCCACCGCACGGTTTCCGGATAACGCCAGCCCTCGTGGCAGATCACGATGCCGAACGTCAGGGCGCCGGCGCGAAACACACGACGATCGCGCCCGGCCGCGTACAGGCCTTCCTCCGACGGGTCGATCTGCACCTTGTCCTGGAATCCCTGCCGCGAGCCGTCGGCGTCGATCACGAGCGCGGTCGCGACGAGCGCGCCGGTCTCGTCGATGCGTTCGGTGCCGAGGATCACAGTCGTTCCGGCACGCGCGGCGGCGTGTCCGATGCGCGTCCACGCGGTGTCGAGAAATGCGGCATCGGGTGGGGCGACGTGTCGCTCCGGTGCGCGGTAGCCCGGCACGAAGCATTCCGGAAAGCAGACGACACTCGCGGCCCGCGAGCCGGCAAGCTCGATTGCATCGATGGCCTGCGTCACCGACCCCGCCGCGGAGCCGGGAAAGGCAAGGTTCGCGAGGGCGATGCGCACGGTGCTCATTGGGGCCTCGCAATGATAAGGGGGCGGCCGCCACGGTGAACGGCCGCCCCCTCCGGACGACGGATGAAACTACGACACCCGTGCGATCACGCCGCCACCTTCTCCCGACGCGGCTGCTGCGCGGCGGCGCGAAGATCCGCCGTCTCACGTGCCTTGGCTGCGTCCTGCGCGAGGCCCTGCATCTCGAGGGCGCGGCCGAGCATGCGCCAGTTGAACGGGCTGGTGCGCTTGACGTCGGTGCGCTCCGATGCGAGCGCGCGGGCGAGCGGTGCATTGCCCGCACGCATGGCCGCCTCGAGCAGCGTCAGCTGCACGATGTCACGCTGGGCGTGGCTGCCGCCGAACCGGTTCGCGTGCGGTCGCGCGCGGGTGATGTGCTCGACGGCCTCGGCATAGCGGCCCCGGCCGAACGCCGCGATGCCACGCGCGAGCGGCAGGCCGACCTCGCGGGTCATCATCGCGTTGGTGCCCGATTCCCCGGCTGCGCGCTCCAGGCTCGAGAGCACGTCCTCGACCCGCGACCACTGCTGGCTGCCGACCAGCGCCATCGTCGCGTGCACGTCGTTGAACGCGTAGAACCCTTCGGTCGCGATCGGCGCCCATGCGTCGGCCAGCGGCTGCCAGCGCGTGCCGACGTCGACGCCGCGCAGCGTGAGCCGCCACAGCATCGCCGACGCGTCGAGCATCTCGAGCGCGACCGGCGTCTGCACCGGGCGGATGCGAGTGTCGTAGAGTTCGAGCACGCGGTCGTACTCGGCGAGGTCCAGGTGGTGCAGCGCCAGGTGCCACCAGTTGTGATAGGCGAGCCCGTTGTCGATCGACCAGTCGGCCTGGCGCGAGGTCAGCCAGTCGATGCCGTCGCGGAGCCGCCCCTGCATCTCCATGACGTGGGCGACGGCGTGGACGGCCCACGGGTCGCGCGGATTGAGTTCGAGTGCGCGGCGCCCCGTGTCCTCGGCGCGCTCGTAGAGCGCCGTCTCTTCCAGCCCGAACGCGTGCATGCCGAGCAGGTAGCCGTAGCCGGGCACGCTCGCGTCCCAGTGCGGCAACACCTGCGCCATGCGGTCGCGCAGCATGGTCGACTGGCCGAGGAAGAAGTCGCCGACGTGCGCGATCTGCACCGCGAGCTGGTCGCGCGGGTAATCCACGACGATCGCGTCGTAGAGCTGCTTGCCGCGGGCGAAATCGCCCTGCGCCCAGGCGCGCGCCGCGGCCGCATGGCGACGCTCGCGATCGTTGGCGCCCGTGGCCGGGGCCTCGATCACAGCGACGCTTTCCTCGATCAGCGGCAGCGCGCCGCGCTCCGAGGACATGACCGCGAGCCCCGCGCGCAGGCAGTGGGCGATGGCGCAGCCGGGGTCGTCGGCGATCGCGGTGTTGATTTCCGCGAGCGGGTCGACGAAGTACGAGGTCGTCAGCTCGAGGGCCTTTTCGAAGCGATCGAGCGAACGGGTGTTGCGGGTCGAGACCTCGAGCCCGCGGTGGTCCTTCAGTTGCATGGTGCAGCCTCCTGTCGTCCTGGTGGGTCGAACGGCGATGGTCTCCGCCGTCTCTGGGAGCGCACTCTAGGGAGACCGCGTGAACGCCCCGTCTCGACAGGCGTGAAAAAAACGTGAAAATCGGCGGGTGCGCTGGAGCGCCCGTCAGGGAGAGACCGTGGCCGGACTGTCGATCGGGGTGGTGGGAGGGTTGCGCGTGACTGCGGGCGACGGACGCGCGCTCCGGATCACCTCGCGCAAGGCGCAGGCCCTGCTGGGCTGTCTGGCGCTCGAACCCGGCACCCCGATGAGCCGGGACCTCCTGGCGTCGCTGCTCTGGGAGGACTCCGACCCGGAACTCGCCCGGGCCAGCCTGCGCCAGGCGCTCGCGGCACTGCGCAAGGCGCTCCCCGACGAGCATGTCGATTCGCTCAGGTCCGACGCGGGTGCGGTCTGGCTCGACGGCTCGAAAGTCGAGACCGACCTCGCCGGCTTTCGTGCCGGGTTGCGCGCGGGCTCGTTCGACGCGTCCGCCGCCGAGGTGCCGGTCGAGGAGTTGCTCGCCGGGCTGGAAGCGAAGTCGATCGCGTTCGACCAATGGCTCGAGCAGCAGCGCCGCGTGTTTCGGCGCCAGTGCATCGAGGCGTTGGAGCACGTGGCGGCGCGGTGTGGCGCTACGGGCGATCTCGAGGGACAACGGATCGCGCTCGAGCGCCTGCTCACGCTCGAACCGGTCAACGAGCGGGCACACCGCGCCTTGATGGACGTGCTGGCGAAGGAAGGACGCTGGACCGACGCCCTGCGTCAGTACCGCACGTGCCGCGACGTGTTGCGCCGCGAGCTCGACGTGTCGACCGAGCCGGCGACCGATGCGATCCACCGCGAGATCATGCGACGACGGCGCTCGGCCGATCCGTCGGCGCCGGTGGACGAGTCGGAGGGCATCGTCGTCGCGGAGCCTGTCGAACGCGCCAGCGCGAGCTCGCCACTGTTGCGCGACGCCGTCGTGCTCTGCGTGCGGCTGGCCGCCGACGATGCCGAGTACGATGTCGAACAGGTGCGGTCGCGGGCGCTTGCATTTGCGCGGCAGGTCGAGACCGTCGTGCAGCGTTTCGGGGGCCGTCTCGACACGGCCGGCGCCGAGGACGCGATCGCGGTGTTCGGCCTGGAGGCGATGACGGGCAATGAGGACGAACGCGCCGTCCGCGCCGCGCTCGCGCTCGCGACGTCACCTCGTGTCGCCGGCTCCAATTTCAGCTGTGGCGTCGAGGCGGGACAAGTGCTCCCTGGCCGCGCTGGCGAGACCGTGCCCCTGGGCGGACGTGCCGTGACCGGTGCGCGCCAGCTCGCGCGCGGCGCAGCCGCCGGGGAAGTGCTGGTTTCGAACGACCTGCTGGCACGGCTGCGCGAGCGCTTCGCGCACGAGCCGCGCACCTCCCCCGGCACGCCGTCGGCGCACCGGGTGACGCCACACGCGATGCCGGACGCGCAACGCGCGGCGCGTCCGTTCGTCGGTCGTCGAGCGGAACTGGCCTTGCTGACGAGCCTGCTCGACCGGGTGACGACCTCCTCGCGGGGACGGGTGGTGGTCGTGCGGGGCGAACCGGGAATCGGCAAGTCGGCGATCATCGAGGCGCTGGCGCATGCCGCGGTCGAGCGCGGCATCGCGAGGCACGTCCTGCGCGTATTCGATTTCGGGCAGTCCGCGCTCGAGCGCCCCATTCCGGCGCTGGTCGCGCGCCTCGTGGGGGTGGAACCGGGCCACGTCGACGGCGATGCGGTCGCCAGCGTCGACGCCGCCGTGACGAGTGGCCGCGTCGCGCCGGAGGATCGCACGTTCGTGCTCGACCTGATCGGGGCTACCGAATCCGACGGCACCGGCCGCGTCGCGGCGATGGACAACGCCACGCGCGAACGGGGCCGGGCCGCGGCGCTGCAACGCGTGGTGCAGTGCGCGGCCACGGAGCCACTGTTGCTCGTCGTCGAGGACGCGCACTGGGCCGAGCCGATGGAACTGGCTGCGCTCGCCGATCTCGCGGCCGCGCTCGCCTCGCGGCCGGTGCTCCTCACGCTGTCCGTGCGGGCCGACGACGACCCGCTCGGCCCGTCCTGGCGCGCCCGCATCCGTGGCTGCCCGATGACCACGCTCGACCTCGCGCCGCTCGACCGCGACGAGTCCGTCGAGCTCGCTGCCGCGCACGGGCAGTGGACACCCGAGACACTCGAGCGCTGTGTCGAGCTCGCCGGTGGCCACCCGCTGTTCCTGGAGCAATTGCTGCGTGCGTCGGCGAGCGGCGAGTCCTCGTTGCCGGGCTCCGTGCGCGCGCTGCTGCTGCGCCGCGTCGAGCGCCTCGATCCCGCCCTGCAGCAGGCGTTGCAGGCGGCCGCCGTGCTCGGCCACCGCTTCGACCTCGAAGCGCTGCGGCACCTGCTCGGGGCGCCCGGGTTCGATCTCACGTCGCTCGAAGCGTCCGGGCTCGTGACTCCCGACGCCGACGAGCGGCGCTTCGCGCACGCATTGATCCGCGACGCCGTGTACGAATCACTGCTCGGGTCGACGCGACGCGACCTGCACCGACGTGCCGCGGCATGGTTCGCCGCCCGGGATGCCGGCTTGAGCGCGGACCATCTCGCCGCGGCCGGCGACCCCGCGGCGTCGGCTGCCTATGTGCGTGCGTCGAGTGAACAGTTGCAGGGCTGTCGACTCGAGCGGGCCCTGGCCTATGCCGAGCGGGCGACGGAACTCGCGCGCGATCCCAAGGACCACGCCGCGGCCCGTGCCACGCTCGGCGACGTGCAGCTCGCGCTCGGGCGCGCGGTCGAAGCCTGTTCGACCTACCGCAACGCCATCGAGCTGGCGGTCGATCCCGAGAGTCGTGCGCGAGGCTGGCTCGGCCTGGCCACGGCGCTGCGCATCCTCGATCGTCACGACGAGGCGCTGACCGCGCTCGGCCACGCCGAGCGCGATCTCGACCCGCACGATCACCGACGACAGGCGCGGCTCTGGACGTTGCGCGGCAACCTGCACTTTCCCCGCGGCGAACTCGACCTCTGCCTCGATTCGCACCGGCGCGCCCTTTACCACGCCCGCCAGGGCGAGTCGCTCGAGGACGTCGTGCGCGCGTTCGGTGGACTGGGCGACGCGCAATACCAGCGCGGCCGCATGCGCTCGGCGGCGGCGGAGTTCCGCCGCTGCGTCGACCTCGCGGAGCAGCACCGGATGGTCGGCCTGCGGCTCGCTTACCTGCCGATGGTGGCGTGCACCGAGATCTACATGGCGGAGCTCGAGTCGGCGCTCGCGACGTGCAACGTGGCCGTCGCGGCGGCCGTGGAGCAGCGTGACCGGCGCGCGTTGCTGCTGGCCGAGGGCATCGCCGGATCGGCACGTTTGCAGCAGGGCGAATACGCGGCGGCGCACGAGACGAGCCTGCGCTGCATCGACATCGCGCGCGAACTCGGCGCGCGCCGGTTCGAGGCCGAGAACCACGTGCTGCGAGGGCTCGCCTTGCTCGGGCTCGGCGAGTCCAGGCGTGCGCGCGAAGTGCTCGAGGGCGCCGCGGACGCCTCACGCGCGACCAGCGCAACCTATTGCGGCCCGTGGGCGATCGTCGCGCTCGCCCTGTCCGCGTGGGAGGAAGAATCGTTCGGACGCGAATTGCTCGTCGAGGGCGAACGGCTGCTCGCGCGCGGGTGCGTGAGCCACAACTACCTGGAGTTCCATCACTATGCGATGGAACTCTGCGGCCGCTGGCAGGATTGGGACGAGTTGCGTCGGCACGCCGACGCGCTCGAGGCGTACACGCGGGAAGAGCCGCTGCCGTGGGTGCAGGTCATCGTCGGTGCGCACCGCGCCATCGCGGAGGCCGGGTCCACACCGGGGGCGGGAGCGGCCCGCGCCGTGGAGGCCGCATTGCAGGTCGCGCGCGCGAGCCGGTTCCTGACGCTCGTGCCGTTGCTGGAGCAGGCGGCGGGCACACGCCACTAAGGCGGCGGGGACGCCTCGACGCGGTGCAAGGCGCCCCCGTAGTCGACGACGTACAGTTCCCCGCCGACGTCCTCGGCGAACGACGCAATCGAGAGCCCCGTCGCAACGGCCTGCGGCGCCGACACGACGCGGGTCGGCGTGACGGTGTGCGGGATGCGCCAGAGGCGCCCTGAGATGAAATCGCCGAACACGTATTGCGCGCGCAGCGCGGGCAGCGCACTGCCGCGATAGACGTACCCGCCCGTGACCGACCGTCCCGCGTCATGGTCGTATTCGACGATGGGCGGCAGCGCGACACCTGCGTTCGGTCCGCAATCCGGATTGAAGGACTGCGTGCCCTCGAAACAGCGCCAGCCGTAGTTGCCGCCCACGACGACGCGGTCGATCTCCTCGCGTTCGCCCTGGCCGACGTCGCCGACCCAGAGTTCGCCAGTCTCCCGGTCGAAGCTCCAGCGCCACGGGTTGCGGAACCCGTATGCGTAAATCTCCGGACAGGGCTCCGACCCTTCGCCGTCGTCACACGGTGCTCTGGTCGCATGCGGATTGCCCGCCGGGATGCCATACGGCGTGGCGCCGGTCGCGCCGTCGACGTCGATGCGCAACATCTTGCCCAGCAGAGTGGTGAGTTTCTGCCCGTTGCCGATCGGCTCCCACTGGTCGCCTCCGCCGCCACCGTCGCCGAAGCCGATGTAAAGCAAGGCGTCGGGCCCGAACGCGATGTGCCCGCCGTTGTGGTTCGTTGCGGGCTGCGCGACCGTGAGCAGGACCCGCTCGGTGTCGGCGGCGAGCGTTACACCGCCGTCGTCCGTGCGGAACTCCGAGATGCGCGAGAAGAGATCGCCCCCGATCGTCGTGGTGTACGACAGGTACACGCGCGGATTCGACGGGTAGCCCGGGTGGAACGCCATGCCGAGCAGGCCGGCTTCGCCGCCCGACGTCACTCGCGAACGCACGTCGACGAACGTCCGCGCGGTCGTCACGCTGGCCTCGTTGGCGAAGGCGCGGACGCGGCCCGCCTGCTCGACCACGTACCACGTGGAGGTGTCGCCCGGCGCTTGCAGCGCGAGCACCGCGGCGTCGAACTCCGGCAGGTTCGGGAACAGACGCGAAGTGGTCAGGACGAGGTCGTCCGGATCGCCGGCGGGAGTCGTCACAGTCACGGGCGAGGAGGCCTCCGACACGTTCGCGGGCTGCGCGCCGTCGAACGCGCGAACGGTGTAGCTGTACTGCGTCTCGGGCTGAAGAGTCGCATCGTCGAACGACGTCCCGGGGACCGTTGCGATCGGCTCGCTCGCGCCGTCGCGATAGACGCGATAGCCCGCGACGCCCGAGGCATCGTCGCTCGATGCAGTCCACTGGAGATGCACTTCGGTGGCGGAGGTCGCCGTCCCGACGAGGCTCGTGGGCGTGCTGGGCGGCGTGGTGTCGGACGCCGGTGGCGGACTGCCGCCGCCGTCGCCACCGCAGGCACTCAGCAGCGTCGCCAGCAGCAGGGCCGGAACACGGCTCCACGAGCTTGGAAGGTTTGACGGCATGGGCGGTTCGTCAGCGGTCGGACCGTGTGCCACGAGGATTCCTGGACCGCACGTGCCGGCGCGGGCATGTCACCCGCCGCGCGAGGCCGTGACGGCGATCCAGTCGATCACGACCGGCATCGACGCGTCGATGGCTTCATAGCGGAACGACGTCACCCACTGTCGCAGCGCCCGTTCCACGCAGCCGTCGCCGGCGGGCGACGCCGCGTTCGCCACGCGTCCGTCGGTCCCGACGACGTAGCTGGTTCGATACACCGTGCCCGAGGCGGGCTCGCAGTCGGTCGGCAGCTCGAGCGGCGCCGCGCTCAGCAGCGCGGGGGGAGGCGGCGGGAGCGCAACGTCCCGCGTGAGTGGGGCGCAACCGCCGAGCGCGAGCAGCAGCACGGCCGGCGCGACGGCGAGCGTGAGACGTACAGGCGATCGGCGATGTCGTCGCGGCATGCGGGTGCCTCCGGTTCCGAATCTACACCAATCGGGCTCGTCCGCACGGACCGCTGCGTCAACCGCACCGGAGCGCAGCCGTTGTACCTATCGAACCGAAGACCCGGAGGTCAGGATTCATGACGATTCGACCTGGACTGCCCGGCCTGGTTGCGCTGGCCGCCACGGCCCTGCTGGCGGCGGCTCCGGCCATCGCGGATCCGCCCCCGCATGCGAAGGCGTGGGGCCACCCGTCGCGCCAGGACTATCGCCGTTACGCCGACGATCGTCGTTACGACGGCCGTTACTACGACGATCACCGGGACTACTACGATCGTGGGTACGACGACCGTCACCGGCACGATCGCTACTGTGACCACGAGGTTCGACGTTACGACGCGCGGCCCCTGTACGTGGTGCGCACGCTGCCGCGATTGCATAGGCACGTCGATTACCGCGGGTCACGTTACTACTACGACCGCGACGGTCGCTGGTACCTGCCGTACGGCGCCGCGTATGCCCAGGTCGCCCCGCCGGTCGGACTCGTGATCGACTCGCGCGGCATCGCGGTCGTCGCCAACGTGCCGATCGTGCGCTGGTAATACTCGCCCGCTCCCCGCGGGCGCGGGCGGCTGACCGCTATGGCCGCGTCCGCAGGGCTCGCCTATAGTCCCCCGACAACGACGACGGACGCGTCACTCGGGGGACCGCATGGCCGACAGCAAGCCGCTCAACCTGCTCGACCTCAGCTTCGTGCTCATGGAGACGCGGCAGACGCCGATGCACGTTGCAGGCCTGCAGGTCTTCGCACCGCCGCCCGATGCGCCGCGCGATTACACGCGGCAGGTGTACGAATACCTGCGCAGTTTCCCGGTCACCGCCGCGCCGTTCGTGTACGTGCTGCGCGGGATCGGCCTTGGGCACCTGTTGCCGTCGTTCGCAGTCGCGGACAAGGTGGACATCGACTATCACTTGCGGCACTCGGCGCTGCCGTACCCCGGCGGCCAGCGGGAACTCGGCGTGCTCGTGTCGCGCCTGCATTCCAACCCGCTGGACCTCGCTCGGCCGCTCTGGGAAATCCACGTGATCGAGGGGTTGGAGGGCGGCCGCTTCGCGCTGTACGCGAAGCTGCACCACTCGCTCGCCGACGGTGTCTCCGGCGTCGGGCTGCTCAACTATTCCGGGGATCCGGCGTCGAGCCGGACCCCGCCGGTCTGGGCCGCAGAGTCTCCACCGCGCTCGCCGCGTCCCGCTGCGCCGGCCGGCGTGCTCGGCACGATGAGCCAGGTGTCGACCGTGTTGTTGAACCAGGCGCACGCGATGCCCGACCTGTTCCGGGGACTGCTGGGGTCCGCCCAGGCGGCGCTCGGCATGAATCCGGACAAGGACTTCGCCTCGCTCGCCGAGGCGCCACGCACGATCTTCAACGTCGACGTGACCCCGCAGCGACGCGTCGCGACCCAGGCCACGAGCCTCGCACGCATGAAGGCCATCGGCGAAGCCGCGGGCGGCAGCGTCAACGACGTGCTGCTTGCCGCCTGCAGTGGGGCGATCCGCCGCTACCTGGACGAAATGGGCGCGCTGCCACGCAAGTCGCTGATCGCGTCGGTGCCGGTCGCATTGCCGCGCGACACGCACCAGCCGGGCGGCGGCGGCAATGCCGTGAGCTTCGCCAACGTCAAGCTCGGCACGGACGTCCCCGACGTGCGCACGCGGTTCGAGCTGATTCGCCGCAGCAGCGTGGTGGGGCGCGACTACCTCAAGCAGATGAGCCAGACGGCACTGATGACCTATACGGTGCTGATCAGCTCGCCGCAGATGCTGACGCGCGTGCCCGCGCTGGGCTCACGAGTGCCGCCGATCTACAACGTGATCATTTCGAACGTGCCCGGCCCGCGCACGAAGCTGTACCTGCTCGGTGCGGAGATGGAGGCGTATTACCCGATCTCCGCGCTCGCGCACGGGCAGGCCCTCAACGTCACCGTGCTGAGCTACGCGGGCAGGCTCCACTTCGGGTTCACGGGCTGCGCCGACAAGGTGCCGCACCTGCAGCGGCTGGCCGTGTACACGGGCGAGGCGCTCGACGAACTCGAGCGGACGTACGTTGCGGGTGCCGCTGCCGCGTCACGGTCGGCCAGGACGCCCGGGAAACGAAAGGTCGCGAAGGCGGTCCGTCCGCGACGACCCCGGAAGAAAGCGGCCGGCGCCTGATCAATCCTTCCTTTGCAGCGCGACCGCGTACGGATGCAGCGTCGCGGACATGACGCCTGCGACGACCGCGGGATCCGACTCCATGAAGCGCCTGGCCTCGCCTTCGTCCGCCGCTTCGAAGATCACGAGGCCGAAGGTCTTGTCGCCGGGTTCCACCGTGCGGCCGGCAAGAATCACGCGCCCGGCCGCGGTGGCCTGCTTGAGGTGCTCGAAATGGCGCGACACCGCGGCGTTGTCGGCGTCCGTCCAGGCCGCGTCATCGTGCAGACGGGGCGCGAGACGCAGAACGTAGAGGAATTGCTGCAGCTTGCCGGCGACCGGACCTGGCGCGGCCTCGGCGACGGCCGCCGGTGCGCCCGCCTGCGCGATGTCGACGCCGGCGATGGCCGCCAGGACCATGAGCCCGAATTGCGCCGGCACCACCCTGAACGTATGTCGCATCGCGATCCCCTGTGTCGACGACTTCGAGGTGGGCCATCATGCGACGGCCCACGGCGAAGCGGAAGACGCGTGACGCCTCAGGCGGCGAGCGACAGCAGGTGTCGCCCGTAATTGCCGACGTCGTCCCAGTCGGTGTAGTCGATCACCGCGGTGGGGTCCGTCGGTCCGTGCGTGTACTTCATGATCAGCCGGATCATGAAGCGCTCGTGCCAGCGCCACGAGGGGTAGTCGACCTTGCCGGCGATGACCTTGAGGTCGCGCGGCTTCCACGGCGACAGTTCCAGGAACTTCTGCATGTAGCGGTTGCCCGCGACCGTGGCCTTCTCGGGCGTCCGCGCGACGACCGAGACGTTGAAGAACGCGTTCGGTCGCGCCTCGAGCTGCGTGCGGTACTTCGCGATGAAGTCCAACACGCTCCGGTCGTACGTGCCGTAGAGCACGGGCGCGCCGAGCGCAATCACGTCGTAGCGCGTCCAGTCGACGCCTTCCTTGTCGGCTTCGAGCAGGCTCATCGTGTCGGCACGCCCACCGGCGGCGGCGACGCTGTCACCGATGCGGCGGGCGATCCGCGCGGTGTGACCGCCGCGGCTCATGTAAAGCACCAGCACGGACTTGGACATGAACCGAAGCATACCGTCCCGGATCCATCGATTGGAGCAGGGTATTCCGGCATGCCAGAATGTTGCGGACATGGCAGGCGCGGCACCGAACCCGAACGTGTACTCCCGGGGCGAGGAGTGGGCGAGCTGCGCAGTTCACGGGTTGGGTATCCTCGCGAGCGTCGTGGCGATCCCCTGGCTCGTGATGGTGGCGCTGCGGGGCTCTGACCCCTGGCTGCTCGCCGGCGGGCTCGCTTTCGGCCTGAGTGCGCTGATGATGTTCACGACGTCGGTGCTCTATCACGCCGCGCGCAACCCGCGCGCACGGCTCGTGCTGCGCAGGTTCGACCACGCCGCGATCTATCTGCTGATCGCCGGCACCTACACGCCGTTCACGCTCGGCGTGCTCAAGGGTGCGTGGGGCTGGTCCATCGCAGGGGTGGTGTGGGGTCTTGCCGTGCTCGGGATCCTGTTCAAGACGACCTCGCTCGGCTTCCGCTTCCACAAGACGTCCGTGCTGCTCTACGTCGCGATGGGCTGGCTCGTGATCGTCGCGATCGAGCCGCTGATGCGCGCGCTCGACGGCTATGAACTCGGCTGGCTCGTCGCGGGCGGCCTCTGCTACACCGGCGGCGTGGCGTTCTACGTCTGGAAGAGCCGGCCGTACACCCACGTCGTGTGGCACCTGTTCGTGCTGGCGGGCGTCGCCTGCCACTTCGTTGCCGTGCTGAGCGTCACCGCGCCGGGTTGACGCTTCGCACGCGCGTGCCGGCCGGGCAGGCCTGCGCCGCGCGCGGAGCCGCAGCTCCGCGCGCGATGCGAGGCGTTATTCCTTCTCGATGTGAATGCGCACGGCCTCGACGTTCGACTCGACGAGCACGAGCGCGAAATCCGGGCCCTTCTTCTTCTTGACCAGCACGTCCTCGCCGTCGTCGACCTCCGTGTGGAAGGCCTTCGCATCGAGCGCCGTCTTCATCGCGTCGCGAATGTCCTTGGCGACGTGGTTCTCGCTGCGGCCGTCCGCGATCGCAACCGACACGTCGAGGGGCGTGCCGTCCTTCGGCGTCAGGCGAAACAACATCGTGCCGGCGGACTTCGCGCCTTCGCTGACTTCGATGCGCCACTTGTTGGAGTAACTGGGTTTGTCCTCCGCGTAGGCAGAGGCCGATACGAGTGCGAGCGTGCACGCGAGCCCGAACAGTGGCGATGTGCGGAATTTCATAGCGAACGATTCTCCTTGTTGCGTCGGATACGACTGAAGTCCCCTGACATCCTCGAGATACGCAACGTCGCCATCGCTGTCAACCGCGACAGGACGCGGCGCCGGGGTCGGGCAAGCGGCGAACTTCTTGCCGGCATCGGGAAAAAATTTCCTTTGTTTTCAAAGAGAAAAACGCGAGATTTCTTCGATTTTGCGTGAACTCCATGCGCGCTTCGTGGTCGCACCAATCAGGCGGCAGCGAGCAGTACGTCTGCTGCCGTTCATAAGGACCACGGACGATGTTGATATGGAGGTCGACAGTCATGGCCAATGAAGGTGGCAACAATCCGGGCGGCAGCAGCGGCGGCCGTTCGAATCGCGGTTTCGCGGCGATGGACGCCGCGAAGCAGCGCGAGATCGCGAGTAAGGGTGGCTCGGCGTCCGGCGGCAACTTTGCCAACGACCCCGAGCGTGCACGACAGGCCGGCCGCAAGGGCGGCGAAGTCTCGGGCGGCAATTTCGCCAACGATCCGCAGCGCGCCTCCGAGGCGGGCCGCAAGGGTGGCGAAGCTTCACGCGGTGGCCGCAACCGCAACAACAACACGGGCAGCAGCGACAGCAGCAACACCGGCAATCGCTGAGGCTATCGTCCGGTTTCGGTGACGCCGGCAAGACGCCCGGCGTCACCCATCGAACGCCCTGGCCGAGTTCCGGCCGGGCTTCAAGGAGGGCGCGTAACCGCACTGGTTGCGCGCCCTTTTTTTGGTTTTGAGCCGTTCGCGCGGCCTGGTCCTTGCGCGGCGCAGCAGAAATGCGCAGAGTCGTCCCTGCATGTCCGCTTCGCTGGCGACCCCACTCTCAACAACCGCGGAACCCGAACGGGTCGAGGTGGCGATCGTCGGCGCCGGGTTCGGCGGGCTGTGCATGGCCATCCAGTTGCTGGCCTGCGGCGAGCGCAACTTCGTGGTCCTCGAGAAGGCCGACGAGGTCGGCGGCACCTGGCGCGACAACCAGTACCCGGGCGCCGAGTGCGACGTGCAGTCGCACCTCTACTCCTATTCCTTTTCGAGCAAGCCGGACTGGTCCCGGCGCTACGCCGGGTGGGAGGAGATCCAGCAGTACATCCTGGACACGGCCGAGCGCCACGGCGTCCGCCCGTACGTCCGTTTCGGGCGACGCGTGGTGGGGCTGCAGTTCGACGAGGGTGCGGGCCGCTGGCTGGTGGAGACCGCGCCCGGGCACGGCTACTCGGCGCGGCACGTCGTGCTCGCGACGGGTCCCTTGCACGTGCCGCACGTCCCCGACATTCCCGGGCTCGACCGGTTCCGCGGCCGCGTCTTTCACTCGGCGTGCTGGGACAAGTCGTACGACTTCGCCGGCAAGCGTGTCGCGTCGCTGGGCACCGGCGGCAGTGCGATCCAGTACTGTCCACGCATCGCGCCCCAGGTGTCGCGACTGTTCGTGCACCAGCGCACGCCTGCCTGGGTGATCCCGCGCGACACGCGATGCTATCCGGAAGGTGTCCGGCGACGCTTCGCGCGCTTCGACGCGTGGCGACGGTTGCACCGGGCGCGGCTCTACTGGAGCAACGAGTCCCGCGTCTGGCCGCTGTTCCATCCTGCGCTCGCGCGTGTCGTTCAGCGCCTCGCGGCCTGGAACATCCGCCGCGCCGTCGCCGACCCCGGGCTCGCCCGGCGGCTGACGCCGGATTACACGATCGGCTGCAAGCGCATCCTGATCTCGAACGACTGGTACCCGATGTTCCGGCGGTCCAACGTCGAACTCGTGACCGAGGCCATCCGCGAGGTCACCGCGAGCGGCATCGTGACCGCGGACGGCGTGGAGCGTCCGGTCGATTGCATCGTCTTCGGCACCGGGTTCGTGGTCGATCCACGAATCTACATGCAGCATTTCCCGGTGCTAGGGCTGCCGGGGCACGAGCTCGCGCGCGACTGGCGCGATGGCGCCGAAGCCTACTACGGCATTTCGGTCGCCGGATACCCGAACCTGCACCAGCTCGTGGGACCCAACACCGCCCTGGGGCACAATTCCATCATCTTCATGATCGAGGCACAGGTTCGCTACGTGATCGAGTGCATGCGGCTGCTGCGCGAGCGCGGCGCGGACTGGCTGGCGGTGCAGCCGCAGGCGCAGGCTGAATTCAACGCGCGCGTCCAGGCGGGCTTGCGCGGCACGGTCTGGAGCTCGGGGTGCCGCAGCTGGTACCAGCAGGCGGACGGCCGCAATTTCACGATCTGGCCGTGGTCGACGTGGCGCTACTGGCTGGAGACGCGCAAGGTCGACGCGAGCCGTTATTGCTTCGGCAAGGCGACGGTGGCGGCCGCCGTGCTCGCGACGAGCCTTGCCGTCTCGGCCTGTTCGAAACCCGCGACGCCCGAGCAGCAGGTGCGCGCCCTCATCGCGTCCGCCGAGGACGCCGCGGAGCGGCGTGACCACTCCGACCTCATGGCGCTCGTGTCGCCGAAGTTCGCGGGCGCGCAAGGCGAGGACGTGCAGGAGATCGCACGGATGTTGCGAGGCTACCTGCTCGCAAACCCGTCGCTCGAGCTCGTGACGCGCGTCGAGCACGTCGAGTTTCCGTACGCGGACCTGGCGCGTGTCCGGCTCGCGGTGGGTGCGCTCGCCAGCGACGCCAGCACGCTCGGGCTCTCCGCCGACGCACAGTCGTTCGACCTGGAACTGCAGCGCGAGGACGGCGAGTGGCTCGTCACGCGCGCCGAGTGGGACTGACGCGCGGACCCGGTGTCGGCGCCGGAGCCCGTCCGGCCGCTGCGGCCCCACAAACGAGACGGGGCCAGGGCCGGCTCGACTCGAGCAGGACCTGACCCCGGATCAGTCTTTCGAAACGAATCGGGTCGGGTGCGACCCCGTCCTCAGTACCGGAACAGCTGCAACTGCAGCCAGATCTCGTCGCGGTCATCACCGCCGTCGACGCCGTGCTGGCCGAACGACAGCTTCACGTTGCCGTTGTGACCGGCGAACATGTAGCCGAGGCCCACCATGACCTTGTCTGTGTCGGCGAGCGCTTCGTCGTCGAAGTTGCGGTCGGCGTACGACACGAACGGCAGCAGCTTGAGCGAGTTGATGTAGAAACCCGCTTCGACGTAGAGGTTCTCCTGTTCCGGCAGCGTCGTCAGGAAGACGTCGCCGTCGAGGCTGCTCCAGTCGGCCTGCAGCGTGAACCCGTTGCCGTCGCCCACCGGCTGGTCCCAGAACACGTCTGCGCCGACCGTGTTGTAGTCCTCCTGGGTGTCGTAGCTGACGCCGAACGACAGTAACTGCTTCTTGCCGAGCGTGGTGCCCGTGTAGAAGAGCGCCTTCTGCGCCTCGAACACGTTGAACATCAGGCGGCCGAGGAAGCGCAGGTCGTTCGTCGAATTCTCGCCACGCACGCCCTGCATCACCGAGGCGCGGTATTCGAGGTGGTCGTCGAACAGGTAGCCGCGAGCGCGCACGCCGTAATCGCGCCCGACGCGCGCCTGCAGCGGCCCGGACCACGCGAAAGTGTAGGGGCCGTAGTCGGTCGCCAGCAGCGTGGCGGCCGACTGGTTCGAGTTGTACGAGACCTCGTTGAGCATCATGCCGACGTCGAGGTTGAACGCGTCGCTGCCCGGCTTGTACGTGACGACGAAGTCCTGGATGTAGAGGTCGCCTGCGTCCTTGCTGTTGACGGTGGTGCCGCCGCTGGTCGTGGTCGTGCCCTTGCCAAGGTTCGGGCTGTCCGTCTCGAAGAAGAACGACCACTGGTCGTTGATCTTGCCCCCCGCCAGGACCCGCAGGCGGCGGAAGAACAGGTTCTGCGAGGTATCGTCCTGGTTCACGTCCACCGACTCGGCCTGTCCCTGGACGAGAAACCCGAACTTGATGCTGCTGCCGTCCGTCGGCTTGATCTCCCACTGCGCGTGGGCGGACGGGGCCACGCACGCGAACGTGGCGCCCGCGACGACGGCCCACAGGGTTTTTGGTCGAAGAATCAGGTCACGCATGATGAACTCCTGGAATGTAGTGCCGAAAAACGACATGAGCTCGCATTGGAAACCGCTGGGCTGGGGGTTCCTGCGGTCCGGGAGTCGTCGACCGCCGACCCGGGAATGCACGTTCGAAGGCGTCACCGCAGCGACATCGCGATGCCGCGCTGGCCGAAGAAACAAGGGTTGAACGGTTCGCAATGCAGCAAGGGTGGCTCCCCCGGCGAGCCCGTTTTACGTCGAATATGCTCGTCGCGGTGCATCGTGCGCGATATTGGCCATTGGTCGCAATTTCGGCTTGCCGCAGGGCGTGTACTCTACGCAACAGAATGTCCCGCCAGATCATCGTCGCCGACGACCATCCCCTGTTTCGCGAGGCGCTCAAGGCGGCAGTGGGCCGGCTGGACCGACGGGTAGACTTCGTCGAGGCGGATTCCGTCGCAGCGATGCTGGCCGCGGCCGAGGCGAACCCGGGCGCCGATCTGTTGCTGCTCGACCTCAACATGCCCGGCGCGCATGGTTTCAACGCGCTGGCGCACGTCCGTGGCAGCCGACCCGAGCTTCCCGTCGTGATCGTGTCGGCCGACGACGATCCGCAGACGATCGCCGCGGCCCTGCGCTTCGGGGCGCAGGGCTTCATCCCGAAATCGACCGAGGCGGGGCAGATCGGCCGAGCGATCGAGGCCGTGCTCGCCGGCGAGATCTACACGCCGCCCGGATACCGGCCGCCGCGCGCACCGACCTCGTCGGCCGAAGAACTCGAAATCGCGCGCCGCATCGCCGAGTTGACGCCACAGCAGTTCCGCGTGCTCGGGCTGCTCTGCGCCGGACTGTTGAACAAGCAGATCGCCTACGACCTCGACGTGTCAGCCGCGACGGTCAAGGCGCACGTCACCGCGATCCTGCGCAAGCTCGGTGTCACGACGCGCACCCAGGCCGTGCTGGCGGCGGGGCGTCTCGCGATCGATCGCGCGAGCGTCAAGCCGCCGCCGGAAGAAATCGACTGACGGAGACGTGTCTGGCGGCCAGTGGCTAGCTAGTGTCTGGTGTCCAGTGTTCAGCAGGAAGCCGACCGAGTCGGCGCGCGGCCCAGCCGCTGCCTACCAGTAACCAACCAGACACTCACTAGACACTGGACACAGTCTCCTGCCGAGCGGAGGCGAGCAGGGCGCCGAGCAGGGCACGCAGTGCCGCGGGCTTGATCGGCTTGCGGAGCACCTTGTACCCGATGTTGCTTGCGCGCTCGGTGAGCGCGGCGCTGTGGTCGGCCGTGATCAGCGCACCGCGTGCCGGCGCCGAACCGCCCACCCGCAGCGATTGCAGAAGCTCGAGCCCGTCGCAACTGTCATCGTCCAGCCGGTAGTCCGCCAGCACGACGTCCGGCGCGTGCTGGTAGAACTGTCGCCGCGCCTCTTCGGCCGTGCCCGCGCGCAGCACCTGGACTCCCCAGCGCTCGAGCAATGTCTGCATGCCGTCGAGGATCTCCGGTTCGTTGTCGACGCAGAGCACGGTGCCGCCGGCGACGCTCGACGGCGACGCCGGCGCCGCGTCGCGGCCCGGCCCGGACGTGACCGGGGCTGGCGCCTCCACGCGGTCGAGCACCACGCTGAAGACCGAGCCGCGGCCGACGCGCGACTGCAGGGCGAGGTTGAGGTGCAGCAGGCGGGAAATCCTGTCACAGATCGAGAGCCCGAGGCCGAGACCTTTCTCGCCCCACGGCGACGCGTGGTCGAGGCCGCGAAACTCGCCGAAGATCAGCGCTCGGTGCTGCTCGGCGATGCCGGGTCCCGTGTCCCACACCTGCACGAGCAGGCGGCTGCCGCGCGGCCGGCACGCGACGACCACGCCGCCGCGCTGCGTGTAACGCAACGCGTTCGAGACCAGGTTCTGCAGCAAACGCCGCAACAGCACCCGGTCGCTGCGGACCCAGGTATGCGTGTGGCGCACGCGCAGCCGCAGCCCGCGCTTGGCCGCGATCGGCGCGAACTGCCGCTCCAGTTCGACCGTGACGTCGTCGAGCGCGAACTCCGCGAGTTCGGTGCGCATCGCGCCGCTTTCGAGCCGCGCGATGTCGAGCATGTCGTCGAGTACTTCCTCGGCCGCCCGGAGCGAACCCTCGATGCGGCCGGCAATCTCGCCGACAGATCCGGCGTCCTGCGCATCGGTCAGTGCGGACGCGAACAGCCGCGCCGCGTTGAGCGGCTGCAGCAGGTCGTGGCTCGCCGCTGCCACGAAGCGTGTCTTGCTGGCGTTCGCCCGCTCGGCGGCGCACTTGGCCTCCGCCTCGGCCGCGAGCGCCTTCGAGAGTTCGTAGGTGCGCTCCGTGACCCGCTGCTCGAGCGTCTGCGTCGCCTCGCGCAATTGCTCTTCCGTGTGCTTGAACTCGGTGATGTCGGTGTACGTCGTGACGTACCCGCCGTCCGGCATCGGCTGCCCGCGGATCTCGTAGACGCGGCCATTGCCGCGGCGGCGCTGGTTCACGTACCGGGTGCCGGCCTTCAGGTGCGCGAGCCGCTTCTGGATCTGGTCCTCGGGATTCGAGTCGCCGAACTCCCCGCGCATTGCGTTCCAGCGGATCAGCTCGGCGACGGGCGTGCCGACCTGGACCAGCTCGGCGGGGTACTCGAACATTTCGACGTAGCGCCCGTTCCAGGCCACGAGCCGTCCGTCGCCGTCCGCCACGGAGATGCCCTGCGAGACGTTCTCCATCGTCGCCTGCAGCAACTGGCGGCTGAAGCGCAGTTCCTGCGAGGTCTCGTCGAGCATCTCGGCGACTTCCTCGGCGGCGAGGCCGCGGCCACGCAATGCGTGCGTGAAGATCAGGCGCGCCGAAGAGGCGCCGATGGCGCCCGCGAGTACGCGCTCCATGTGCTGCATGACGCCGCGATCGGCGGGGTCGGAGGGCTTCGGCAACGGCCGCCGCGTCTGCTCCGAGTAGTCGAGCAATGCGGCCTGCGCGGCGGAGGAGCCGACGATGCGCTCGGCGATCGTGAGTACGTCGCCGACACGCGTGCTGCCGGCCGAGCGGCCCGGCGCCTCGTGCATGGCGCGGCGCACGAACGCCGTGGCGGCCAGCCGTTCGCGCAACGAGGAACGCGAGAACAGGGACAGCGTCACCAGCACGAACACGTTGCCGCCGACCGCCAGCAGGGCGCCTCGCGCGGCAGGGCTGAGGTGCGAAAGCCCGAGCCACGCCTGGGCCTGGGACCAGAGCACGTCCCACGGACCGACGCGCTCGAGCACGCCGGGCCCGATGAGTCCGCCCGCCGCGAAATTGGGCAGCAGCAACGCATACCCCCAGATCGCAAATCCCGTCATGAGGCCCCAGAACACGGCCCGGCGCGAGGCTCGGCGCCAGTACAGGCCGGCGAGGATCGGCGGCGCGAACTGCGCGAACGCCGCGAAGGCGAGCAGGCCGATCGAGGCGAGGCTCGCCGGCGTGATCGTGTTGCGGTGATAGCCGTACGCGAGCAGCGCGAGGCCGAGGATCGCCGCGCGCCGCAGCCAGAGCACCAGCCGGCCGATGTCGCGGCCCTCGGTGGGCTTGAGCCAGCGGCTGCGCCAGAGCGCCGGCATCACGAGGTCGTTGGTCACCATCGTCGCGAGCGCGATGCTGGAGACGATCACCATCGCACTCGCTGCGGACAGTCCGCCGAGGAATGCGAGCACCGCGAGCGACGTCGCGCCGCGCTCCAGTGGCAGCGTCAGCACGAACGAGTCCGGGTGGTGCGTCCCGTGCAGCCCCGATCCCAGGCCGGACAGCACGATCGGCACGACCAGCAGCGTGAACGCAACGAGATAGGCCGAGAACACGAGCCGCGCACGGCGGATGTCGCCCTGGTCCGCACACTCGACGAAACCGACCAGGAACTGCCGGGGCAGGCAGAAGATCGCCACGGCCGCGAGCCCGGTCGCCACGACGAAATTGCCGGACCACAGCGACGAAGCCGATCCGAGCGCCGTCTGCGCGAGCCGCGGCGCGCCGTCCAGGTGCAGCATCGCGAACACGCCGACGGCCGCGAATGCGAGCAGCTTCACCACCGACTCGAACGCAATCGCGAGCATCACGCCCTCGTGGTGCTCGGTCGCGTCGAGCCGGCGCGTGCCGAACAGGATCGCGAACAGGGCCATCAGCAGCGCGACGTACAGCGCGGTGTCGTCGAGCCATCCGACCGGCGTGCCAGGGGTGCCGGTGAGCACGTCGAGGCTCGTGCCCACCGCCTTGTATTGCAGCGCGAGGTAGGGCACGCCGGCCGTGAGCGCGATCACTGCGACCAGCGCGGCGAGGCCGGGACTCTTGCCGAAGCGCGAGGAGATCAGGTCCGCGATCGAGGTGATGTTGTGCGCACGAACGACCGCGGCGAGACGCTCGAGGAAGGGCGTCGCGAACAGGAACACCAGCGCCGGCCCCAGGTAGATCGGCACGTAGGTCCAGCCATCGCGCACCGCGGTGCCGACCGCGCCGAAGAACGTCCAGGTCGTGCAATAGACGCCGAGCGCGAGACTGTAGATCCACGGCCGCAGCCGCGCATTGCCGGGATAGACCGAGCGCCGCTCGCCGTAGAACGCCACCCCGAACAGCAGCAGCAGGTAGCCGATCGCGAGCGCGGAGAGCAGGACGCCGGAAGACATGAGCCAGTGTCTAGTGTCCAGTGGCTAGTGTCTAGAAAGGAGCAGGCACCGCTTGCCGGCCACGATAACCCCACCTCCGACTAGCCACCAGCCACTAGCCACTAGCCACTATTCTTCGGTCGTCCCGGGAAGAACGCGTTCGTCCGGCGGACGTATTCCGCGTACTCCGGGCGGCGCTTGCCGATGTGCCGTTCGAGCAGCGCCACGCCGGAGACGCGCAGCAGCAGCACGCTCATGATCACGGGCCCGACGATCGACCACCAGGCGCCGGCCGCGAGCGCGATGGCGTAAAACCCCCACCAGACGCAGAAATCGCCGAAGTAGTTGGGATGACGCGTGAACCGCCAGAGGCCACGGTCCATGACGCGGCCGGCGTTGGCGGGGTCGCGCTTGAACCGCGCCAGTTGCCAGTCACCGACGCTTTCGAACGTCCAGCCGACGAGCCACAGGGCGACACCGATCGCGTCGAGCACGCCGAGCGGGCGCGGCTCGCCGGCGATGCCCCCGAGCAGCGGCAACGAGATGATCCAGGCCAGCACGGCCTGCATGCCGAACACGAGGTAGAGGCTCTTCCACGCGAACCCCGGTTCGTTGCGCCGGCGGATGGCCTGGTAACGGGCGTCCTCGTGCGCGTGACCGAGCGTGCGCACGCCGAGGTACACGGCCAGTCGCAGGGCCCAGAGCGCCACCAGCACGAGCAGGAGTACGGTGCGATCTTCGGCCGGCGGGGTCGCCTGCGCATAGACGATGGCGGCCAGCAGGAACAGCAGCGACCAGAGCACGTCGACGACCGTCACGTTGCGAATCACCACGCTCAGGACCCAGGTCGCCGCAGCGGCGCCGAGCAGCCACGGCAGGGCCAGCAGCCAGGTGTCGATCGGTGACGGCATGTGAACGCTCCCCGGGTTCTGTGGTGGCGATGGCGTGCGCCCGCACGCACCTTAGTCGTGGTCGCGACCTTCGGGCAAGATCGTGGCGAGGTATGGCCGACGCATGAAGCTTTCAGCGACAGGTTCGAACCGGCGGATCGAGCGGCACGTCGTGCACGTCGGTGTGATCTCCGACACGCACGGCAAGCTGCGGCCGGAGGCCGTCTCGGCACTGCACGGGTGCGCACTGATCCTGCATGCCGGCGACATCGGGCGCGCGCACGTGCTCGACGACCTGCATCACCTCTCCCCACGCGTCGTCGCGGTGCGCGGCAACGTGGACGCGGAGTGGGCGGCGGACGTGCCGGACAGGGCCGCGCTCGACGTGGAGGGACACCGAGTTCTCCTGCTGCACGACCTCGCGCAACTCGACCTCGATCCGCGCGCGAGTGGCATCGACGTCGTCGTCTCGGGACACTCGCACCGGCCGAGGATCGAGCGGCGCGACGGGGTGCTCTATCTCAATCCCGGGAGTGCCGGGCCGCGCCGGTTTCGCCTGCCGGTCGCCGTCGCCCGGCTCGAGGTCTCGCGCTCGCGAGTAGACGCCGTGATCGTCGAGCTCGACGTCTGAAGCGGCTCAGGGCCGCGCGAGCACCGCCGCGAGCTGGGCGTCGTCGACGTTGCCGCCCGAAACCGTGACGGCGACGGTCCGGTCGCGCACGTCGAGCTTGCCGGTCAGCACGCACGCCAGTGCCACCGCGCCGCCGGGCTCGACGACCAGCTTGAGCGTGCGGGCGGCGAAGGCCATCGCGCCGCGAACTTCGTCGTCCGAAACCGCCAGGGCACCGCGCAGCAGTGGCTGGTTGATCGCGAACGTAAGCTCGCCGGGCATCGGCGCCAGCAGGGCGTCGCAGATCGACGCCGCCGCACCGGGCTCGTTGCG
>DASUMQ010000052.1:0-14558 GCA_036277615.1 Steroidobacteraceae bacterium
AAGCTCGGCGGCCAGGCCAAGGTCCGTGGCGTGTCGGGCGTCTGGAAAGAACTTACGGATTCGGTCAACCAGATGGCGGGCAACCTGACGGCGCAGGTGCGCAACATTGCCGAGGTGACGATTGCGGTCGCCAACGGCGACCTCTCGAAGAAGATCACGGTCGACGTGCGCGGCGAGATCCTGCAGCTGAAGGAAGCGACCAACACGATGGTCGAGCAGTTGCGATCGTTCGCGTCCGAGGTCACTCGCGTCGCGCGCGAGGTCGGCACCGACGGCCGTCTCGGTGGCCAGGCGGTCGTGCCGGGCGTCGCCGGCACGTGGAAGGACCTGACCGACTCCGTCAACGCGATGGCGACCAACCTGACGGCACAGGTCCGCAACATCGCGACCGTCACCACCGCCGTGGCGCGCGGCGACCTCTCGCGCAAGATCACGGTCGACGTGAAGGGCGAGATCCTCGAGCTCAAGGAGACCATCAACACGATGGTCGACCAGTTGAACGGCTTTTCGTCCGAGGTCACGCGCGTCGCGCGCGAGGTCGGCACCGAGGGCAAGCTCGGTGGCCAGGCGCAGGTGCCCGGCGTCGCCGGCACCTGGAAGGACCTCACCGACTCCGTCAACTTCATGGCCTCGAACCTGACCGGCCAGGTCCGCAACATCGCCGAGGTCACGACCGCGGTCGCGCGCGGCGACCTGTCGAAGAAGATCACCGTCGACGTGCGCGGCGAGATCCTCGAGCTCAAGGAAACCATCAACACGATGGTCGACCAGCTGAACGGGTTTGCCTCGGAAGTCACGCGCGTCGCGCGCGAAGTGGGCACCGAAGGCAAGCTCGGCGGTCAGGCGGAAGTGCGTGGCGTCGCCGGCACGTGGAAGGACCTGACCGACTCCGTCAACGCGATGGCGACCAACCTGACCAGCCAGGTCCGCAACATCGCCGAGGTCACGACCGCCGTCGCCAACGGCGACCTCTCCAAGAAGATCACCGTCGACGTCCGCGGCGAAATCCTTCGGCTCAAGGAAACCATCAACACGATGGTCGAGCAGCTGCGCTCGTTTGCCTCCGAGGTGACGCGCGTCGCGCGCGAGGTCGGCACCGAGGGCCGTCTCGGTGGCCAGGCCGCCGTGCCCGGCGTCGGCGGCACCTGGAAAGACCTCACCGACACAGTCAACGGCCTCGCCAACAACCTGACCACGCAGGTGCGTAACATCGCCGAGGTCACGACCGCGGTGGCACGCGGCGACTTGAACCGCAAGATCACCGTCGACGTGAAGGGCGAGATCCTCGAGCTCAAGAACACCATCAACACGATGGTCGACCAGCTGAACGCCTTCGCCGGCGAGGTCACACGCGTCGCGCGCGAGGTGGGCACCGAAGGCAAGCTCGGCGGCCAGGCACAGGTGCCGGGCGTCGCGGGCACCTGGAAGGACCTCACCGACAACGTCAACTTCATGGCCTCGAACCTCACCGAGCAGGTCCGCGGCATCGTCAAGGTCGTGACCGCCGTGGCGAACGGCGACCTGAACCAGCGCCTGACGGTGCAGGCCAAAGGCGAGGTCGCGGCACTCGCCGAGACGATCAACGGCATGACCGACACGCTCGCAATTTTCGCCGACCAGGTCACCAACGTCGCGCGCGAAGTGGGCGTCGAGGGCCGCCTCGGCGGCCAGGCGAACGTGTCGGGCGCTGCGGGTACGTGGAAGGACCTCACCGGCAACGTGAACCTGCTCGCGGCCAACCTGACCACGCAGGTCCGCGCGATCGCCGAGGTCGCGACTGCCGTGACCAAGGGCGACCTCACCCGCTCGATCCAGGTCGAGACGCGCGGCGAGATGGCGGCGCTCAAGGACAACATCAACACGATGATCTCGAACCTGCGCGAGACCACCGAGCGCAACCGCGAGCAGGACTGGCTCAAGACCAACCTCGCGCGGTTCACCGGCATGCTGCAGGGGCAGCGCGAGCTGAGCACGGTCGGCCAGCTGCTGCTGACGGAGCTCGCGCCGCTGGTCAATGCGCACCAGGGCACGATCTACCACCTGACCGCGCACGAGGACCACGCGGCGCTCGAGCTGCTGTCGAGTTATGCCGGCGGCAGCGAGCTCGCCGGGGCGATCGGCATCGGCCAGGGGCTCGTCGGCCAGTGCGCCGCCGAGAAAAAGCGCATCCTGCTCGCCGACGTCCCGGCCGACTTCGTCCGGATCGGCTCCAGCCTCGGCGAGGCCAAGCGCGCGAGCGTCGTCGTGCTGCCCGTGCTGTTCGAGGGCGAGACCAAGGCCGTGATCGAGCTCGCCTCGCTGCAGAATTTCAGCAAGGGATCGCTCGCGTTCCTCGACCTGCTGACGCAGAGCATCGGCGCGGTCTTCAACACGATCGAGGCGACCATGCGCACCGAGGGCCTGCTCACGCAGTCGCAGCAGCTCACGGTCGAACTGCAGGCCCGGCAGAGCGAGCTGCAGAAGACCAACGAGGAGCTCGGCACCAAGGCGCGCCTGCTCGCCGAGCAGAACGCCGAGGTCGAACGCAAGAACGCCGAGGTCGAGCAGGCCCGCCGCGCGCTCGAGACGCAGGCTGCGGAGCTCGCGCTCACGTCCAAGTACAAATCCGAGTTCCTCGCCAACATGTCGCACGAGCTGCGCACGCCGCTCAACTCGATCCTGATCCTGAGCCAGCAGCTCGCCGAGAACCCGGCAGGCAACCTCGCGCCGAAGCAGGTCGAGTTCTCGCGCAACATCAACTCGTCCGGCTCGGACCTGCTGCACCTGATCAACGACATCCTCGACCTTTCGAAGATCGAGTCGGGTACCGTCACGGTCGAGGTCGAGGACATCACGTTCGCGGCGTTGCGTGAAACGATCGACCGTAACTTCCGCCACGTCGCCGAGGCGAAGAACCTGCCATTCCAGGTCCGCCTGGAGCCGAACCTGCCGCGCGCGATGATCAGTGACCCCAAGCGGCTGCAGCAGATCCTGAAGAACCTGCTGTCGAACGCGGTCAAGTTCACCTCGCACGGTCACGTGCACGTCAGCGTCGGGATCGCCACCAAGGGGTGGAGCGCCGATCACGTGGTCCTCAACAGCGCACAGCAGGTGGTCGCCTTCCGGGTCGAGGACACGGGCATCGGTGTCGCACCCGAGAAACAGCGGCTCATCTTCGAGGCGTTCCAGCAGGCCGACGCCGGCACTTCGCGCAAGTACGGCGGCACGGGCCTGGGCCTCGCGATCAGCCGCGAACTCGCAGTGCTGCTCGGCGGCGAGATCAAGCTGTCGAGCGTCCCCGGCGAAGGCAGCGTCTTCACGCTGTACCTGCCGCTGAATTACGGGGGCACGACCGTCGTCTCGCCGGCCGCGCGGGCCGCGGACGCCTCCCCGGTCGCGGCGCGCGGCGACCGGCCGATCCTGGCAATTGCGCGCGAGGAGCAGGTGGCCGACGACCGTGAGACGATCGCAGCCGGCGAACCGGTGTTCCTGATCATCGAGGACGATCCGCACTACGCGCGCATCCTGCTCGGCCTCGCCCGCGACCACGGTTTCAAGGGCATCGTCGCGAACAAGGGAACGCACGGCCTCGCGCTGGCGCGCCAGTTCCGGCCGAGCGCGATCTCGCTCGACATTTTCCTGCCCGACATGCTCGGCTGGACGGTGTTGAACCAGCTCAAGTTGGACCCGGCGACCCGGCACATCCCGGTCCAGATCGTCACGCTCGAGGAGGAGCGCCAGCACGGGCTCGCCCGCGGCGCGTTCGCCTACGTGATCAAGGAGCCGACCACCGATTCGCTAGAGGCGGCGTTCGACCGCATCAGGGAGTTCACGGCCGCACACACCAAGCGACTGCTGGTGGTCGAGGACAACGCGATCGAGCGTGCGTCGGTGGTCGAACTGCTGCACCACGACGACATCGAGACCGTAGCCGTCGACGACGGCGAATCGGCGCTCACCGCGTTGCGTTCGCAGCACTTCGACTGCGTCGTGCTCGACCTGCGGCTGCCGGACGTGAGCGGCCTCGAACTGCTCGACCGCATGCGTGCGGATTCCACCGTGCCCGACGTCCCGGTCGTCGTGTTCACGGGGCAGGACTTGTCCGAGGACGAGCTTGCACGGCTCAAGGGGATGGCGAAGAGCATCGTGCTCAAGGACGTGCAGTCGCCCGAGCGTCTGCTCGATGAGACGGCGCTGTTCCTGCATCGCGTGGTGACCGACCTGCCGGCGGAAAAACAGCGCATGCTGGAGCGACTGCACGGCGGCAACGAAGTGCTCAATGGCCGCAAGGTACTCGTCGTGGACGACGATGCGCGCAACATCTTTGCGCTGACTTCGGTGCTCGAGAACCACGACATGGAAGTGATGAGCGCGACGAACGGACGCCAGGCGATCGAGCTGATCGAAGCCACCCCCGACATCAGCGTGGTGCTGATGGACATCATGATGCCCGACATGGATGGCTACGCGACGATGCGCGAGATCCGCCGGATCCCGCGCTTCCGCACGCTGCCGATCCTCGCGCTGACTGCGAAGGCGATGAAGGGCGACCGCGAGAAGTGCCTCGACGCGGGCGCGAGCGATTACATCGCGAAGCCCGTCAACACCGATCAGTTGCTCTCGTTGATGCGGGTCTGGCTGTTCCGATGAACACGCCTACGCGCCCGCCGCCTGACGCGCTGACGGCGACCGCCGCTGCCACGTCGCCGGTCGCGGTGTTGGGGACGGACCTCGACGGTGCCGCACGGGCGGCGCCGACCGACACGTCGGCGCTGGGGGCGCCGATCAACATCCTGATCGTCGACGACGAGCCCAAGAACCTGACGGTGCTCGAGACGGTGCTCGACTCGCCCGGCTACCGTCTCGTGCGGGCACAGTCGGCCGACGAAGCGCTGCTCGCGCTGGTGGCGGAGGAATTCGCGCTGCTGATCCTCGACATCCGGATGCCCGGCATGACGGGGTTCGAGCTCGCGCAGACGATCAAGAGCCGCCGCAAGACCGCGCGGATCCCGATCATCTTCCTGACCGCGTATTACAACGAGGACCAGCACGTGCTCGAGGGTTACGGCAGCGGCGCCGTCGATTACCTCGTCAAGCCGGTCAATGCGGCGGTGCTGCGCTCGAAGGTGGCCGTGTTCGCCGAGCTGCACCGCAAGACCCGCGAAATCTCGATCGTCAACCGGGCACTGCTCGCGGAGGTCGCGGAACGTCGCCGCGCAGAGCACGAGCTGCACGTGCTGAACCAGAACCTCGATCGGCTGGTGTCGGAGCGCACGCAGGCATTGCGCGAACTCGAGGCGGAGCTGCGGGAGGCCGACCGCCGCAAGGACGAGTTCATCGCCACGCTCGCGCACGAGCTGCGCAACCCGCTCGCCCCGGTGCGCAACGCCGTACAGATCCTGCAGTTGCCGAACACGGGGGAAACGGACTCGCAGCGCGCCCGTGTCATCATCGCCCGGCAGATCGGCGTGATGGCACGACTGATCGACGACCTGATGGACGTCAGCCGGATCAATCGCGGGCGCATCGAGCTGCGCAAGGAGCCGGTCGACTTGCACCGCGTGCTCGAACTCGCGATCGAGGCGACTCGTCCGCACTTCGTCGAGAACAAGCACGACCTGCGGCTGGCCGTGCCCGACAGCCTGATGCCGCTCGACGCCGACGTGACACGGCTTTCGCAGATTTTCGTGAACCTGCTGACCAATGCCGCCAAGTACACCGAACCCGGTGGTCACGTCGAAATCGTCGTGCAGGTACGCGACCGCGAAGTCAGTGTCGCCGTCAAGGACGACGGCATCGGCCTCGCGTCCGAGCACCTCGACCGCGTCTTCCTGATGTTCTCGCAGGTGGACAGCGCGATCACGCGCTCGCGCGGCGGCCTTGGTATCGGGCTGTCGCTGGTCAAGCACCTCGTCGAACTGCACGGTGGCCGCGTGTCGGCGCAAAGCCCCGGTCTGGGAAAGGGCAGCACCTTCACCGTGACGCTGCCGCTGTCCGGCCTCCCGGCAGCGACGTCACTCGTGGCAGCGGACGAACCGCCGGCGAGCCTGCGCACGGCGACCGTGCCACTGCGAATCCTGGTGGTGGAGGATCACCGCGACGGGGCCGAAACGATTGCCGAGTTGCTGTCACACCTCGGGCACGTCGTGCGAATGGTGCATGACGGCGGCGCGGCCGTGCTGGCGGCCGAGGAGTTCAGGCCCGAGCTGGTGCTGCTCGACATCGGCCTGCCGACGCTGAGCGGCTACGAAGTGTGCCGGCGGATCCGCAGCCAGCCGTGGGGTAAGGACGTCACGATCGTGGCGATGACGGGCTGGGGCGATGCCGAGGCGCAACGCAAGGCGCGCGCCGCCGGCTTCGACCGGCACCTGGTCAAGCCGGTCGACGAGGCATCGTTGCTCGCGGCGCTGGCGATGGCCGCCGCAACCACCGCGTGCTGACCCAGAGTGCAGCATATGCATGGCCGAACAACCCGGCCGAAGCAACCTGGCAGGCAGCCGACGCGACCCGTGCGGGGTCACTCGAACCGTGGTGGCCACGGCCGGCCGAACTGCTCTCCGCTGCGCGCGCCGCCGTACTCTCCGGCGGAGAGCAGGTTCAGCCGCGAGAACCGCCAGCCATCGCTCGTACGCACGAAGCGAAACTCGTAGCGACCGTAGCGGTGGCAGTCTGCCGCCGCGGGGTAGGTCTTGAAACGCTGCCACGAGTACATATGGCTCGTTGCGGTGACCTGGTCCGGTGTGTCGAAATGCATTTCGACGTTGCTGATGTAGTGCGAGCTGCTGGCCGAGTTCGGGAAGTACTCGTGCAGGAATCCGAGCAGCTCCTGCTTACTGCCCGCGGGCGGCGCGATGGACGCAGGCACGTAGGCCACGATGCAGTCGTCCGTGAAACAGGCAGCCATTCCGTCCGCGTCGAGCAGGTCGGCATGCCGGCAGTACCGCGCCATCAGCTCGCTGATCTCGTCGCGGTCGAGCAACCGCTGGATGGCCTGTTCTAGGTTCTTCATCTCGCGACCCTCGGCAGTGAGCCCATGGCCGGCGAGGACACCGCCGGCACCGAGCGCGGAAAGCCAACGCAACAACTCGCGGCGGGTCGGCATGATGGCGTACGTTCGGACCTGCTGCACCGCACCGGTCGTCGTACTGTGGCAGGGCCCGCACCTCGCGACAGCTGCCATTTCAGGTAGGTTTGGGGTTGCGACGACGGGGCGGCTGCCCGATTTGACACGGCGGCGAACGGTTCCTATTCTTCAGCCGACTGTACGGTTTATTGATAACCGTTCCGAGCCGGGGGCTGGGCGCGAACGGTCCGTGCATGTCGCGGCCTGGCCAAGATCACGGGGGACCGATGAGCGTATCTGGCGACGGCTACTACGTTGATCAGCTGCGCGAGCAGCCGGACCTGGAAGGCGCATCGCAGCTGCTCGCGCGCTGGGCGGACGACCTCGGCTGGGACCTGGCCGCCTATCACGTGAGCCTCGATGCCCGCGACCTGCCGCGGGCCAAGGACGGCTCGTTCATCGCCGCGCTGATGGGTTGGCCGACCGACTGCCTCGTGCGCTGGCGCGAGGCGGGCCTCGGCGAACACTGTCCGGTCGCGCAACGCTGCGGCCGGGCGGCCGCGCCGTTTGCCTGGAGTTGCGACGCGCGCGACAGCGAGTGGTTCGGCAACCCGCTCACGCGGGACCAGCGACGGGTCCTCGAACATTACGGGCGCTATATCTCCAGCGGCATTGCGGTGCCGGTGCAGCAGGCTGGCGGCACGCTCGGTTACGTGTCGTGGTGCAGTCGCAGCCGCGAGCGCGGAGACTGCAGTGCCGAGAACCTCGCGACGATGCACTTCCTGTCGCACGTGTTCATCCGCCACGTGGCCGGCATGGTGCCGTCCGAGCTCGTGACCGGATCGCTGCTGACGGCGCGCGAAAAGCAATGCCTAACCCTCGCCGCGCTCGGCCAGAACGAGCAGGAAATCGCCTCGGTGCTCAATCGCTCGCGCGAGACCGTCCACTTCCACATCCGCAACTGCATGTGGAAGCTCGGCGCGGCGAATCGCACCCATGCCGTCGCCCTTGCCTGCACACGCGGCATCATCCGCCTGAACTGAGCGGACGCGCCGCAGCGGCACGCGCTATCGCGACCTGCGTCGCTCCAGCACCTGCCGGCGCAGCTCCGGCTTCTGCACCTTCAGCGAGGGTGTGCGCGGAAACGCGTCGAACCGTTCTGCCGCCTCCGGCCACTGATAGCGTGGGAAGGCCCTCGCCTCGAGGAATTGCGTCAGTTCCTCCAGCCCGACGTCGCGCCCGTCGCGCGTGATCACGCAGGCACACGCCCGCTCGCCGAGCCGCGGATCGGGCAGCGCGACCACCGCGACGTCGCTGAGACGCGGGTGTGAACGCAGCGCGGCCTCGATGTCCGCCGGCGTGATGGTGACGCCGCCCCGTCGAATGATGTCCTTGCTGCGCGAGACGAACGTCAGCATGCCCTTCGCATCGAGGACACCGACGTCGCCGGTTCGGAAGTATCCGTCCTCGGTCAGCGACGCACTGTTCATGGATTCGTTGCGGTAGTAGCCCAGGAAACGATTGGGTCCACGCACCAGGATGTTCCCCGGCACACCGACCGGCAGCGGCCGGTCCTCCTCGTCCCGGATTTCGAGGTCGGTGCCCGGCAGCGCGCGGCCCTCGGTCGTCAGCAGGTCGTCGATGTCGTCGGCGGTCGAACCGGTGACGTGCGCCGGCGACTCGGACATGCCGTACATCGGGTACGGACGCCGGCAGAGGCGCCGGCGCGCGTCGAGACGATGCGTCTCGCTGATGCCGGCGACGACGCCGCGGGCGAGGCTCGAGCAGTCGGTCGCGTCGAGCTGCGGTGATTCGAGGATGTCGATCGCGTGCGTCGGCATCAGCAGCAGGTGCGTCACGCGGTGCCGGGCAATGAGTGCGAGCGCCTCGGCGGCGTTCCAGTTGCGTTGCAGGACCGTCGTGCAGCCGCAGAGGTACGTGAGGTAGGTACCGAGCACCGAGCTGCCCACGAAACCGAACGCGGTCACGACCAGGTTCGTATCGGCCGGGCCGATCCCCTGGTAGCGCGCGTACGCTTCGGCAGCGAACCGCAGCGTGTTGGCCGAGTGCATGACGCCCTTGGGCTCGCCGGTCGTGCCCGAGGAGAAGATCAGCAGCGCAAGGTCGTCGGCTGCGCGCGGGCACGGTCCGGCCGCACTGTCGTCGCCGCACTCGACGAAACGCGACCAGCGCGTGACGTGCGCACCATTCTGGAGACAGGCGTCCGGGACGACCGTGCGAACGAGACCCGCACCCTGGCCCGCGTGCAGCGCCCGCGTGATCTCCGAATCTTCGCCCAGCGAGACCAGCAGCCGCGCGCCGCAGTTCGCCAGGATGGCGCGAATCTGCTCGACGGCGAACATGTGGGGCAGCAGCGCCGGCACCAGCCCCGCATACGCGCACCCCGCGATCGCGACGGTCGACTCCAGGCAGTGACGACCGTGCACGGCCACCGCGTCGCCGGGTCTTAGCCCGACGGCCAGGCAGGCGCGGCCGAAGCGTTCGGCGTCGCCTCGTACCTGCTCGAAAGTGAGCCTGCGGTCGCCTTCCAGGAAGGCAACGGTGCCCGCGTTCGCAGCCATCACGGCAGTGAAGGAGTCCCATAGGGTCTGCGCCCGCCAGTGGCCGGCGTCGTAGTACTGCCGGCGAAGCGCGGCCGGCAAGGCCAGGGAACGCTCGGAACTCACGACGTCTAGCCCAGCATCTGGCCGCCGTCGACCACGTACGTCTGGCCCGTGATGAAGCTGCCGGCGTCCGACGCCAGCGTCGCCAGCACTGCGGCGACTTCGCGCGGGTGACCGATCCGGTTCAGCAGGATGGAGTCGACGACGCCCTGCCGGGTCCGCTCGTCGAGCGTGTACGTCATGCCGGACTCGACCTGGCCGGGCGCGATCGCATTGACGCGCACGCCGCGTTCGGCCCATTGCGCAGCGAGGTCCTGCGTCAGGTGCACGATCGCCGCCTTGGACGTGGTGTAAGGCACGACCTGGCCGTCGCGCGGGCGGTACGAGAGGTACGCGCCGACCGATGCGACGTTGACGATGCTGCCGCCGCCGCGCCCGATCATGACCTTCGCGGCCTCGCGACAGCTCAGGAACGTGCCGGTCAGGTTGACGTCGATGACTTTCTGCCAGCCCTTGAGCGCGATCTGCTCCGGCAGGCCCCAGCAGGACGTGCCTGCGTTGTTGACCAGCACGTCGAGCCTGCCGTGACGGCGCACCGTCTCGGCCACCGTGGCCACGACGTCCTCTTCCTGCGACACGTCGCAGCGCAATGCGGTGACGGTCCGGCCGAACGCGGTGCGAAGCTCGGCCGCGAGCTCCTCGCACTTGTCCTGCTTGCGCGAGGCCAGCACCAGGTCGCAGCCGAGGTCGGCGAGCGTCGCGGCCATCGCGCGCGCGAGCTCGCCGTGCCCGCCCGTCACGAGCGCGACGCGGCCGTTCATGTCGAACAGCGCGCGGAAGAATCCCGGTTGGTAACGGTCCGCCATGTGCGAAGCCCGCCCTACATGTACTTCTTGAGCTCGAGGCGGCTGATGGCGCGATTGTGAACCTCGTCCGGGCCGTCGGCGAGACGGATGAGCCGCGTGTTCGCCCAGGACTCGGCGAGCGGGAAGTCGCCGCTCACGCCCGCGCCGCCGTGCGCCTGGACTGCGTCGTCGATGATCTTGACGGCCATGCGCGGCGCCGCGACCTTGATCATCGCGATCTCGGCCTGTGCGGCCTTGTTGCCGACCGTGTCCATCATGTACGCGGCCTTGAGCACGAGCAGTCGCGCCATCTCGATCTCGGTGCGCGCGTGGCCAATGCGCTCCTCCCAGACCGAGTGCTGCGCGATCGGCTTGCCGAACGCCACGCGCTTGAGCAGTCGCTTGCACATCGCTTCGAGCGCCGCCTCGGCCTGCCCGATCGTGCGCATGGCATGGTGGATGCGCCCGGGGCCCAGCCGGCCCTGCGCGATCTCGAACCCGCAGCCTTCGCCCTTGAGGATGCTCGAGGCGGGCACGCGGACGTTGTCGAAGTCGATCTCCGCATGGCCGCCGTGACCGCGGTGAGGGTAACCGTACACCGTGGTCGACCGGACCAGCCTCACGCCTTTCGCGGCGCGCGGTACGAGGATCATCGACTGTTGGCGGAACCGGTTCGCCGACGGGTCCGTCTTGCCCATCACGATCAGCAACTCACAGCGCGGGTGATAGGCGCCCGAGGACCACCATTTGCGGCCGTTGATCACGTATTCGTCACCGTCGCGCCGGATCTCGGTCTCGATGTTGGTCGCGTCGGACGAGGCGACCGCGGGCTCGGTCATCGAGTAGGCCGAGCGGATCTCGCCGTTCATGAGCGGGACCAGCCACTGGTCCTTCTGCGCGCGCGTGGCGTAACGCTGCAGCACCTCCATGTTGCCGGTGTCCGGCGCGGAGCAGTTGAACACTTCCGGCGCCCACGCGACCCGCCCCATGACCTCGGCGAGCGGCGCGTACTCGACGTTCGTGAGCCCCGGGCATTCGAACTTGAAGGTTTCATCGACGTGCTCGGCGCCGTGCCAGGGCGGCATGAACAGGTTCCACAGGCCTTCGGTCCGGGCCCTGACCTTGAGGTCCTCGACGATCCGCGGCAGGGGCCAGCCTTCGGAGGTCTGTTCCTCGTAGGTCCCCAGGTTCGGGTACACGTGCCGGTCCATGAAGTCCTGCACGTGCCGCATCAGCTGCTGTGTGCGCTCGGAATAATCGAAGTTCATGAGGTGTCTCGCGGGACGGACGTGAGTGCTGGTCTGTATTCGGCCGACCAGTCGGTTCCCTAATTAAAGTCCCGGTTGCGACGACTGTCAACTGCGCGTGGGTGGCCGATGCGGCAGCACCAGCCGGCGCCCGTTGACGCCGGCACGACACGGTCCCTACACTTCGACCGACCGGTCGTTTGTTCGTTTATCGGACCTCGATGCCCCACCCACGGCTGCTCTCGGAGTTCGCACTGCGGCACCTCAGGCTGCGCAACCGGCTGGCCGTGCTGCCGTACGGCACCGCGATGGTCGTCGACGGCGTGCCGACCGACGGCGACAAGGCCCATTACGCCAACGTGGCGCGATCCGGGCCCGGAATGGTGATCACGGGCGCAACCATCGTCCATCCGGGCAGCGCGGGACGCAACCGCATCCTGACCGAAGCCTATAACGAGCACGCCGTGGCCCGGCTCGGCGCAAAAGCGGCGATGCTGAAGTCGCACGGCTGCGTGGTCTTCGGCCAACTCGTCCACCTCGGTCGCGAATGGCCCGTCGGCGACAGCGACGTGCCGCCGATGGCGCCGTCGCCGGTCCGCTCGCCGCGCGACGCCTACCTTCCGCGCGAGATGACGCAGGCCGACATCGACACGGTCGTCGAGGCGTTCGGTCGCTCGGCCCGCAACCTGCAGTCCGCGGGCTTCGACGGCATCGACATCCATGCAGCGCACGGATACCTCGTCGCCCAGTTCCTCTCGCCGGCCACGAACCGGCGCACCGATGCATACGGCGGCACGGCTGAGAAGCGCCTGCGGTTCTTGCTCGAGGTCGTCGATTCGATCCGGCGGCAGTGCGGCGACTCGATCGGACTCAGCGTGCGGCTCAGCGCAGACGAGGAAATCGCCGACGGGCTCGAGATTCCGGACACCGTGCGCATCGCGCGCGCGCTCGAGACGCACGGCGGGGTCGACTTGCTGAGCCTGACGCTCGGGACGAGGGGCGCCTACGTCAAGGACATGTCGACGCCGGACGCGCCGGCGGCCAACGCGGCGATGGCGGTGCGCCGAGAGTGCGGCCTGCCGATCCTGCTTGGGCAGCGCATTGCGGAGCCGGACGTCGCCGAGCAGCTGCTCGAGCGCGGCACTGCCGACCTGGTCGGCATGGCACGCGCTTTCCTGGCCGATCCCGAGTGGCTCACCAAGACCGCGCGCGGGGAGGCTTCGCGCATCCGACCGTGCCTCAACCTGAACCAGGATTGCCGCGCGTTCGCGCCGCACCTGCACTGTGCCGTGAACCCGGTCGTCGGCCGCGAGACATCCGAGGAGTTCGCCGAGTTGCGTCCGGCGGCGCCGCCGAAGCGCGTCGCGGTGGTCGGTGGCGGTCCTGGCGGCCTCGAGGTGGCACTGACGGCGGCGCGCCGCGGGCATCGTGTCACGGTGTTCGAGAGGGCGGATTCCTTCGGCGGCCAGTTCCTCTACGCGGCGTCGGTCCCACACCGCCAAAGGCTGCGCCGGCTGCTCGACCACCAGCTCAGCGAACTGCGCCTGCTCGGTGTGACGTTGAACCTCGGGGTCGAGGTCTCGTCGGCGGGTGACCTCGACGACGAATTCGACGCCGCAGTGCTGGCAACCGGCGCGACGCCGCGACCGCTGGACGCGCCGCTCGCGTCGAGCGGCGCACTGTCGTGGTTCGACGTGCTCGACCGCGGGGCGCCGCCGCCGTCGGGCAACGGTCGTGCGGTCTTCGTCGACGACGGCAGCGGCTTCTGGTGGAACTACGGCGTCGCCGAGGCGCTCGTCGAAGCGGGGTGGCAGATCACGATCGTCACGCCCTCGGCCGGCGTCGGCCACATGATCCCGCACGAGAGCGTCGCGCCGATGCTGGCCCGTCTAGGCGCCGGCAACGCCGCGTACCGCGTGCTGTCGTCGCTCGACGGCCTCGAGGAAGGAGGCGCGAGGATCGTGAACCTCACGTCGGGCGAGGAGGACGTCGTTGCGTGCGGTCTCGTCGTGGTGCAGACAGGGCGTGTCGCCGCGCCGGCGCCGGAGTTCGCGTTACGACAGTCGGGCATCGCCGAAATACATCGGGTCGGCGACTGCATCACCCCGCGCCGCATGAGCTTCGCGGTGTTCGAGGCCCAACGGGTCGGGCGGCGCCTGTGAGCGCCGCGGGCGACGAACGCACGGCTGTTAGAATGACGCAAGTGTGAGGGAGATGGGCGTGAGCAGAGTAGCCTCGAAGCGGTCAGTGAAGCCCGAGCCGGCCCGGAACGCGGCGCGCATCGCGCGGCGTCCGTCGGACGATACGCGCCAGGAGGAAGCTCCGTCGCCGAAGGTGCCCGGCAAACGCGGACCCAAGGTCGACGTCGAGCAGACCCTCCGGCGCAAGCGCGAGATCCTGCGCGGCGCGGCGCGGCTGTTCGACAGGGTCGGCTACCACGGCGTCAACATGTCCATGATCGCCGAGGCCGCGGGACTCAAGAAGCCGACGCTCTATCACTACATCTCCGGCAAGGACGAGATCCTGTTCATGCTGCACGAGCTGTTCATCGGCACGCTGCGCAGGAACACGGACGCCCGCCTCGAGACCGGCGCCGATGCGATGACGGTACTGAAGGGCGTGGTCGACGACGTCTTCAAGCTGCTGCACGACTATCCGGGCTACGTGCGTGCATTCTTCGAGCACTTCCGCGAACTGGACCAGCAGCAGCGTGCGGAGATCGCCGTCAAGCGCGACGAGTACGTGGCGCTGATCACTGGCGTGATCAAGAAGGCGATGGCGGACGGCGAGGTACGCAAGG
>DASUMQ010000053.1:0-3876 GCA_036277615.1 Steroidobacteraceae bacterium
TACCAGGCGCGCTTCATCCGTTACCTCGAGCACCGCGGCATCGTGCCGCAAAGCGACCGCAAGGTCTGGACCTTCCTCGGCGACGGCGAGATGGACGAACCGGAGTCCCTCGGCGCGATCACGATGCCGGTGCGCGAAAAGCTCGACAACCTCGTCTTCGTCATCAACTGCAACCTGCAGCGCCTCGACGGCCCGGTGCGCGGCAACGGCAAGATCGTGCAGGAGCTCGAGGCCGCGTTCCTCGGCGCCGGCTGGAACGTGATCAAGGTGCTCTGGGGCTCGCGCTGGGATCCGCTGCTGTACAAGGACACGAAGGGCCTGCTGCGCCGGCTCATGATGGAATGCGTCGACGGCGAGTACCAGAACTACAAGGCCAAGGGCGGCGCGTACACGCGCGAGCACTTCTTCGGCAAGTATCCCGAGCTCAAGGAGATGGTCGCCAACATGTCGGACGAGGACATCTGGCGGCTCAACCGCGGCGGCCACGACGCGCTGAAGGTGTTCAACGCCTATCGCGCGGCGATGGAGCACAAGGACCAGCCCACCGTCATCCTCGCCAAGACCGTCAAGGGTTACGGCATGGGCGCGGCCGGTGAAGGCCAGAACATCACGCACCAGCAGAAGAAGCTCAACGACGCGGCGCTGCGGGAGTTCCGCGACCGTTTCAACATCCCCGTTTCCGACGAGGACATCACGCAGGTGCCGTACTATCGGCCGGCGCCGAACAGCGAGGAGCTCAACTACCTGCAGGAACGGCGCACGGCGCTCGGCGGTTACCTGCCGCAGCGCAAGGTCAGCGCGCCGCCGCTCGAGGTGCCGCCGCTCGAGGCCTTCAAGCCGCTGCTCGAGTCCTCGGGCGACCGCGAGATTTCCACGACGATGGCGCTCGTGCGGCTGCTCGGACTGCTGATCAAGGACAAGAGCATCGGCAAGCACATCGTGCCGATCGTCCCGGACGAGGCGCGCACGTTCGGCATGGAGGGCATGTTCCGCCAGATCGGCATCTACTCGTCGATGGGCCAGCTCTACACGCCGCAGGACGCGGACCAGTTGCTGTACTACCGCGAGGACAAGAAAGGCCAGATCCTCGAGGAAGGCATCAACGAAGGCGGCGCGATGTGCAGCTGGATCGCCGCGGGCACGTCGTACGCGAACCACGGCGTCTACATGGTGCCGTTCTACATCTACTACTCGATGTTCGGGTTCCAGCGCGTCGGCGATTTCGCCTGGGCCGCGGGCGACATGCGCACGCGTGGGTTCCTGATCGGTGGCACCGCGGGCCGGACGACGCTCGCCGGCGAGGGCCTGCAGCACCAGGACGGCCACAGCCAGCTCGTCGCGACGACGATCCCGAACTGCATCGCCTACGACCCGACCTTTGCGTACGAACTCGCCGTGATCGTGCAGGACGGCCTGCGCCGGATGTACGGCGAGCAGGAGTCGGTGTTCTATTACGTCACCTGCATGAACGAGAACTACGTGCAGCCGGCGATGCCCGAAGGCGCACGCGACGGCATCCTCAAGGGCCTGTATCGCCTCCGGCAGGGCGGCAAGGGCAAGGTTCGCGTGAACCTGCTCGGCTCGGGCACGATCCTGCGTGAGGTGATCAAGGCCGCCGAAGTGCTCGAGAAGGAATACGGCGTCGCGACCGACGTGTTCAGTGCGACGAGCTTCTCGGAGTTGCGGCGCGAGGCGCTGGACGTCGAGCGCTGGAACCTGCTGCACCCCGAACAACCGCCGCGCGTGCCGTACGTGAGGCAGCTGCTCGGTGAGCAGCAGGGGCCGTTCGTGGCGGCGACCGATTACATGCGCCTCGTGCCGGACCAGGTCCGGCAGTGGGTGCCCGGCACCTACCACGTGCTCGGCACCGACGGGTTCGGCCGCAGCGACTCCCGCGCGGCGCTGCGGCACTTCTTCGAGGTGGACCACCGCTACGTCGTCGTGGCGGCGCTCAAGGCGCTCGCCGACGAGGGCACGCTCGACCGCGGCACGGTGCGCAAGGCGCTCGAGGGGTTCGGCATCGATCCCGAGAAGCCGAACCCGGTGACGGTCTGAGCGGAGGTGAGCGACGTGGCCACGAATCCGCTCGTCGAAGTGCGTGTGCCGGACATCGGCAACTACACGGACGTCGAAGTCATCGACGTCATGGTGAAGGCGGGCGACGCGATCGAACTCGAGTCAGCGCTGATCACGCTCGAGACCGAGAAGGCGACCATGGACGTGCCCTCGACGGCGGCCGGCGTCGTGCGCGAGGTGAAGGTCGAGCGTGGCTCGCGCGTGTCGCAGGGCGACCTGATCGTGACGTTGGAGGCCGCCGGCACTTCTCCCGCGCCCGCGGCAGCGCCTGTCGCCTCTCCGGCCGCGACGGCAGAGGGAGCAACGCCCGCACCTCAACCCTCGCCCGCCGATGCAGTCAGGGAAGCCAAGCCTTCGCCTCCACCCTCTCCAGCTCGCGCGGAGGAGGGAGCCCGGCCGATCGACGAACCGGGGTTTTCGCGCGCGCACGCGAGCCCGTCGATCCGCAAGCTCGCCCGCGAACTCGGCGTCGACCTCGCGCGTGTGCAGGGAAGCGGTGCGAAGGGCCGGATCACGGACGCGGACGTCAAGGGCTGGGTCAAGCGTACGTTGTCGACGGGCGCTGGCGCGGCCGCGACGGGCGGCGGCGCCCTGCCGAAAGTCGCCACCGTGGATTTCGCCGCGTTCGGGCCGGTGGAGCGCAAGCCGCTCTCGCGCATCCAGAAGATTGCGGGACCACGCCTGCACGCGAGCTGGGTGAACCTGCCGCACGTCACGCAGTTCGATGAGGCCGACATCACCGAGATGGAGCAGGCGCGGGCGAACCTGAAGGGCCAGGCGACCGAGCGTGGCATCAAGCTCACGCCGCTCGCGTTCGTGATGCGGGCCTGCGTGCAGGCGCTGCAGGAGTTCCCGGTGTTCTGCGCGTCGCTGGATGCGGACGCCGGCGAGCTGGTCTACAAGAAGTACGTGCACCTCGGCTTTGCGGCCGACACGCCGAACGGACTGGTCGTGCCGGTCGTGCGCGACGCGGACCGCAAGGACGTGTTCGAGCTTGCGCGTGACCTTGCCGAGCTCAGCGAAAAGGCGCGCGGCGGCAAACTGACCGCGGCCGAGATGCAGGGCGGGTGCTTCACGATCTCGAGCCTCGGCGGTATCGGCGGCACGGCGTTCACGCCGATCATCAACGCACCGGAGGTCGCGATCCTCGGCGTGTCGCGCTCCGCGCACAAGCCGGTCTACCGCGACGGCGGTTTCGTGCCGCGGCTGATGCTGCCGTTGTCGCTCTCCTACGACCACCGCGTCATCGACGGCGCGGCGGCCGTGCGCTTCACGTCGTTCCTGGCGGCGGCGCTCGCCAACGTCGAAGGGTTGATGAGGGCGATCCCTTGACCACCGAAGGACACGGCAGCAAGCCGCCCACGACACCGACCCGCGAGATCCTGTTGCCGGACCTCGGTACGCAAGCCGAGGTGTCGGTGGTCGAGGTGCTGGTCAAGGTCGGCGACGCGGTCGAGCAGGACACGCCGCTCGTGACGCTCGAGAGCGACAAGGCCTCGATGGACGTCCCGTCGCCCGCGCCCGGCGTGATCGAGAAGATCCTGGTGAAGCCGGGTGACAAGGTCGCCACCGGCACGAAGATCATGGAGCTGGCCGGCGCGCCCCAGCTCAAGGCGGAAGAAGTGCCGGCGCAATCGCGCGACCCGCGCCAGGCCGAGCCGTTCGGTGGTGAACCGTACGTCTCGACGGTGCCGATCAAGCCGCTCAGTGCCGAGGACCTGAAACGCGGTGCGCAGGCCTCGGCGCCTGCGACAGCTCCGAAGCAAGAGCCGGCGCAGCCGGCGCAGGCCGCCGCGTACG
>DASUMQ010000054.1:0-2034 GCA_036277615.1 Steroidobacteraceae bacterium
GTCGACCGCACCGCGGAATACGGGCTGACCGGTGCCGTGTTCGCGCGCGACCGGGCCGCGATCGTGGAGGCGACCTCGGTGCTGCGCCACACGGCTGGCAACTTCTACGTCAACGACAAGCCGACGGGGGCCGTCGTGGGGCAGCAGCCGTTCGGCGGTGCCCGCGCGAGCGGCACCAACGACAAGGCCGGTTCGATACTGAACCTGTGGCGCTGGGTGAGCCCGCGCACGATCAAGGAAAACTTCGTGGCGCCGCGCGACGTCCGCTACCCCTCGATGGGCGAGGAGTGAACGCGCGCGTCGCTGGCCTCCTCACGATAGTTTCAGTCCCTAACGCGAATGCGGGCCACGTAGCGCGCGCCTAAAAGGGCGAAAACGACCGTCGGGCATGAACCTTCGTGACCGGGCGGCGCATGACGGACAGCGTCAAAGACACTGCGGAGGTCTCATGTCTAGCGGCACTCTCACGACTCGCAACCTGCGCCTGGCCATCGGTTGCGTGCTGGCGCTCGCCTCGACGGCCGGCTCCGCACAGCAGGCGGCGTCCGACCAGGAACTCGAGGAAATCGTCGTCACCGGTTCGCAGATCCGTCTGCCGGACCCGTTCGCCGGCGGCCAGGTCGCCGAAGGCGGTCGCGCGGGCATCCTCGGGAACCTGACGACGCTCGAGACGCCTTTCTCGAGCACGAACTACACCGAGGAGCTGATGCGCAACCAGCAGGCGAAGAGCGTCGCCGACGTCCTGCTGAACGACCCGAACGTGCGCGCGGCGCGCGGCTTCGGCAACTTCCAGGAACTGTTCATGATCCGCGGCTTTCCGGCCTACTCGGACGACATGACGTACAACGGCATCTACGGCATCCTGCCGCGCCAGTTCGTCGCGTCCGAATACATGGAGCGCGTCGAACTGTTCCGCGGTGCCAGCGCATTCCTGAACGGTGCCGCGCCGGGCGGCAGCAACCTCGGGGGCACGGTCAACCTCGTGCCGAAGCGTGCGCCGGCAGAGGGCGTGAGACGCCTCACCGTCGGCTGGGAAAGCGATTCTGCCTACTACCTCGCCGGGGATTTCGGTCGGCGGTTCGGTCCCGACGAGCAGACCGGCGTGCGCGGCAACGTCGCGTACCGGGACGGTGAGACGTCGGTCGAGGACCAGGAGCGCGAGCTCACCGTCCTCGCGTTCGGCATCGACCACGACGGCGAGAACTTCCGGCTCTCGGCCGACATCGGTTACCAGGACCACCACATCGACGCGCCGCGGCCGAGCGTGACGCCGCTCGGCGGCATCCCGAAGCCGCCCGACGCGGATTCCAACTTTGCGCAACCGTGGACGTACACCGACGAGGAGCAGCTGTTCGGCGTGGTGCGAGCGGAGTACGACTTAACCCGCGCGGTCTCGGCCTGGGCCGCCTACGGACTGCGCCAGGGCGAGGAAGCGAACGTGCTCGCCAACCCGAGCGCCCTCCCCGATGGCAGCACGAGCTCCTACCGGTTCGACAACACCCGCGAGGACGACGTGTCGTCGGGCGAAATCGGCCTGCGCTGGGACTTCGCGACCGGCCCGATCGAGCACCGCATCATCCTGTCGGCGTCGATATTCCACATCGAGTCGAACAACGCCTACGCGTTCTCGGAGTTCTTTCCGGGTTTCGCCAGCGACCTGTATGACCCGGTCGAAGTGGCGCCGCCCGCCGCCACGTTCTTCACCGGTGGCAACCTGAACAACCCAGGCAAGACCTTCGAGACGGAGACTTCGAGCTTGGCCATTGCGGACATGATGACGTTCGCCGACGGCAAGTTCATATTGACGCTCGGTGCACGCGACCAGGACCTCAAGAGCGACAACTTCGACTACAACTCCGGCGCGAAGCTCTCGGGATACGACGAGAGCGAGCTCACGCCGGTCGGCGGCATCGTGTTCCGACCCACCGACTCGGTGTCGATCTTCGCGAACTACATCGAAGGCCTGATCGCGGGCGACACGGCACCGTTCACGGGACCGGCGCCGGGCTTCCTGCCGGTCACGAACGCGGGCGA
>DASUMQ010000055.1:0-5599 GCA_036277615.1 Steroidobacteraceae bacterium
AAAATTCGGAGTGTCCCCATTTTCCGAACGGCGTCCCGGCGAGTCGTGTTGTGGGCCGGCCGTCCCCAACGCGCGCGGGTTAATGCGTCACCACCGTCTTCGAGAACAGGTTCAGCACGGCTACGCCGCCGATGATCATCGCCAGCCCGACGACGGCCGCGAAGTCGAGCGCCTGCCCGTAGAGCAGCCACGCGATCAGCGTGATCAGCACGATGCCGATGCCCGACCAGATCGCGTAGGCGATGCCGACGGGGACCGTCTCGAGCGCGCGGGCCAGGAAATAGAATGCGACGCCGTAGCCCAAGACGACGATGGTCGAGGGGACCGTTCGCGTGAAGGCCGCGGAGGCCTTGAGCGCGGAGGTCGCGACGACCTCGGCGACGATCGCGACCAGCAGGTAAGCCCAGGACTGCAGCGACATACGTCGATCCGGCGTTCAGGCGAGCGGGAGCTCGCGCACGTGCTCGGCGAGCCATTGCGCGTACGTCTGCAGTCTCGGATTGAGCGAGCGCGTGAATTCCGGGCTGCGGGCCGCGCAGAAACGGTCACTGAAGTCGTGGTTGAACTGGAACATGTTGCCGAGGTCGTCGGCGCCGGGGAAGCCGAGTCCACGGAACACGTCGAACGGCACGGCCTGGTATGTCACGTCGCGCCCGAGCGCACGCGCGAGACCCGCTGCCATCTGCGCACCGGTCAGGTGCTCGGCGGCGATGCCCACCCGACGATCGGCGAATTCCTGCCCGCGCCGGAAGATGCCGTGTGCACAGCGACCGATGTCCTCGGCCGCGATGCTCGGGAACGGCCGGTCACCCAGTGGCAGCGAGAATTGCAGCTTGCCGTCCGGGCCCGGCTTGGGCCCCATGCCGAACGTGATGAAGTTGTCCCAATAGAACGACGTGAGCAGGTACGTGGTCGGCACGCCCGTGGCGCGGAAGAATTCGTCGGCCTCGCCCTTCACGTCGAAATGCGGCACCTTGTAGCCACCCTGCAGCGTCGGCATTCGCGGATCGGACAGGGGCATGAATTGCCGGGTGTCTTCGAGCGTGGACCAGATCACGTGCTGCAGTTGCGCCTTGCCGGCCGCCTCGGCCAACGCCCTCGCCTCCTCGCGCTCGCGGTCGGGCGACATGTGCTGCCAGAAGAAGGTCACGCAGTACGCGCCGTAGGCGCCGTCGAATGCTCGACGCACGGAATCGGCATCGGCGAGGTCCGCCGCGACGACCTCGGCGCCGGCGGCTGCCAAAGCGCGGGCCTTGTCCGATTGCGGGTCGCGCGTGATGGCACGCACGGCGAACTCCCCGCCGGGGTCGGCCAGGATCGATCGAGCAAGCCCGCCACCCTGCGAACCGGTGGCACCGACGACCGCAATGATTTTCTTGCTGCTGGAGACCATGGTGAGCCCTCCCTGGAGCGGGTGTATTCAGCGATGGATGGCCGCGTGGACGGCCTCGTGCAGACGACCGTTGGTCGCGAGCACGCTGTTGCTCGACGGCGTCAGCGGCCGGCCGTCGAGGTCCGTGAAACGCCCGCCCGCGGCCTCGACGATCACGGCGCACGCGCCCACGTCGAGGATGTTGACGTCCGACTCGACGACCGCGTCGATGCGGCCCGAGGCGAGCAGGTGGTAATGCAGGAAATCGCCGTAGCCGCGGATGCGATTGAGGCGACCGACGAGTCGACCGAACGCGGGCCAATGCGGCCCCGTCGCGAGCGACTTCAGGTTGCCGGTCGAGAGCGCGGCGTTCTCGATCGTGTCGATCGCGCTGACGTGGATCGGCTGGTCGTTGAGCCAGGCGCCCACGCCGATTTCGGCGTACGCGAGTTCGCCGTACGCCGGAGCCGAGGACACGCCGACGATCAGGCGCCCGCGGTGTGCAAGCGCGATCTGCGTCGAGAACATCGGGTATTCACGCACGAACGCCTTGGTGCCGTCGATCGGGTCGACGAACCAGACGTATTCGGCGTCGAGTGCGGAGGTCCCGGTCTCCTCGCCGTGGAAACCGTGCTGCGGAAACCGTGCGGCGAGGATGGCGCGGATCGTCTTCTCGGTCTCGACGTCGGCCTCGGTCACCGGCGACTTGTCGGCCTTGATCGTGATCGTCAGGTTGCGCTGGTAGTAGCGACGCACGGTCTCGGCCGCGGCGCGCGCGGCGTCGAGTGCGGTCGCGAGAAAGTCCGAATGCGGCATGCAGGTGCGGGTTGGCGTCGGGCGGCGACATGGTACCCGCATTTTCTTGACTTCCCTCACCCCCTTGCCTAACTTGCGCGCACCGAGAGGTGATCCCGCGAGCGCAGGCTCAGGGAGAACGGGAAGCCGGTCCAACACCGGCGCTGCCCCCGCAACGGTAGTCGAGTGAAGCTTGCATCTTCCGGACACGAGTCCGGGACCCACTGCGCGCAGGCGCGGGAAGGGGATGCAGGCAGGGCCCCTGGGGCCCGCTCGAGAGCCCGGAGACCGGCCTTTCGGACGAGACCAGCCTCGCGGTGGGCGAGCGGCGCGGATCCGGGCGAAGCCACCTCGCGAGCCCCGTTCGGCCACTACCCCACCGCAGCTGGAGTATCACCAGCGTCCGCCGCGGACGCGTGCTCGGGGTGTAGCCAACATGCATGCGGTTCCTGCCGTTGCCGATCGTTCCGTCCACCTGGCCAGCGTCCTCGCGCTGACGCTCGCTGCCTTCGCGTCGGCCCGCGCCGACGAGCCAGGGCCGCTGCCGGCCGTCGTCGTGACCGCGACGCGTGTGCCGGTGCCGCTGCAGGAGGTCCTCGCGCCCGTGATCGTGATCGACCGCGCGACGATCGAGCGCAGCGGCGCCAACGACGCCGCCGACCTGCTCCGCTTCCACGCCGGACTCGACGTGGCGCGCAACGGCGGGCCGGGCCAACCCACGTCGGTGTTCATCCGCGGCGCCGAGAGCAACCACACGCTGGTACTGGTCGACGGCGTGCGCGTCAATCCGGGCACGATCGGCCTGCCGCCGTTGCAGAACATCACCCCCGAGATGGTCGAGCGCATCGAAGTCGTCAAGGGACCTCGTTCGGCGCTCTGGGGCAGCGACGCCATCGGCGGCGTGATCAACGTGGTGACCCGGCGCGGCTCGCGCGACGGCTGGGTGGTCGAAGCCGGCTATGGCGATTACGACACGCGCAAGGCGAGCCTGAACGGCGGCTTCGGCCTCGGTGAGCGAGCATCGCTCGACCTCGGCGTCGCCTGGCTCGACAGCGACGGGTTTCCGACACGCACCGACGATTCGACCGACCGTGGCTACGAGAACCTCAACGCCAACGTGCAACTGCGCGCAGCCGTCGGCGATGCCGGCGAAGTCTCGCTGCAGCACTGGCGCGCCGAAGGGACTTCGGAGTATTCGGACTTCTTCCTGACGCCCGTGGACCAGGACTTCGAGACCGCGACGACGTCCGCGGCACTGCGGCTGCCCGTCGGCACGCGGGGCGAGGCGCGGGCCGCGGTCGCGCACATGGAGGACCGCATCGAGCAGAACCAGTCGGGTGACTTCCTGCGCACGGACCGCGACTCGATCGATGCGCAGTTCGACTGGCAGGCCTCGCCGGGGCACGCGCTCGGCGTCGGCGGAATGTTCTACGACGAGGAGGCGAGCAGCGAGTCGTTCGGCACCGGCTTCCGCGAAGAGACGGATTCCGTGAGCGTGTACGTGCAGGACCGCATCTCCTCGGGTCCGCACCTCGCGCTGCTCGCGCTCGGTTATACCGATCACGAGACCGCGGGTTCGGCTGCGACGTGGAATGCCGAGTACGGCTACACGTTCAATGCCGGACGCACGCGCGCGTTCGCGCTCGCAGGCTCGGGCTTCCGCGCACCCGACGCCACCGACCGCTATGGCTTCGGCGGCAATCCCGCCCTCGAGCCGGAACAATCCCGCAACTACGAACTCGGCGTGCGTCATGCGCTCGACCCGCGCCACACGCTCACGCTGTCGGCGTTCCAGAACGACATCGAGGACCTGATCGAGTTCGTGGTCACCGACTTCGACACGTTCGAGGGCATCAACCGCAACGTGGCCGAGGCGCGCATCCGCGGCATCGAGGCCGGGTGGCGCTACACGGGCGAGGCGTGGCAGGCGCACCTCGAGGCGACGTACCAGGACCCGCGCAACCTGACCGAGGATTCGCAACTGCTGCGGCGCGCGAAGGAGAGCGTGTCGGCGGGCGTCACGCGGGGGTTCGGGCCGGTGCAACTCGGTCTGGACGTGCTGGTGGCCGGTGACCGCAAGGACTTCGGTTTCCCGAGTCCCGTCACGCTCGACGGCTACGTGCTCGCCAACCTGACGGCGCAGTGGCAGGCGACGCGCAGCGTCGCGCTGATCGCACGCGTCGAGAACCTGCTCGACGAAGACTACGAACTGGTCAGCACCTACAATACGCCGGACCGTGGCGTGTACTTCACGGTGCGCTACGCGCCGGCGCGGGGCGAAGCGATCGCCCGCACGGCTTCCGCGCGGCTGGGACAGTGAGCACAGGGCCATGGGCCACCGACTGAGCAAGATCTACACGCGGACCGGCGACGACGGCAGCACCGGCCTCGGCGACGGCGTGCGCGTGCCGAAGGAGCACCTGCGCGTGGAGGCCTACGGCACGGTGGACGAGGCCAACAGCGCCCTCGGCCTGGTGCTCGCGGTGCGTGGGTTGCCCGAGGCCGTGGTCTCGACCCTGACTGAAATCCAGCACGACCTGTTCGACCTCGGCGGCGAACTCTGCATCCCGGGGCACCGAGCGATCACCGCCGCCGACGTCGAGCGTCTCGAGCAGACGCTCGACCGATTCAACGACGACCTGCCGCCACTCAAGGACTTCATCCTGCCGGGCGGCGGACCCGCGGCGGCGGCGTGTCACCTCGCGCGCACGGTCACGCGCCGGGCCGAGCGAAGGGTCTGGGCGCTTGCCCGCGCGGAAGCCGTCGCCCCGGAAGTCGCGCAATACCTGAACCGGCTGTCCGACCTGCTCTTCGTCGTCGCGCGCGTGCTCGCGCGACACGAGAACGGCAGCGAGGTGCTCTGGCGCCGACGCTGACGACGTCGGCATGCAAGCGGGCGCCCGTCCGCTAGCGTGGCGGCGCGCGGCGACGATAAACCTCTCGTGCGCGGTCGAGCGCGCGGCAGGTCACCTCCACGCCTTCCGCAAGGCGGGGCGACGCGCGCGTGACGAGGTCGGACGAAAGCGAGTACACCGTGCCAGCCTGCACGGCACGCAGGCGCGGCCACTGTCGCCAGAGTGCCACCGGATCCGCGATCGTGTCGTCGGTCGTCACGATGACCTGCGGATCGGCCGCGAGCACCGCCTCGGTCGAGACCGGCGGCACCAGCGCATCGAGATCGGCGAACACGTTGCGACCGCCGCAAAGCGCCAGGACATCGCTGACGAGGTGGCGGCCGTTGAGCGTGAGCAGCGGCTGCGGCCAGACCTGGTAGAAGACGCGGACCTCGGCACGCGACGCGTAGCGGTCGCGCAGCCGGGCGATGGCGGCGCGGTAGGTCGCCGCCGCCTCCGCCGCGCCGGCCGCGCCGGTGAGCGCGCCCAGGCGCAGCATCGACGAGGCGATGCCGTCGAGCGTCGCCGGTTCGTCGAC
>DASUMQ010000056.1:0-18727 GCA_036277615.1 Steroidobacteraceae bacterium
GCGTGCATTCATGGCGCGAAGTATAGCGATTCATCGGTCGGATTGCTTTGCGCCTCCCGATAGGCCAGGGCTATTATCGAGGCATGAATCTCCGCGACCTCCGATACCTCGTGGCCCTTGCGGACGAGCGGCATTTCCGCAAGGCCGCCGAGCGCTGCTTCGTGAGCCAGCCGACCTTGTCCGCGCAGGTGCGCAAGCTCGAGGAGTACCTCGGGGTGCCGTTGGTCGAGCGCCAGCCGAAGCGCGTCGCGTTGACGCCGACCGGCGAGAAGATCGTGCGGCGCGCGCGCCTGCTGCTGCAGGAAGCCGACGCGATCGTCGAGCTCGCGCGCAACGATCGCGATCCGCTGGCCGGGCCGCTCAAGCTCGCGCTGATCCCGACCGTCGGCCCGTACCTGTTGCCGCACGTCGCCGGCCGACTGCGCAAGGAACTGCCGCGGCTCAAGTTGATGCTCTACGAGTACCAGACCGAGCCACTGCTCGAGAAGCTGCGGGCCGGCGAACTGGACCTCGGGGTCGTCGCGCTGCCCACCGCGCTCGACGGGCTCGAGTCCGCCGAGCTGTACGAGGAACCGTTCACGCTCGCCGTCCCGGCGTCCCATCCGCTCGCCGACCACGAACGCATCAGGATCGACGACCTGCGTGGCGAGACGCTGCTGCTGCTGGAGGACGGTCATTGCCTGCGGGACCAGGCGCTCGAAGTCTGCAGCCGGATCCGCGTCAACGAGGCACAGGATTACCGGGCGACGAGTCTCGAGACGCTGCGCCAGATGGTGGCCGCGGGCCACGGCATCACCCTGCTGCCCGAACTCGCAGCGGAGACGCCGGTCGGGACCGCGCGCGGGTTGCGCATCAAGCCGTTCTCCCGGCCGGCACCGTCGCGCACCATCGGCGCGGTGTGGCGCAAGTCGACGACCCGTGCGCCTGCGATCGAGGCCATCGTCGCGGCCGTACGCGGCGCCATGCGACAGGAGGCCAGGAAATGAGACGCGGGTTTGCGGTGATCGTCGCGACCGTGCTGCTGTGCCTCGCGTCGATCGCCGGCGCCGGGCCGGTCGGCGAGCTCGTGGTCCGGAACGCGTGGGCCCGTGCGACGCCGCCGGGCGCCGGGGTCGCCGCCGCTTACCTCACGATCGTCGGCGGCGCGGAAGCCGATCGCCTCGTCGGCGCGCGCACCGAGGTTGCCGCGATGACGCAGGTCCACTCGGTGACCGAGGTCGACGGCGTGGCCCGCATGCGCGACGCCAGTGGCGTCGAGGTCCCGGCGGGCGCGACCGTCGTGCTGGCTCCGAACGGCCTGCACCTGATGCTGATGAACCTGTCGCGGCCACTGGTCGCCGGTGAGCGCTTCGTCGTGACGCTGACTTTCGAGCGTGCGGGCGCGCGCGACGTCAGCGTCGTGGTCGTCGCGCCGGACCAGCCGCCCCCGGCGCACCGCTGACGAGTCTCGAGCGCGCGAGCGACATCGCATCGTGGCAGCCCCCGCTGGCGCACTGCCGGTCCACCGCCTGCACGACGAGGAGATCGAGCGGCTGCTCGCCACGGGCGAACGCCGCGCCGAGTTGACCTCGCTGTTCGGCGAGCAGGGTTACCGCGAGCTGAGCGCACTCGCGCGCCGCGCGGCCACTAAGCGCGCTCCTGCCGGGCCGCGTGTCTACGTGCTGCCGGGACTCATGGGGTCGCGACTGGGGTCGCGCGGCCAGCTGCTCGACGACGTGCTCTGGGTGGACCTGGTCGAGATTGCCGCGGGGCACCTGACGCGGCTCGCACTGCCGGGTGGCGCGAAGCTGGTCGCGCTCGGCGCCATGCTGCTCAACACCCTCAAGCTCAAGCTTTCGCTCAAGCTCGCCGGGTTCGACACGCACCTGCACGCCTACGACTGGCGCCGCGGTGTCGGCGACCTCGCCTCGGAGCTGAACACGCGCATCGCACGCGACGCACGCACCGACGGCGTGCTGCTGGTCGGTCACAGCATGGGCGGGGTCGTCGCGCGGGTGGCGCTCGGCCGGCAACGGACCGATCGCGTCGCGCGCGTGGTGCAGCTCGGGGCGCCGAATCACGGCTCGTTCGCGCCGGTGCTCGCCCTGCGCGGCGTGTATCCGAGCGTGCGCAAGCTGGCGGCGCTGGATCGGCGGCACACGGCTGAGGACCTGGCCCGGATCATTTTCCGGACCTTACCGTCGCTGCACGAACTGCTGCCGGACCCGCGACTGGCGGGCGGGCCGAACCTGTTCGACGTGACAGCCTGGCCGCACGATGCGCTGCGCCCGGACGCGAAACTGCTCGAAGCGGCCGCGGTCGAACAGGCTGCCTGGCCGGAACCCGACGAGCGGTGCCTGCACATCGCAGGCGTGCGCCAGGACACGGTCGTCGCGGCGGCGTTGCGTGGGAAGGAGTTCGAGTTTTCGCTCGCCCCGCAGGGCGACGCCACGGTCCCGCTCGCGCTGGCCGTGCGTCCCGGGCAAAAGGCCTGGTACGTCGGCGAGAAGCACGGCGGCCTGCCGAACAATGGCCGCGTGATCGCCGCGGTCGTCGACCTGCTGCGCCGCGGGACGACCGCGCGTCTGCCGCAGGCAGCAGCGCACCGACGACCTCGCACGACGCGCCCGCTCACGGAGGCCTCGCTGCGACGAATCGCCCCGCACAAGGTGCGATGGCAGCACCTTTCGCCCGACGCCCGGCGAAGGTTGCTCGAGCCGGTCGTCTCGCCGGAGTTCCACGGCGCCGTGGCGCCGGCGACGCTGGAACGCGCGTTTGCCGCGAAATCCCCGCAGGTCCCGACGATCGCGCCCGCGCGCCGGGTGCTCGAGCTGCGACTGGTGCAGGGCAGCATCGTCGACGCCAACGCGCGCGCGATCGTGCTCGGCATGTTCCGCAACGTCGACCCGAGCGGCCCGGCCGGCGCCGTCGATGCCGCGCTCGGCGGCGCAATCCGCGAATTCACGCTGCGGCGCATGTTCGCGGGCGAACTGGGGCAGGTGTTCGTATTGCCGGCCGTGCGCAGCGCGCTGCTCGCGGAGCTCGTCCTGTTCGCCGGGCTGGGCGACTTCGACGATTTCGGGGCCGACGCGCTCGCGTTCGTTGCGGAAAACGTGCTGCGCACCTTCGCGCACACGCACGTCGAGGACTTCGCGACCGTGCTGTTCGGCGCGGGCTCGGGCGTGCCCGTGGCAATGGCCGCCGAGCAGCAGCTGAAGGGGTTCCTGGCCGGCTTGCGGCACGCAGATCCCGATCGGGTCGTCCGTCGCATCACGGTCTGCGAAGTCGATCGGCGCAAGTATGCGTCGATGGTCAAGGCGCTGCGCCGCCTGGCGCTCGAGCACTCGGATGAGGAGTTGCAGATCGTCATCGACGAGGCCGCGCTCGCGGCGCCGCCCGGGCGTAAGGGGCGGCGCACCGGTCGAGGCACGCCAGGGCTCGTCGCGTCGCGCATCGACCCGGCGTACCTGCTCGTGACGCTCGACGTCGCGGGTCGCGACGGCTACGCATGCCGCACCTCGCTGCTGACCGCCGGCGCGAAGGCGGCGGTCCTCAGCGGCACCCAGCCGGTGAAGCGCGCCGAGTTGCAGCGGTACCTCGCGCCGCTCGAGGACGGCAGCGCGCTGTCGCGCGACGTCGCGCGGATCGGCAGCGGCCTCACACGGCTCCTCGTGGCGTCGTCGGTCCGCGAGGGTCTCGAGGCCATGCACGCTCGGCCCCTGGTCGTGCTGCACGACCGCGAGGCGTCGCGGGTGCCGTGGGAGGTGCTCCGGATCGGCGAAGCGCATCCTGCGCTCGGCGCGGGGTTGAGCCGACGCTACGCCAGCGAGAGCCTCACCGTCGCGCGCTGGCGCGACGACCGGGCGAGCGCGGGACCGCTGCGCGTGCTGCTGATCGTGGACCCGACCCGGGACCTGCCCGGGGCCGCGGCCGAGGGCCAGGCGTTGCAGGACCTCCTGCGCGCGCGCGCGACCACGTTCGACGTGCTCGAGGGCGGCGAGGCGACCCGGGCCCGGGTGCTCGCGGCGCTCGCGACCGGCTCGTTCGACGTGCTGCACTTCGCGGGTCACGCGTTCTTCGACGCGGCGAACCCGGGCAACGGCGGCCTGCTCTGCGCCGGCAAGGAGGTCCTGCGCGGAGCGGACCTCGCCGGACTCGGCACGCTGCCCGCACTCGTCTTCTGCAACGCCTGCGAGGCCGCGCGCGTGCGCAAGCGCACCAGTCGCACCACCCGTCCGCGTCCGCCGGCCCGGCTGCTCGGCGCGCGCCGCTCGATGACGGGCATTGCCGAAGCGTTTCTCTCGGGCGGGGTTGCCAACTTCATGGGCACGCACTGGCCTGTCGGCGACGACGCGGCGTTCGCGTTCTCCCGCGACCTGTACGGGGCGTTGCTCAAGGGGGAGGCGCTCGGGGATGCCGTGCTCGGTGCGCGTCGTCGCGTGGCGGCGCTGCCGTCGGTCGATTGGGCCGATTACGTCCTGTACGGCAACGCCGAGTTCCGCATCGTTTCGACGTGATCCGGTTCTCGTTCCAGCGCAGGCCGCGCTGCGGCCCGCTTGCCGGGGCAGGAAATTCTCGGCAACTGTTAAATCCAATCCGGACTTGGTTTCGCAAAACGAAACTCCAGTCACGCTTTACATATTTCGGGTCCGCAAGAATCGCCCGGCCTCGACCCCAGGGGTCGTGGTCGACCAAGCAACAACCAAGAGGACGATTCATGCGCTCGAAAGCTCTGACGCCCGTCGTGGCGGGCGTGATCCTGATGGCGGCCGGCGGCGCCTTGGCGGAGACCAAGACCACCACGTTCCCGGTCAGCGCCCAAGTCGCGGCGAACTGCCTCGTGTCGGCCGACAGCATCGACTTCGGCAGTTATGACGGCACGTCTGCACTCGCTGTCAACGGCGCCGTCAAGGTCCGCTGCTCGTACGGCACGCCGTTCACGGTCCAGCTGAGCGCGGGCGGCGGCTCGTTCGCGCAGCGACTGCTGAAGAACGGCACCGAACAGCTCGAGTACAACCTGTTCACCGATTCCGATTTCACGTCGATCTGGGGCGACGGCACGGCCAGCACAGTCGACGTCGACGACGTCGGCGAGGGCATGTCCTCGACCAAGGAGATCACCCACACCGTGTTCGGCCAGCTGTCCAACAGCGCAGCGAACCAGGACGCGCCCGCCGGCGCGTATAGCGACACGATTACGGTCACGGTCGTTTACTGAGCGAACGTGACCGTGCTCCGGCGCCAGCACCGGGCCGCGTGCGGGTTGGCAGCGTTGCTCGCGCTGCCGCCCGCCGTCCTGGCCGGCACGTTCTCGATCTCACCTTTGCGCGTCGACTTCAGCGGGCCGGTGAAGACGGCCGCGCTGACCGTGCGGAACGAGGACGCGACGGCCGTGGTCGTCCAGGCGGAAGGTTTGTTCTGGTCACAGGACGGTGCCGGGGATGCGCTCGCTTCGTCGCGGGACCTGCTGGTGTCACCCGCAGTGTTCACGTTGCCGCCCGGTGGACAGCAGCTGGTGCGCGTCGCCTTGCGCCGCGCACCGGACCCGGACCGCGAACTGGCCTACCGGCTGATCGTGCAGGAAGTGCCGCAAGCCGCAGCACCGCAATTCACGGGCCTGCAGGTGGCGCTGCGCCTCAGCGTGCCGGTGTTCGTGGCGCCGGCCCAGTCGGCGACACGACCCGCCGCGATGGCCTGGACCGCGCAGCAGGACACGCACGGGACGCTCACGGTAATCGCCCGGAACGACGGACCGGCGCACGAGAGGATCCACCGATTCACCGTCCGGAGCGGCGACGGATCAAGGCTCGTGGCGGAGCAGTCGAGCCTCGCGTACGTGCTGCCGGGTGCGAGCCGCCGCTGGACCTTCGACGACGACGAGATCACTCGAACTGACGCGACGTCTGCAGCGCCCGCCGGGATCCCCGGTCCCTACCGGTTGGAGGGAACCACCGATCGAGGCGTGTTTGCGACCGAGCTGACCTTCACGCAGGACTGAGCGTGCGCCTGCGTCCCGGCATCTCCTGGTGCCTGCTGCTCGCCGTCCAGCCCGCGGCGCAAGCTTCCGCGGAGCCTTTCGCCGAAGTGGTCGTCGAGCTGCGGATCAACGACCAGCCGGGTTCCACCACGCTGGTCGTGCGCCGCGACGACGACGGCTCGCTGCTGCTGCGCGCCGAGGACCTCGAGTCCCTGCGGCTGCGCACGCCGGCACGGGGCGCGGTCCAGGTCAACGGCGAGCGGTACTACCGGCTCGGTACCGAGATCGGTGCCGTCGTCGTGTTCGACGAGGGCACGCAGAGCGGCCAGGTCACGTTGCCGCCGCAAGCCTTCGTGCCGACGCACCGCGAGCGGAACACGCCCGCGGCACCGCTTCCACAGCCGAGCGCGCTCGGGGCGTTCGTCAACTATGACGTGTCGCTCGAGCGGGACGACCGGCACAGCGCCGGTGGCGGCTTCTTCGAACTCGGCATGTTCGGCGGGCCCGGTGTCGCGACCGGCACGATGGTGGCGCGGTTCGAGCCGGGCCAGCGGTCGGTCGCACGACTCGACACGACCTGGACCCGCGATTTCCCCGAACGCCTGGCCACGTTGCGCGTCGGCGACTCCATTTCGACGCCCGGTGCGTGGGGCCGTGCCGTGCGATTCGGCGGCGTCCAGTACGGGACGAACTTCAGCACCCAGCCGTCGCTGGTCACGACTCCGTTGCTGGCGGCGCATGGCGAGGCGGCCGTGCCGTCCACGGTCGACGTGTTCGTCAACAACCGCCAGGTCGCCAGCGAACAGGTGCCGCCCGGGCCGTTCACGATCGACCGTCTGCCGGTGCTCACCGGCGCGGGTCAGTTGCAGGTGGTGGTGACCGACGCGCTCGGGCGCCAGCAGGTCGTGACGCAGCCCTATTACTCCGGCACGGCGCTGCTGCGTCCCGACCTCAGCGAATACTCGATCGAATTCGGCAGCCTGCGCGAGGACTTCGGCGTGCAGAGCTTCGGCTACGGCGACGCGGTGGGTTCGGCCACGTACCGTCGCGGGCTGAGCGATACGCTCACCGCCGGCGCACGCGTCGAAGGGCAGGCCGACGGCGCGTACGCACTCGGTACGGATATCGCGTGGCAGGCGGGCGGTGTCGGCATCGTCACCGCGCACACGGCGGCCAGCGTCGACGACGGCGCGACCGGCTACCTGGCGGGGCTCGGGCTCGAGCACAACGGACAACGGTTCAACGCGTACGCGCACGCGCAGGCGACGAGCCGATCGTTTCGGCAGGTGGGTCTCGCGGGCCTGGAGAAAAGACCGCGTCAGCGTCTTTTCGCGGGGCTGGGCTGGGACTTCGCACGTTACGGCAACCTGCAGCTCGCCTACGGCGCACAGACGCACTACGACGCCGACCCGATCGACACGCTCGGCCTGAGTTACACACTCACGCTCGGCACGTTCGGTTACCTCGGCGTGTTCGCGACGCACTCCCGGGCCGACGATGGCGCAACGAACCTGCTGCTCAGCTGGACGTTGCCGCTCGGCGGCCGGCAGACGCTGAGCGCGGCCGTCCAGCAGGCCGGTGCGCCGTCGTCGACGGATGACCGCCTCGGGGCCTGGGCCACGCTGCAGCGCGACCTGCCGAGCGACTCGGGGGTGGGCTACCGCGTTTCGGTCTCGACGTCCGACGAGCGCGACGCGAGCGTCGCCTACCAGGGCCGGGCAGGAACCGCGACCGCCGACTACGCACAACGCGGCGGCAGTTCGGGACTGCGCGTCGGGGCCACGGGCGCCGTCGCGATGACGAGCGCCGGCGTCATGACGGCGCGCAGGCTCGACCAGAGTTTCGCCGTCGTGCAGGTCGCCGACTACGAAGGGCTGACCATCTACCTCGACAACCAGCCGGTGGGCCGCACCGACGCGACGGGCAAGGTGCTCGTGAGTCCCTTGCGGCCCTATGAGCGCAACCAGGTCAGTGTCGATCCGGTCGAGGTTCCGATGGACGGCGCGATCGACCAGCCGGCGATCGACGTGACACCGGCGTATCGAAGCGGCGCGGTCGTGCGTTTCCCGGTGGCGCGCGCCGACGCCGCCACGATGCGACTCGTGCAGGTCGACGGCGCGCCGGTGCCCGCCGGTGCGCAGGCGCAACTCGGCGAGGCCGCGATGTTCCCGGTCGCGATCGACGGCCTGCTGTACGTCGAAGGCTTGCGGGAGCCCACGCGTGTGCACGTGCGTTGGCAGGGCGGCGAGTGTTCCGTCGCGGTACGCCGCCCGACGGGCGCCGACCCCGTGCCGGATCTCGGCACGCTGCGGTGTCGTTGATGATGGTCGAGTCATCTGCCAACTCCTGCAGGCACCGGCGCGCGGTGAGGACGCTCGCATCGCTCTGGTTCGCGTGGGCCTTGCTCGCGACCGCACCGCTCGCGCACGCCGGCGCAGACTGTTCGATCACGTCGGTCGGACTCAATTTCGGCGCCTACGATACGGCGCGTACGCAACCCGACGACGTGGCTGCAACGGTCACGGTCACGTGCGTGTACGTTGCACCTGGCACCACGGGCGTCTCGTACACGTTGTCGTTGTCGAACGGCCAGTACGGCTCGGGCCCGATGGACCGACGCATGGGCAACGGCACGCCCGCGCGGCTCGGCTACAACGTCTACAGCGACTTTGCGCGCACGCGCGTCTGGGGTTCGGGGGCCGGCGGCACGGTCGTGGCGTCCGGCTCGATGACGGTCGGACCCGGCGTGGGCAACGGCACGCGCACCGCGACACACACGGTCTACGGGCGCATTCCGCAACTGCAGGATGCGACGCCGGGAGACTACCTGGACCTGCTCGTGTTGACGCTCAGCTACTGATCGCGGCGGGTCAATGCACGACGGCCGCGACGTGCACGGGCAGCGGGTACTGTCCGGGAGCGAGCCCCGGCGCGAGCCAGAGCCGGAACACGAATTCGAGGTCGTGGCCGGTGGCGGGCCACAGCTCGACGCTGGTCTCGTGCAATCGAACCGTGTGACCGACGCCCGCGATGTCGACGGCTGTCGTGTAGCCGACGCGCGGATGCACCTGGAGCCGCACACGGTCCGGTGCGTTGGTGCGCAACGCGTAGCGCCGCGTGACGTCGAGGTATCCGCGGTCCAGGTCCGCGCTCGTGAGCGTGAGCGCTCCGTCGGAGTCCACCGGTGCGAGACGAACGTGGGCGTCGACGCGCGCCGACACCGCGAACCGCGCGAGCGCCACGTCGGCACCCTGGCTGCCGAACGGCAAGCCCGCCAGGAGGCATGCGAGCAAGTACCCCGCAGGTCGCAAGACTTGCACCTCGACGGGTCGACATGCCGAAGGCAGGCCGTGACCCGCTGAACGGGTCTCATGAAGCGCTTTCGTGTCCGGCAGGGGCATTCGCGCTCACCGCAGTCCCGTGTGACGGGCTTCTCGGTTTCGACGCTAATCCCTTGCATCCGGATCGCGCAACCGGCCAGGCGGACAATTGCACCGGATCCGGGTGCTGCGGTGCGACATTGGCGTGCGCGCCACTGCCGCGGCTAATGCGTGTTGCACCCCCCCGGAAAACCGCTAAAGTCGGCCCTCGTCCCTGTAATCTGCGAGTTTTCGTGAGCGCCCCTCCGACCGACACGCTCCACCCCGATTACTTCCATCGGGTGGTGGACTGCCAGTGGGCCTGCCCTGCCCACACAGACGTCCCCGAATACATCCGCCTGATTGCGCTCGGCCGTTTCTCCGACGCGTACATGGTGAACCGCGAATCGAACGTCTTTCCAGGGATCCTGGGCCGCGTCTGCGACCGTCCGTGCGAGCCGGCCTGCCGGCGCGGCCGGGTCGAGGACAAGCCCGTGGCCATCTGCCGCCTGAAGCGCGTCGCGGCGGACCACAAGGACGACATCACCTCGCGGCTGCCCGTGATCCCGGCGCAGAAGAACGGCAAGCGCGTGGCCTGCATCGGCGCGGGCCCCGCGTCGCTGACGGTCGCCAACGACCTGTTGCCGCTCGGCTACGAGGTCGTGATTTTCGAGCAGTGGGACAAGGCCGGCGGGCTGATGCGCACGAACATCCCGTCGTTCCGCCTGCCCGAGTCGGTGCTCGCCGAGGAGATCGGCTACATCGAGAACATGGGCGCGCAGATCCGGTACAACTCGCGCATCGACAGCATGAGGAAGCTGCTCGAGACCGGCGGCTTCGACGCCGTGTTCGTCGGCAGCGGCGCGCCGAGAGGCAAGGAGCTCAAGCTCCCGGGCCGTGTCGAAGGCGACGCCAACATCCACATCGGCATCCAGTGGCTCGAGTCTGTCGCGTTCAAGCACATCGAAAGGATCGGCGAACGCGTGCTGATCATCGGCGTCGGCAACACGGCGATGGACTGCTGCCGCTCGTCGCTCCGGCTCGGCGCGAAGGACGTGAAGGTCATGGCGCGCAAGCCGCGCCAGTTCTTCAAGGCCTCGGAGTGGGAACTCGAGGACGCCGAGAGCGAGAACGTCGCGATCGTCGTCAACCACTCGCCCAAGTCGTTCGTGGTCGAGGACGGCAGACTTGCCGGCATGCTGTTCGACAAGATGGAGTACGACCTCGACGCGAAAGGCCGCATCCTGGCCGAGCGCGTGGTCGGCGAGCAGTTCTTCCCGGCCGACGACGTGATCCTGGCGATCGGCCAGGAAAATGCGTTCCCGTGGATCGAGAACGACCTGGGGCTCCAGTTCGACAAGTGGCACGTGCCCGTCGTCGACCAGACGACGTTCCAGTCCACGCGACCCGACGTGTTCTTCGGCGGCGACGCCGCGTTCGGCCCGAAGAACATCATCTGGGCCGTGGAGCACGGCCACCAGGCCGCGATCTCGATCCACAACTTCTGCATGGACCAGCCGGTCACCGAGCGGCTGCCGCCGACGATGCACCTGTCGTCGCGCAAGATGGGCCTGCACGAATGGTCGTACAAGAACGACTACAACCCGGTCGAGCGGCGCCTCGTCCCGCACGTGAGCCTGGCCGAGCGCTTCAAGAAGATCAGCATCGAGGTGGAACTGGGCTTCGACGCGGAGCAGACCGCAGCCGAGGTCCAGCGTTGCCTGAACTGCGACGTGCAGACCGTGTTCGACGTCAAGACCTGCATCGAGTGCGATGCCTGCATCGACATCTGTCCGACCGACTGTCTCACGATCACCCCGAACGGTGAGGAAGCGGACCTCGTCAGGCGCCTGAAGGCGCCGCGCCACAACCCGCACCAGCCGCTGTTCGTTTCCGGGCCGCTGAAGCACACCGGCCGGGTGATGGTGAAGGACGAGGACCTCTGTGTTCACTGCGGACTCTGCGCCGAGCGCTGCCCGACGGCCGCCTGGGACATGCAGAAGTCCACGATCAACCTGCCCCACGCACCCGACCACCAATGGCCCAGCCCGCAACGACTCAAGACCGCGTAAACGACTTCGTCATCAAGCTCGCCAACGTGAACGGCACGGGCTCCGCCAGTGCCAACTCGTTGCTGATGAAGTCCATCTTCCGCATGGGCGTGCCCGTGATGGGGAAGAACTACTTCCCGTCCAACATCCAGGGCCTGCCCACGTGGTACGAGATCCGCGTGACCCGGGACGGCTACGTCGCCCGTTCCGGCCGGGTCGACCTCATGGTCGCGATGAACGCCGAGACGTACCAGAAGGACGTCCGCGAGGTGAGCCCCGGCGGATTCCTGATCTTCGACTCGACCTGGCCGCGCTCGACGCTGCTGACGCGCGACGACGTCACGATCCTCGGGGCCCCGCTCGCGAGGATCTGCAACGAGAACTTCGTCGGCGTGCGCAACCGCATCCTGATGAAGAACGTCATGTACGTGGGCTTGCTCGCGGCGCTGCTCGAGATCGACGTCGAGGTGATCCGCGGCCTGCTGACCGAGAGCTACGCGAAGAAGCCGGCGCTGGTCGAAGCCAACATGAAGGCGGTCCAGCTCGGCCACGACTATGCGAAGGCCCACCTGCCCTGCCCGCTGCCCCTGCGTGTCGAGCGCATGGACAAGACGAAGGGCCACATCATGATCGACGGCAACACGGCCGCCGGCCTCGGCGCCGTGTACGCGGGCGCAACGGTCGGCCCGTGGTACCCGATCACGCCGTCGACGTCGCTGATGGACGCGTACAAGAGCTTCTGTGCGAAGCTGCGCGTCGACCCGGTGACCGGCGAGAACAACTACGCGGTGATCCAGGCCGAAGACGAGCTCGCCGCGATCGGCATGGTGCTCGGCGCCAACTGGAATGGCGCGCGCGCGTTCACGGCGACGAGCGGGCCCGGTATTTCGCTGATGAGCGAGTTCATCGGCCTGGCCTACTATGCCGAGATTCCCGCCGTGATCGTCGACGTGCAGCGCGTCGGTCCCTCGACCGGCATGCCGACGCGCACGCAGCAGTGCGACCTCATGCTCTGCGCGTACGCGTCGCACGGCGACACGAAGCACGTGCTGCTGTTCCCGTCCAACCCCGAAGAATGCTTCACGATGATGGTGCAGGCATTCGACCTATCCGAGCGGCTGCAGACGCCGGTGTTCCTGATGTCCGACCTCGACATCGGCATGAACGACTGGATGGTCCCCGAGCTCAAGTGGGACGACGCCTATCGACCCGACCGCGGCAAGGTGCTGTCCAGGGACGAGATCGAGGCACTGCCCAAGTTCCACCGCTATCTCGACAAGGACGACGACGGCATCCCGTACCGCACGCTGCCGGGCGTCTCGGCCAAGGGCGCGTATTTCACACGCGGGTCCGGGCACAACCAGTACGGCGGCTACACCGAGGACTCGACCGAATACCAGATCGTGCTCGACCGGCTGCTGCGCAAGTTCAAGCGCGCGCGGGCGCTGGTGCCACCGCCCGTGATCGAGAGCACGGGCACGAGCAGCATCGGCCTGGTCGCGGTCGGCAGCAGCCGCGGCGCGGTCAACGAGGCACGCGACATCCTCGGGAAACGGGGCATCCCGATCGACTACATGCGGATCAAGGCGTTCCCGTTCACCAAGGAAGTCGAGACCTTCATGGCGTCGCACGAGAAGATCTTCGTGGTGGAGCAGAACCGCGACGCGCAGCTGCGCTCGCTGCTGACGCTCGAGACGGACGTGCCGAAATCGAAGCTGCATTCCGTGCTGCACTACAGCGGCCTGCCGATGACCTCGAAGGAGATCGTCGACGCGGTCATCGCCGAACTCGGCGACCAGCGGCGAGCCCAGGTCGCCGCGGTTGCGGCAACCTGAAGTGGCTAGTGGCCAGTGACTAGTGGCTAGCAGGCGATGACTTTCCTGCCCGCGGTTGCTGACATGACGCCAGACGCTCCATTCCGACCAGACACTAGCCACTAGCCACTAGCCACTAGACACTTCTCCATGAGCTTCATCAACAAGCCCAAGGTCCGCCACCCCGACCTGCCGAAGAACGAGCTCGGCCTGACGCGTCGCGACTACGAAGGCGCCATGTCGACGTTGTGCGCCGGGTGCGGCCACGACTCCGTGACCTCGGCGATCACCCAGGCGATCTGGGAGCTCGACATCCGTCCCGAGCAGCTCGCCAAGCTCTCGGGCATCGGCTGCTCGTCCAAGACCACGGCGTATTTCGCGAGCGGCGCGCACGGGTTCAACGCCGTGCACGGCCGCATGCCGTCGATCGCCGCCGGGGCGAACGCAGCTAATCGCGACCTGCACTACATCGGCATCTCGGGCGACGGCGACTCGCTGTCGATCGGCTTCGGTCAGTTCGCGCACGCGATCCGCCGCAACGTCAACATGCTGTACATCTGCGAGAACAACGGCGTGTACGGCCTGACCAAGGGGCAGTTCTCGGCCTCGGCCGACATCGGCACCAGGTCGAAGAAGGGCGAGGAGAACCGGCAGGCGCCGGTCGACCCGTGCCTCGCAGCGCTCAGCCTCGGCGGCACGTTCATCGCGCGCAGCTTCTCGGGCGACAAGGACCAGCTCGTGCCGCTGATCAAGGCAGGCCTCCGGCACCGCGGCTTCGCGCTGATCGACGTGATCTCACCGTGCGTCACCTTCAACGACCACGTCGGCTCGACCAAGAGCTACCAGTTCACGCGCGAGCACTACCAGGAGGCCGTCCACGCCGACTACATCCCGCCGCGCACGGAAATCACGGCTTCCTACGGCGAGGGCGAGGCCTTCCCGGTCAGGATGCACGACGGCAGCCAGATCCTGCTGCGCAAGCTCGACAAGGACTACGACCCGACGCACCGCGGCAAGGCGTTCGAATACCTGCGCACCAAGCTGCGGCAGGGCGAGCACGTGACGGGCCTGATCTTCGTCTCGGAAGCCAGCTCGCACGACATGCACGAGATGATGAACACCACGCACGTGCCGCTGAACCAGATCCCGTACGAGAAAATGCACCCGGGTGCTGCGGGCCTGGCGAGCATCCTGAAGCGCTACGGCTGACCCGGAACGGGGGGCGCGTGCGCCCGGACCATGACACAGGTCACCTTGCGGGGGTACGGCACGGCCTAGAATGTGCCGCGATGCCGGCCCATGCCCCGCAACCACGCCCATCCCGATCGCCGGCCGTCGCCTGCGGCGCGACGGTGCTCGCGTGCGTCCTGGCGTGGGCGCCCGCGTGGTCGGCCTCGGCCGTGTACAAGTGGATCGACGACGACGGGGTGACGCACCTGTCCTCGGAACGGCCGCCGCCGGGGATTCAATACGAACGGGTCGCCGTCGCTGCGCTCGGCGGCGGCGGCGCCCAGGCCTCGTCGAAGCGAGGTGGCGGCACCGCGGTCGCGAAGGGCAACGTCAGGCTCGCGGCGGTGTCGCCCGAACAGGTCGCCCGACGCAATGCCGCCATCTCCGAACTGCAGAACCGCGAATGCGTCGTGGCGCTCGAGTCGATGGATCGCCTGGCCCGCAGCGGCCGCCCCGTCGAACCGACCGAATTTCGTCGCCTGCAACAGACCGCCGACCTGAATTGCAGCAAGGAGCCGGCGGCCCGCCGTCAGCAGGAGGAACAGGCCGCGAAGCTTCGCGTCGCAAAGGGCGACGTGTGCGTCGAGGCACGCAACAAGCTGGCCGACATGCTCGAGCCCGGACGGCGCCCGACACGCGAGCAGTTGAAGGTCCAGCAGGAATTCATCGAGTCGCACTGCAAGGTCCCGGTGCGCTGATCGTCGGCGCATGAACGACCCGGTGTTCCCGGTCGACACTGCGCTGCCAGCCTCGCGCCGCTCCTCACGGCCAGCGTCCTTGATCGATGCGCGTTGGCTCGTGATTCGCAATCCGGCGGCCGGTCGCTCGCGCCGCCAACGTGCGTGGCTGGCATTCGAACGGGCGTTGCGTCGCGCCGGCGTGCAGTTCGACGTCCACTCGACGCACGGACCCGGCGACGGTGCCCGGCTCGCGCACGCCGCCACGGCAGAGGGCCTGCACCGCATCCTGGTCGCCGGCGGCGACGGCTCCGTGCACGAAGCCCTGAACGGACTCATGCGGGCCCGCGACACGCACGGCGCGCCGGCGCCGACGCTCGTCCCCGTGCCGCTCGGCACCGGCAACGACTGGGCGCGAACGCTCGGGCTGCCACGCGACCCCGATCGTCTCGCCGCGCTGGTGGCCCACGGAGCGCCGCGGCCACACGACGCCGGCGTGATTTCGTTCGCGTCACGCGGCGGCGATCGTTGCTGGTTCGTCAACGTCGCGGGCGCCGGGTTCGATGCGCACGTGTTGGCGCGGCTGCCGGTACCGACGCCGACGCGTCTGGCATACCTGGCCGGCGCCCTGCGTGAACTCCGGCGCTACCAGTCGCCACGCTTTCGCATCGCGACGGACGAGGCACCGGCCCGCGAGGGACGCTTGCTGCTCGCCCTCGTCGCGAACGGACGATACTGCGGCCACCGGATGCACGTGGCCCCGTGCGCACTCGTCGATGACGGACGCTTCGACGTCGTGACGATCGACGAGGTCGGCCTGCTGCGGGCACTGCCCAAGCTGGCCGCGCTCTATGTCGGCACCGTGCTGCGAGACCCGCTCGTGCGGCACGTGACCGCCGTGCGCGTGCGCATCGACAGCGACCCAAGCGTCGCGGTCGAGGCCGACGGCCAGCTCGTCGGTACGACGCCCGCGGAGTTCACCATGATGCGCGGGGCCCTGTTGGCGTTGCGCGGCGACTGAGGCAGTGGGGTCAGGTCGAGCGACAGCGCACCGTCGACATCCTGAAGGCGGGCGCCGCGCGACACCGTCCCTGGCATCGCGCGACTCCCATGGAACCTCCAGCCGGTCGGCGCGACGCTGCGGGCGGCAGGGTGGCGCACGACGGAATCGCTCGTGGTCCTACTAGACCACAGGACGAGGCGCGAGTGAACCACCCGGTCAGGTGATTCAGCACAAATGCTTACGGGAGCGCAGCCTCGCGCCCGGTCCCGCCCGTCAGGTCCACGCGACGAAGTCGGGCGAAAATCCCGGCGGCCTGAGGTCCCGGCGGGCATCGCCAATCGACCTCTGACTGCGTCTCAAACGAAACGTACCGTTCCCGTACGGCCACGCGACGGTTCGATTCCGGTCGCGATTTGTGCGTATCGAGAACGAAGTCGTAACTGGATCACGGATCAGGGGAACGTGTCTGCGCAGACTTGCGACTTGCCCAGGCGCGATCCCCCGCGCAGGAGTCCCGACATGGAAATCGCTGCCTTCGTGCTGTTCGGATCGGTTGCGCTATGGCTCGCGGAGGAACTCGCTGCGAAAAGACCCCGGAACAAGGGCTGAACCGCCGTCCGCGCGTGACGAGGAGTAAGGTGGCGGCATGAACGCCACCGGCCACGTCACCCATCGCGGCGGCTGTCACTGCGGCGCCGTCGCCTTCGAAGTCGAGGCCCCGTCACGGCTGCTCGTGCAGGACTGCAACTGCTCGATCTGCTCGGCTTCGGGCTTCCTGCACCTGATCGTGCCCCGCGAGCGCTTTCGGCTGTTGCGAGGCGACGCCGCACTGACCGAGTACACGTTCGGCACGAAAGTCGCGCGGCACCTGTTCTGCCGCACGTGCGGCGTCAAGTCGTTCTACGTGCCGCGCTCGAACCCCGATGGCTACAGCGTCAACGCACGCTGCCTCGACCCGGCAACGGTGGAAGAAATGGTCGTCGAGCCTTTCGATGGCCGGAACTGGGAGGCCTCTGCAGGGGCGCTGCGCCACCTGAGCGAGGCATGAGCCGGCCGGATCAGGCGACGCGTTCGTCCCGGGGATGAGACGCGTCCGACGGTCGATACGGCTGCATCGTCTGACTGGCGGTGACGCCCTTCAGGTTGCTCGACACGTCCGGCACGCGATTGCGACGCGCGGCCCTCTGCCGCGCCAGCGCGGCCGAGGCCTGCGCCTCGCGCGCCCGCTTGTTGCGGGAGTTGATGGTCACGACGATCGCAACGACCAGCAGCAGCGCGAGCAGTATCGTCAGCTTCATCGGTTCTATCCTTGAGTCGTTGCGGTAGACCGCAGATTCCTGGCTCGGTTCAGCCCCCGGGCGGCCGACGCTGCCACCGCGGCAGTATCCTCGGCTGAGTCGGCGGCGAACAGCCGACTAACCCCCAGATTGCACCAGAATTGTGTCCATCTCTCGCGGGTGCAGCGCGATGCAGATACTGCGCGCTGCGTCACGGAATAGTGGCCTGAAGCTCGCTTCGGTCGGACGCGACCGTATCGGCATGCGTCGAGCGAGTTATCCGCCGTCACGAGGCGGCTGGGTTCGCCTCGCGTTCACCTCCGTGGGCTCCCGCCAACCCCCGGCCAGACGTCCTTCCGGCCGCACGCGCGAAACCGCTCGCTACCAGTGTATCCCGCGCATCAGCGACGCGAAGATCATCGCTTCCCGCGTCGCGGGCCGCGGCTCCTCGCCTTCGCGCTTGCCCTGCGCGGCAGCGGAGTCCGGGAACATGCGGTACGCGGAGTTCATGACGACCTCCGACAGCTTCGGCATCACCAGGTGCATGATTTCCGCCATCACGCCGAGGCGCGTCGCAATGCGCTGCGGCTTGCGGATGATCGCGTCGGCGATCATGTCGGCCGCTTCCTCGGGCGAGATGATCGTCGGCATCTCCTCGTAGAGCTTGGTCGGCGCGATCATCGGCGTGCGCACGAGCGGCATGTTGATGATCGTGAAGTGGACACCCTCGTCGTGGAACTCCGACGCCGCGCAGCGTGCGAACGACTCGAGCGCCGCCTTCGACGCGACGTACGCCGAGAAGCGCGGCGCGTTGGTCAGCACCCCGATCGACGAGACGTTGATCACGTGCCCGTCCTTGCGGGCCGTCATCGACGGCAACAGGTTCATCGTGAGGCGCACGCACGCGAAGTAATTGAGCTGCATCGTGCGCTCGAAGTCGTGGAAGCGGTCGTACGACAGCGCGAGCGAGCGGCGGATCGAGCGACCGGCGTTGTTGATCAGCACGTCGACGTGCCCGAATTCCTTGAGGATGTCCCGGGCGAGCCTGTCGTTCGCGTCCAGGTCGGTGATGTCGCAGGAATATGTTTTCGCGAAGCCGCCGGCGTCGGTGATCTGCTTCCTCACCTCGGCGAGCCTCTCCTCGTCGCGTGCGACGATCACGACCTTGCCGCCGGCCTCGGCAATGCGGATCGCCGCGGCCTCGCCGATGCCCGACGATCCGCCCGTGATCACGACGACCTTGCCCTTGACCGCGCCCTTGAGGCTGCGGTCGATCGAGAGGTCGGGATCGAGGTGACGCTCCCAGTAGTCCCAGAGCCGCCACGCATAGTCCTCGAGCGGCGGCACCCGGATCTTGGCC
>DASUMQ010000057.1:0-6117 GCA_036277615.1 Steroidobacteraceae bacterium
ACCCGCGTGCCGTGGCACAGGCGCAGGCCCGACGCCAGCATCACGGGACGGCCACGCCGGCGGCGCGTCCTGCCGGAGGTCGCCGTTGGCAACCCCGCGGCGCTCGCCAGCGCGCCTGACCGGGAGCAGGACGGGGGACGCTCGGCGTGAATGACCGAGCGTCCCAGTTTCATTGCGGTGTCACGCCGCCTGCGTGAACTGGTAGGCGTCCATCGCCAGCGCGGCGCCTTCGGTCGCGTCGTAGACCTTCTCTGCGACCGGCGCGGGTCCCGCCGCGCCGAGCGCCACGAACAGCGGCAGGAAGTGCTCGTCGGTCGGGTGCGCGCGTTCGGCGCCCGGGGCCTGGTCGCGATAGCCGAGCACGGCCTCGACGTCGCGCGCGTCGAGCTTCTGCTCGAGCCAGCCCGCGAATTGGGTCACGTAGGGCAGCGTCGCCGACGCGCCGCGGCTCGTGGACCAGTCGCGCAGGTTGTGCGTGACGTGACCCGAGCCGATCACGAGCACGTCGCGCGCCGAGAGCGGTGCGAGTGCGCGGCCGAGCGCCAGGTGGTGCGACGTTCCGAGGTGCGGCTGCACCGAAAGCTGCACGACCGGGACGTCACGCCCCGGATACATCCACTTGAGCGGTACCCACGCGCCGTGGTCGAGCCCACGAATGGCATTGACGGACGGCGTCATGCCGGCATCGCGCAGCAAGGTTGCCGCCTCGTTCGCCAAGTCGGGCGAGCCCGGGGCGTCGTAGCGGATCTTGTACAGCTCGGCGGGAAACCCGCCGAAATCGTGGATCGTTTCGAGCTTCCCGGCGCCCGTGAGCATCGGCAGGGCGGTTTCCCAGTGTGCGGAGGCGATCAGGATCGCGCGCGGCTTCGGCAGCGAATCCGCGAGCGCACGCCACGCCTGTCCCGCACCACCGGCATCGACGGCGTGCATCGGCGAGCCGTGCGACAGGAACAACGTGGGCAGGCGTGTCATGTGGTCTCCTTGGGTTGATCGACCGAGCCACTCCCCCGCGTGAACGGCGGGAGAGGGCCGGTGGTTTCACCGACGACTTCGAGGGCTTACTTCGCCAGGCCCTCGGCCTTGAGCGCCGCCTGCACGGCCGGGCGGGCGGCGACGCGCGCCTGGAACTGCTGCAGCGCCGGCCAGGGGCTGAGGTCCACCTTGTGCAGTCCTGACCAGTTCAGGATGACGAACAGGTACGCGTCGGCGATCGAGAACTCGTTGCCCATCACGAACGGCTGCTTCTCGAGCGTCTTCGCGATGTAGCCGAACCGGTTGCCGAGCGCCTGCACGGTGCGCTCACGCACCTCCTCGGGCGTCTTGGGATTCCAGAGCGGCCCGAAGCCCTTGTGCACCTCCGACGCGATGAACGCCAACCACTCCATGAGCTTCCAGCGTTCCATCGAACCGAACGTCGCCGCGACGCGACCGGGCTTCTGGTCGGCGAGGTACTGCAGGATCACGTTCGCTTCCGTGATCCGCGTGCCGTCGTCGAGTTCGAGCGTGGGCACGTAGCCCTTCGGGTTGATCGCGCGGTAGTCCGAGCCGTCGGGCAGCGTGTGCTTGACCAGGTCGACCTTGACCGCCGTGTAGGGCAGGCCGAGTTCGTGGATCACGATGTGCGGAGCCTGCGAGCAGGCGCCGGGGGTGTAGTACAGCTTCATGGTGTCGTTGCTCCTCTCTGCGGGGCCGGATGGCCGTGGAGGTCATCGTCCACATTCGAGCAATCGCGATAAACCATCGACCGAGACATGAATTATTGCGAGAATTGCAATAATTAGGCGCGGGCCCCGGTCGCCTTCGGGCTTCGGATCCGGGAATTCCCGCCCGGAACGCCGTGAACCCATCCATGGGGGCTCCGCCGCGGCATCCATGCCGCGGACGGTCCGGTCGGAAATTCCCGGACCCGAAACCCGTGGCGGCGACGCCGGCGCGGCTGGCGCGCGCTCGGTCGTACTCGCAGCGAGGTCGCTCAATGGACCGATTCCTGGCCATCCAGGCCTTCGCGAAAGTCGTCGAAAGCGGCAGCTTCGCGCGCGCCGCCGAGCGGCTGAACCTGTCCACGTCCGCCGTTTCTCGGCAGGTGTCGGACCTCGAGGCGCACCTCGACGTGCGCTTGCTCAATCGCACGACGCGACGACTGTCGCTGACGGAAGCGGGGCAGTCGTTCTACGAGCACGCCGTGCAGTTGCTCGCGGACCTCGACGACGCCGTGGCGTCCGTGCGCGTCGCGGCGACGGCGCCCAAGGGCACGCTGCGGCTCACGTGCGGCGTGAGCTTCGGCATCCGCTATCTCGCGCCGGCGCTCGCGGACTTCGCAGCCGAACACACGGAAGTGCTGTTCGATCTCGACGTGTCCGATCGTGCCGTCGACCTCGTCGAGGAGGGCTTCGACCTCGCCATACGCATCGGCAGCATCGGCCAGCAGGGCATGGTGTCGCGACGACTCGGGTGGACGCAGATCGTCTGCTGTGCCGCGCCGGCCTACCTCGAGCGCGCGACGGCGCCGCTCGCGGCCCCGTCGGACCTCGCGCGTCACGAGTGCCTGAGCTACGCCAACGTGGGCCTGCCGAACACCTGGCGGTTCGCCGATTCGGCGGGTCGGGCCGAAGACGTCACGGTACGCATCGCGCCGCGACATCGCGCGAACAACGGCCAGTTGCTCGCTTCGCTCGCGACGCAGGGCCTCGGCGTCGTCTACACGCCCGACTTCATCGTGGCCGAAGAAATTCGCGCGGGACGACTCGTCTCCTTGTTACCGGGATACCGGCCGCCGCGCTCACCGATCGCCGCGGTGTATCCGAGCCGACGGCACCTGTCGGCGAAGGTGCGGGTCATCGTCGACTACCTCGCGCGACGCTTCGCGCGCGAGCAGCCCTGGCAACTCGATGGGGAGGAGAGCGCCGACGCGCCGCCTGATCAGTGATCGTGATCGTGTCCGGGACCGGCGTCGGCGGTCCAGGTCGGATCCTCGAAGTACTTGCCGTACGCGTTCAGGGCGCCGTGCACGAGTCTCGCGCCGTCGTGCCGCGACCTTGCAGGATCGTCGCCGCGCAATAGCGCCACGCCCTGCAGCAGGTCGCCGACGACGTAGTGCAACTGCGCGTCCGCGGCCGGCGGCAGCTTGCATTTCGCCACGATCGTGTTCACTTCGCGCTCGATGCGCGCGGCGAGCGCCGTGTATTGCGCGTCCGTCTCGCGGCCTTCGTGGATCGCCGGATGGTCCGCGTCGAATGCCGCGCGAATCGCGCCCATGCCGGTCCGCAACGCCGCATCGGTCGGCCAGCGCTTGCCGTCCTGCAACTCGAGCTTGGTGACGAGCGCGTCGGCCCCGCCGTGTCGGTGCTGCTCGTGTGCCGGGTCGGACTGGCCGCCGACGGCCGCTCCGGAAGCGACGACGCTCAGACAGGCAAGCAAAGTGAACAGACGGGTGACGCGCATGACAGTGACCTTTCCTGGTGCCCAACCTCGGTAATTCTACGACTTCGGCACGGCCTCGCCTTGATTCAGAACAAGCGCTCGAACACGGACGCTACGGCGCGCCACGCCACGTCCAGGTTGCTGCCGGTCTTGGCCGCCAGCCAGAGCAGGCCGCCGAGGTAGCCGGCCGCTGCGACCGTGGAGACGTAGCCCAGCAGCACGAGCGCGCCGTCGCGCTCGGTGAGGCCGAGACAGAGCAGGATGATCGCGACGGCCGGCAGCGTGTTGTTGAACGGCACGAGCGGGAGCGGGATCATCAGCAACAGCACGGCGATCGACAGCACGATGCCGTTGACGCTGTTGATGCCGTCCGTCGCGGTGAGCCGGAGCAATCGTGGCCGGACCAGGTGCTCGAACTGCGCGGCCGCGCGTGCCGCACGCTCGAGCACCAGCTGCACGGTGTCGCCCGGCAATCCGCGATCGAGCATCCGGTCCGGCAGCCACGGAACGCGGTTCTTCACGATCGCCCAGGCGATCACCAGCATCGGTGCGCCGAGCGCGGTGCTCATGAAGGGCACCGTCACGGGCAGCACGAACGGCACCGCCAGGATCGCGCAGAAGATGAGCAGGCCCTGTTCGCCGACGAGGCCGAGAAGCTCGCGCAACGTCACGGCGTGGCCGGACACGGCGGCACGCGTCGTCTTGAGAGCTTCCGACAGGCGGACCTCGGCGTTCCGGAACGTCACTGTGGTCATGGGCGCGTAGGTTACCCGGCGCGCCGTCGTCCGCTCGCAAACCCTTTTCACCCCCCACGTGGTTGACGGCCGCCGCGGATGGGGCAAGCTCTGCGTCATGCCAAAGCACACGACCCTCTGGGTAGGGACGCGCAAGGGCATGTTCGCCTTGCGCGCTGATGCGCGACGACGCGCCTGGAAGCTGGTCGGGCCGCAGTTCCTCGGGCACGTCATTCACCACGTCGTGCAGGACCCGCGCGAGCCCAGGGTCGTGCTGGCGGCCGCGAAGACCGGCCATCTCGGGCCGACGGTGTTCCGCTCGACGGACCGCGGCCGGACGTGGACGGAGGCGCGGCGACCGCCGGCATTCCGCAAGGCAAACGAAGGCGAGACTTTGCGTGCGGTCGACGCCGTGTTCTGGCTCACGGCCGGGCACGCGAGCGAACGTGGCACCTGGTATGCCGGGACGTCGCCGGCCGGCCTGTTCCGCAGCGACGACGGCGGCGAGACCTGGGAGCCGGTCGCGGGATTCAACGACCACCCGATGCACGCGACGTGGATCCAGGGGCCGGGTTCACCAATCGGGCAGCTGCTCCACTCGGTGCGCATCGATCCGCGCGACGCGCGGCACCTCTACCTGGGCGTCTCGAGCGGCGGCGTGTTCGAGTCGACCGACGGCGGCGGTGATTGGCGTCCCCTCAATGCAGGGTGCGCCGCCGATTTCCTGCCGGACCCCGACCCGCAATACGGCCACGATACGCACTGCCTCGACGTGCACCCGACGCACCCCGACCGCCTGTACCAGCAGAACCACTGCGGCATTTATCGGCTCGACCGGCCCGGCGAGCGCTGGACGCGCATCGGCGCCGGGATGCCGCGCCGGGTCGGCGACATCGGATTCCCGATCGTGCTGCACCCGACCGACCCGGACCGCGCGTGGGTGTTTCCGATGGACGGAACGTCGGTGTGGCCGCGCACGTCGCCCGAGGGCAAGCCCGCCGTGTACACGACGGCCGACGGCGGCCGGACGTGGCGGCGACTCGACCGCGGGCTGCCGCGCAAGCAGGGCTGGCTCACGGTGCTGCGCCAGGCCATGTGCGCGGATGGCGACGTGAAGAAGCTCGGTCTGTACTTCGGCACGACGTCGGGCGAGATCTGGGCGAGCCGCAACGAAGGCCAGTCGTGGGCCTGCGTCGCGCGTCACCTGCCGCAGGTATTTTCGGTCACGGCCGGCGTTTGAATCCGCCGGAAATCGCGAGGACCGGAACGTGAGCACGACCCTCGATACCGTCCGGACGCGCGTCGCGAGTCCGCTGCGTTCGTACACCGACGGGCGCCCGGTGGTCGAAGCGTGCGGTGCCACCGTGCGCGAGGTGCTCGCCGATCTCGACCGTCGCTATCCGGGCATGCGGTTCCGCATGATCGACGAGCAGGACCGCGTGCGCACGCACATCCGCCTCTACGTCGACACGGCGCCGGTAGAATCGCTCGATCACCGCGTCGAACGTGGCCAGACGCTGCACCTGATCTGCGCGCTCAGCGGCGGGTGAGACGCCGTGATGACGCTCTCGTCGGCCGAACGTGAGCGATACCAGCGCCACCTCACGCTCGAGGAAGTTGCGCTCGCAGGACAGCTGAAGCTCAAGGCGGCGCGCGTGCTCGTGATCGGCGCAGGCGGCCTGGGATCGCCGTCCTCGCTCTACCTCGCCGCTGGCGGTGTCGGCACGCTCGGCGTCGTCGACTGCGATCGCGTCGATGCGTCGAACCTGCAGCGCCAGATCCTCTTCGACACCGCGAGCGTCGGACGGCCGAAGGTCGAGGCCGCGCGTGACCGGCTGCGCGCGCTCAATCCGCACGTCGAGGTCGTCGTGCACGACATCGAGGTGCGCGCCGCGAACGTGTGCGACCTGCTGCGCGAGTACGACGTGGTCCTCGACGGCACCGACCGCATTTCGACGCGCTA
>DASUMQ010000058.1:0-10791 GCA_036277615.1 Steroidobacteraceae bacterium
CTTGGATTTCGTGACCGAGTCGTTGACGTTGATCGCCGGGAAGGGCAGCTGGCCCTTCTTCGCGAATTCGTAGAGACGCTTGACGCCGGTCGTCGTCTCCTCGGTGACGCCCTGGATCTGCGCGAGCCGCTTCGAGTACCAACCCGGGCTCGTCTCCAGACGCTTGCGGATGGCGGCGTAGAGCGCGGTTTCTTCTTCGTTGGTCGGCTTCGAGATCACCGACGCGTCCTGTTCCGCGCGCGCGCCGAGCATCAGCAGCAGCGTGGCGTCGCCGCCGTCGTCGAGGATCATGTTCGCGAGCTGGCCGTTCGGCCACTCGAAGATCCGGTGCGTGAACTCCCAGTACTCGTCGAGCGATTCGCCCTTGTATGCGAACACGGGCGTGCCCGTCGCCGCGACGTAGGCGGCGGCGTGATCCTGGGTCGAGAAGATGTTGCACGAGGCCCAGCGCACGTCGGCGCCGAGCGCCTTCAGCGTGTCGATCAGCATCGCGGTCTGGATGGTCATGTGCAGCGAGCCTGCGATCCGCGCACCCCGGAGCGGCCTGTCCTGGCCGAACTCCTGGCGGACTGCCATCAGCCCGGGCATCTCGCTCTCGGCAATGACCATTTCCTTGCGGCCCCAGTCGGCGAGCCCTAAGTCGGCGACGCGGTAGTCCTGCGTCGCGGTCGGCGTTACAACGGCGTTCATCGGTCGATCCTCTCGGTGGACCGTGCAGGTTCGGGCGCGACAGGGACGAAGTTGTTCGCTGCTCGCCTGAACGACTGGCACGTGGTTCAGCGAGCGCAGTTGGGTAAACCCATGACCTGAGCCTGGCGGGCAGGAAACCCGTTGCAGCGCTCCTCAGGCTGGGCGCGAAGTCTAGCGAAATCGACGGCGGCGGACCAACCCTTCACGCCGAGAATGGGCGGTCCGGGCTGCGGATCGATGCCGGCGGTGCCCCGGCCACTGACGGACGCCCGGGGACTTCGGTAGGCTGCCGTCCCCGGCGCCGAACCGGCGGGCCGGCCCATGCCCGGAACGAGGAGAAAACGGTGATCAGGCTCCACGGATTTCCCGTCAGCAACTACGTCAACATGGTGCACCTGGCGCTGCTCGAGAAGGGCATGGCCTTCGAGTACGTGCTGACATATCCCGACCAGAGCGAGGAGTTCCTGGCCAGGAGCCCGCGCGGCAAGGTCCCCGTGCTCGAGACGCCACAGGGCTACATCAACGAGGCCAGCGTGATCCTCGAGTACCTCGAGGAGGCGGGCACCGGTCAGCCGCTGCTCCCGCGCGATCCTCAGGCCCGCGCGTACGTTCGCAGCCTCATGAAGGAAATGGAGCTCTACATCGAACTGCCGGGACGGTCCTGTTTCGCGGAGGCTTTCTTTGGCGGCACCGTGCCGCGGGCGATCAAGGAAAAGGCGCGCGAGGACCTCGCGGGTGGCTTCGCCGCGTTGCGGCGCCACGGCCGGTTCACACCGTACGTCGCCGGCGCGGAGTTCACGCTGGCCGACATCGTCTTTCTCTACAGCGTCGAACTCGCGAGCACCGTGTCCAGGAGCCTGTTCGGCGTCGACCCGTTGGCCGACTGGCCGGCGGCGCGCGAGCTGCTGCAACGACTGGGTGAGAAGCCGCACGTGCAGATGCTCGCGCGGAACCGCGACGCGGCGAGACCCGCCTTCGTCGAGGCAATCAAGGCGAGGCTCGCGGCGGCGGCAGCGCAAAAAGCTGCGGCCGGCTGAGGTCCAGGACGCGGCGTCGCGTCCACCGCTCGTGTCGATATCTTCGATTTGCGGGTAAATCCCTGTTCGGGATGCCCGCGGATCACCGATTCGTCAGCCGACGGCCATCCGCTTCATTAGTCCGGCGTCCTGGCGCAGCGCCTCGGCCTTGTCCGTCTTCTCCCAGGTGAACGCCGTGAACGCCTCGCTCTTCTCGACGCGCTTGCCGGCGATCGTTTCTTTCCACTTGTACGTCATGTGCGTCGGCTCGCGGCCGAAGTGACCGTACGATGCGGTCGAGCGGTACATCGGGTGCACCAGGTCGAGCATCCTGATGATGCCGTAAGGACGCAGGTCGAAATGCGCGCGCACGAGCTGTTCCAGCCGCTCCTGCCCGACCTTGCCTGTGCCGAACGTCTCGACCGTGATCGAGGTGGGTTCGGCGACGCCGATCGCGTACGAAACCTGGATCTCGCAACGCTCGGCCAGGCCGGCGGCGATGATGTTCTTCGCCACGTAGCGCGCCGCGTAGGCCGCGGAGCGGTCCACCTTGGACGGATCCTTGCCGGAGAAGGCACCGCCGCCGTGGCGCGCCATTCCGCCGTAGCTGTCGACGATGATCTTGCGCCCGGTCAGGCCGCAGTCGCCCACCGGCCCGCCGATCACGAAACTGCCGGTCGGGTTGATGTGAAACTTGGTCGAGCCGCCGAGCCACTCCTTCGGCAGCACGTGCTTGATGATCAACTCCATGACGGCTTCGCGCAGGTCTTCGAGCTTGACGTCCGGGTCGTGCTGGGTCGAGAGCACCACCGCGTCGAGGCCAACGACCTTGCCGTCGACGTAGCGACACGTCACCTGCGACTTGGCGTCCGGGCGCAGCCATGGCAGCAGCTTGCTCTTGCGCACTTCCGCCTGGCGCTCGACGAGCTTGTGCGCGTAGCAGATCGGCGCCGGCATCAGGTTGTCGGTCTCGTTGCTGGCATAGCCGAACATCAAGCCCTGGTCGCCCGCGCCCTGTTCCTCGGGATTGCCGCGGTCGACGCCCATCGCGATGTCGGGCGACTGCTTGCCGATGATGTTGATCACACCGCAGGTGCGCCCGTCGAAACCGACCTGCGACGACGTGTAGCCGATGTCCGTGATCACGCCGCGGACGATTTCCTCGAGGTCGACCCAGGCTTCCGTCGTCACTTCGCCCGCGACGACCGCGACGCCTGTCTTGACGAGCGTCTCGCACGCCACGCGCGCTTTCTTGTCCTGCGCCAGCATGGCGTCGAGCACGGCGTCGGAAATCTGGTCCGCCACCTTGTCCGGGTGGCCCTCGGAAACGGATTCGGAGGTGAACAGGTAACTGGTTGACATCTATGAGAATCCCCGGGCGATCAGGCGGCGGAGTATAGCCGCGCGCGTCGGCGTCCGTTGTGACGTTTCGCTTTTTACTGATACCCGGCCGGCCCGGCGGCGGTGGCAAAAAACGCGGTGGCAAAACAGGGTGACCCGGTCCGGCGCAGCCCGTTAAAATGCCGGGCTTTCCACGAGGGTCCCTCATGCCCACCCGCCGGCAACTCGCCAACGCCATCCGGGCGTTGAGCATGGATGCGGTCCAGAAGGCCAACTCCGGTCACCCGGGCATGCCGATGGGAATGGCCGACATCGCGCAGGTGCTGTGGGCGGATCACCTCGAGCACAATCCCGGCAATCCGCAGTGGGCCGACCGCGACCGTTTCCTGCTGTCCAACGGCCACGGTTCGATGTTGCTGTATTCGCTGCTGCACCTGACCGGTTATCCGCTGTCGGTCGAGGACATCGCGAATTTCCGCCAGTTCGGCTCGCACACCGCGGGCCACCCCGAAGTGGACCAGCACCTCGGCATCGAGACCACGACCGGTCCGCTCGGGCAGGGACTTGCGAACGCGGTGGGCATGGCGCTCGCCGAGAAGTTGCTGGCGGCGGAGTTCAACCGCCCCGATCACGCGATCGTGGACCACCACACCTACGTGTTCCTTGGCGACGGCTGCCTGATGGAGGGCATATCACACGAGGTGTGCTCGCTCGCGGGCACGCTCGCCCTCGGCAAGCTGATCGGCTTCTACGACGACAACGGCATCTCGATCGACGGCGAGGTGCACGGCTGGTTCACCGACGACACGCCGAAGCGTTTCGAGGCCTACGGCTGGCACGTCGTGCCGGACGTCGACGGGCACGACCCGGACGCGGTCGAGCGTGCCATCCAGGCCGCAAAGTCGGAGACGAACCGCCCCTCGCTGATCTGCTGCAAGACCGTGATCGGCTGGGGCTCGCCAAACAAGGCCGGCACCGAGTCCACGCACGGCGCCGCCCTCGGCGAGGCCGAAGTCGCCGCGACGCGGGAACACCTCGGCTGGACGGCACCGGCCTTCGAAATTCCTTCGGACATTCGCGCGGGCTGGGACGCGCGCAAGAAGGGTGCGCAGGTCGAGCAGGCCTGGAAACAGCGCCTCGAGGCGTACCGCGCGGCACATCCCGAACTTGCGTCCGAGCTCGAGCGGCGCCTGCGCGGCGAGTTGCCTGCCGACTGGCGCGCGAAGCTGCAGGCGCTGGTGCAGGCGAACGTCGAGAAGCCTGCCACCGTCGCGACGCGTTCGTCGTCGCAGCAGGTGCTCAACGTGCTCGGTGCGGCGATTCCCGAAATGCTCGGCGGCTCGGCGGACCTGACCGGCTCGAACAATACCAATCACAAAGGCTCGAAACCGGTGTCGGGCCACGCCAGCGGCGGCAATTACATTCATTACGGCGTGCGCGAGTTCGGCATGGCCGCGATCATGAACGGCATTGCGCTGCACGGCGGCTTCGTGCCCTACGGTGGCACGTTCCTCGTGTTCTCGGACTACGCCCGCAACGCCGTGCGCATGTCGGCGCTGATGAGCCAGCGCGTGATCTACGTCTTCACGCACGACTCGATCGGCCTCGGCGAGGACGGCCCCACTCACCAGCCGATCGAGCACGTCGCGAGCCTGCGGCTGATCCCGAACCTGCGGCTCTGGCGTCCCTGCGACACGGTCGAGACCGCGGTGGCCTGGGCCGATGCCGTCTCACGCACGACGGGGCCGACCGCGCTGGTGCTGACGCGCCAGGCGCTGGCGCCGGCCACGCGCACGGCGGAGCAGGTTTCGGCGATCGAGCGCGGCGGCTACGTGCTCGTCGACGCCGAGGGGAGGCCCGACTGCGTACTGGTCGCGACGGGCTCGGAAGTTGCGCTCGCGATCGAGGCGGCCCGTCTGCTCGGCGCCAAGGGCACGCGGGTCCGTGTCGTCTCGATGCCGTGCACCAGCCTGTTCGACGCGCAGGACGCGGCGTATCGCGCGAGGGTGCTGCCCGCGGGCGTGCCGAAGGTCGCGATCGAGGCGGGCGTGCGCGACGGCTGGTACCGCTACGTCGGCACCGAGGGCGCCGTCGTCGGCATGGAGACGTTCGGCGCGTCGGCGCCCGCGAAGAAGCTGTTCGAGCATTTCGGCTTCACGGCGGCGCACGTTGCGGAAGTCGCGGGCGAGCTGCTCGCGCGGAACTGACGGTGCCGGTCACCGGTTTCGACGATCACACCTGACGGAGAGAGACAGAATGGCAATCAAGGTCGGCATCAACGGATTCGGTCGCATCGGACGCATGGTGTTCCGCGCCGCGGTCAAGGACTTCGCCGACGTCGAGGTCGTGGGCATCAACGACCTGCTCGAGCCGGACTACCTCGCGTACATGCTCAGGTACGACTCGGTGCACGGCCGCTTCAAGGGCGACGTCTCGGTCGAGGGCAACACGCTGATCGTGAACGGTCGCAGGATCCGCCTGACCGCGGTCAAGGATCCCGCCGAACTGAAGTGGGGCGACCTCGGCGTCGACGTCGTCGTCGAGGCGACCGGCCTCTTCCTGGCCAAGGACACCGCCGAGAAGCACCTCGCCGCGGGCGCCAGGAAAGTCATCATGACGGCGCCGTCGAAGGACGACACGCCGATGTTCGTCTTCGGCGTCAACCACACGAAGTACGCGGGCGAGTCGATCATCTCCAACGCATCGTGCACGACCAACTGTCTCGCGCCGGTCGCCAAGGTCCTGCACGACACCTGGGGGATCAAGCGCGGCCTCATGACGACGGTGCACGCGACGACCGCGACGCAGAAGACGGTCGATGGCCCGTCGAACAAGGACTGGCGTGGCGGCCGCGGCATCCTCGAGAACATCATCCCGTCGTCGACGGGCGCCGCGAAGGCCGTCGGCAAGGTCATCCCCGAGCTCAACAAGAAGCTCACGGGCATGTCGTTCCGCGTGCCGACCTCGGACGTCTCGGTGGTCGACCTCACGGTCGAGTTGAGCAAGCCCGCCAAGTACGACGAGATCTGCGCCGCGATGAAGGCGGCGTCCGAGGGCCCGATGAAGGGCGTGCTCGGCTACACCGAGGAGAAGGTCGTCGCGACGGATTTCCGCGGCGAGACCTGCACGTCGGTCTTCGACGCCGACGCCGGCATCGCGCTCGACGACACGTTCGTCAAGGTGGTGGCGTGGTACGACAACGAGTGGGGCTATTCGAGCAAGGTGCTCGAGATGGCGCGCGTCGTCGCGAAGTGACCTGCCTCGTCGGTGCTCGATCGCCCACACGAACAACAGGAGCGAGCATGATGCGCGTCCTCCGCATGAACGACCTGGACCTCGCCGGCAAGCGGGTCCTGATCCGGGAAGACCTGAATGTCCCGGTCCACAACGGCGTCGTCACGAGCGATGCGCGGATCCGCGCCTCCCTGCCGACGATCACGGCGGCGCAGAAGGCCGGCGCGCGGGTCATGCTCATGTCGCACCTCGGCCGGCCGGAAGAGGGCGTGGCAGACGAGGAGTTCTCGCTGGCGCCGGTCGCCTCCCGGCTCTCGGAACTCATGGGACGCAAGGTGCGCTTCGAGCGCGACTGGCTCGGTGGCGTGAGCTGCGAGCCCGGCGAGGTGGTGCTGCTCGAGAATGTCCGCTTCAACAAGGGCGAGAAGAAGAACAAGGACGAGCTCGCGCAGAAGATGGCGGCACTCTGCGACGTCTACGTCATGGACGCCTTCGCGACCGCGCACCGGGCCGAGGCGAGCACGCACGGTGTCGGCAAGTTCGCGCCGGTCGCGTGCGCGGGTCCGTTGCTGACCAACGAGCTCGAAGCGCTCGAGAAGGCGCTCTCGAACCCGAAGCGGCCGCTGATCGCGATCGTCGCGGGCTCGAAGGTCTCGACCAAGCTCACGGTTCTCGAGAACCTGCTCGGCAAGGTCGACAAGCTCATCGTCGGCGGCGGCATTGCCAACACGTTTCTCGCGGCGCAGGGACAGCCGATCGGCAAGTCGCTGCACGAGTCGGAGATGGTCGAGACGGCGCGTGGGCTGCTGGCCCGGTCGAAGGCCTCGACCGTCGAGATCCCGTTGCCGACCGACGTCGTGGTCGCGAAAGAGTTCGCGGCCTCGGCCGAAGCGGACGTGAAGACCGTCGCGCAGGTGGCTGCCGACGAGATGATCCTCGACATCGGCCCCGACACGGCCGAGCGCTTCGCAGCCGCCCTGCAGGGCGCCGGCACGATCGTCTGGAACGGCCCGGTCGGCGTGTTCGAGTTCGACCAGTTCGGCGAGGGGACGCGCACGATCGCCCTCGCCGTGGCGCGCAGCCCGGCGTTCTCGATCGCGGGCGGCGGCGACACGATCGCGGCCATCGAAAAGTACGGCGTTGCGGAAGACATTTCGTACATCTCGACCGCGGGCGGCGCGTTCCTCGAGTTTCTCGAGGGCAAGAAGCTGCCGGCCGTGGAGATGCTCGAACGGCGCGCTGCCGGCTGAAACGACGCCTGTCGGCCGCACACGGCGGGGCCGGCCAGAATTCGAACGCGGACGCCGATGCAGGAGGGTCCACGCATCATGCTGAGACGGCGCACGAAGATCGTTGCCACGCTGGGCCCCGCCACCGACGCGCCGGGAGTGCTCGAGGACGTGATCCGGTGCGGCGCCGACGTGCTGCGCGTGAACTTTTCGCACGGCGAGCCCGCCGACCACACGCGACGCGTGCAGCGCGCGCGCGAGGCCGCCACGAACGTCGGCAAGCACGTCGCGCTGCTCGGCGACCTGCAGGGACCGAAGATCCGCATCGAGCGCTTTGCCGGCGGTCGCGCGGTGCTGAACGAAGGCGCGACGTTCGTGCTCGACCCGGACCTCGGTCCGCACGACGGCACCGATCGCCGCGTCGGCATCACCTATGCGGAGCTCGCCGACGACGTGCACCCCGGCGACGAACTCATCCTCGGCGACGGACAGGTCGAGCTCGCGGTGACCGCGGTCGAGGGTCACACGGTCGTCTGCCGCGTCCTCACGGGCGGCGAAGTCGGCGATCACAAGGGCATCAACCGGCGTGGCGGCGGGCTCTCGGCCAAGGCGCTGACCGCCAAGGACCGCGAGGACGTGGTGCTCGGCGCCGAGCTCGACATCGACTACCTCGCCGTCTCGTTCGTGCGCCAGGCTGCCGACGTCGAGGAAGCGCGACGGCTGCTGCAGAAGGCCGGCAGCGACGCGCGCATCGTCGCCAAGATCGAACGCAGCGAGGCCATTCCGCGCCTCGACGAGATCGTCCAGGCGAGCGACGCGGTGATGGTGGCCCGTGGCGACCTCGGCATCGAGGTCGGCTACGCCGAGCTCACCGGACTGCAGAAGCACATCCTGCAGGTCGCGCGGAAGTACGACCGCGTGACGATCACCGCGACGCAGATGATGGAGTCGATGATCCACAGCCCGGTGCCGACGCGCGCCGAGGTCTCGGACGTCGCCAATGCCGTGCTCGACGGCAGCGATGCCGTGATGCTCTCGGGCGAGTCGGCGGTGGGCAAGTATCCCGTCCGCGCGATCGAGGCGATGGCCGAGGTCATCGAAGGCGCGGAAAAGTACCAGCTCGCCCGTAACCGTGACGGCGAGCGCTTCGAGGGCAAGGTCGAGGCGTTCGCGCAGGCGATCGCGCACGCCGTGATGTACACCGCCAATCACATCGACGTCGAGGCGATCGTCGCGCTGACCGAGTCGGGCGCGACCCCGCTCTGGATGTCGCGCATCCGCTCCGACATCCCGATCTTCGCGTTCACGCGCAACGAGCGCACGCGTCGCCGCGTGGCGCTCTATCGCGGCGTCTATCCCGTGCCGTTCGACATCACGCACACGGACCCGGGCGAGCTGTACCGGTCGATTTCGCGCGTGCTGCTCGACGGCGAGTTCGTTCGGCCGGGCGACGAGATCATCCTGACGCTCGGCGAACTCTCCGGCGTGTCGGGCGGCACGAACACGATGAAACTGCTGGAAGTCGAGCCGTGAGTGGAAAGTGTCCAGTGACTAGTGTCTAGTGTTCAGCAGGAAGCCGACCGCGTCCGGTGCGGCGGCGCAGCTGTGTTCCTACTGAACACTGGACACTGAACACTGAACACCGGCGATTTACAGATGCGCCTGCTCTCCCGCGTCCTGTACGGTCTGCTCGCGCTCGCCGCGCTGGTCGTGGGCGTCGCCTACTTCGCCGTCCGTGGCAGCCTGCCTCCTCTCGACGGCGAGCGTGCTGCAGCAGGACTGGGGGCCGACGCGGTGATCGAGCGTGACGCGTTCGGCGCCGTGACGATCACCGGACAGTCGCGCGACGACGTGGCCTACGCGACGGGGTTCGCGCACGCGCAGGATCGCTTTTTCCAGATGGACCTCGCGCGACGGATGTCGTCGGGGCGGCTCGCCGAGGTGTTCGGCGACGCCGCGCTCGACACGGACGCGCGGAATCGCGTGCACCGTTTCACGAGCATCGCGGGCGAGGTGCTGCGGCAACTGCCACCGGAGCAGGGCTCGCTGCTCGCTGCCTACGCAGCGGGGGTCAACGCGGGCCTCGCGTCGCTGCGCGTGCGGCCGTTCGAGTACCTGCTGCTGCGCCAGCGGCCGGAAATGTGGCGAGCCGAGGACAGCCTGCTCGTCGTGTTCAGCATGTACCTGCAGCTCAACGATGCGGAGGCGAGCGCGGACCGGCAACGCGGGTTGCTGCAGCGGTCGCTGCCGCCGGAAGTGTTCCGGTACGTGTACTCGGTCGCGCCGGCGTGGGAGGCGCCGATCGACGGAGTCGTCATGGACGCGGCGCCGATGCCATTGCCCGAGGTCTTCGACCTGCGCCGCTACGAAGCGGAGTTCCGCCGTGTCGCCGCCACGGCGGCAAGCCGGCCGACCGCAGCCGAGAATCGCGCCGTCGGCAGCAACAACTGGGCCGTGGCGGGCACCCATACACGCAGCGGGGCGGGGCTGCTCGCGAACGACATGCACCTCGGCCTCGGGGTGCCGAACACGTGGTATCGCGTGCGTCTGCTGGTCGCCGGCGAGTCCGCGGAGACTCGCCGCGACCTCATGGGCCTGACGCTGGCGGGTGCGCCGATCATGGTCGTGGGCAGCAACCGGCGCATCGCCTGGGGGTTCACGAACAGCTACGGCGACTGGAGCGACCTCGTCCGCGTCGAACGCACGCCCGACGGTCGGCGCTATCGAGCGGCCGCCGGATGGAAGCCGGTGGAGCGCGTCACCGAGACGGTTCACTCGCGCAGCGGCGCGACGCGCGACGTCGTGGTCGATCTCACGGAATGGGGACCGCTGCTGCCCGGCAAGAAAGACGGCGAGGCTGCTTTCGCCTTGGCCTGGACTGCGCATCGGCCCGAGGCCACCAACCTGCAGTGGCTCGCGCTCGAGACCGTGGGCGACTGTGCCGCAGCGCTGCCGGTGGCGAACACGATCGGCGGTCCGGTGCAGAACTTCGCTTGCGCGGACGCGGACGGCAACGTCGCCTGGACACTGCTCGGCCGCATGCCTTTGCGCGGCGCAGGCTACGACGCCGGCGTCCCGTCGGACTGGACGGGGCCGGACGCCGGCTGGCCGGGCTGGCGCGAGCCGGCCGCGTATCCGCGGGTGCTCAACCCCGCGACCGGGCGCATCTGGACCGCCAACAATCGCGTCGTCGGCGCCGAGCTGCTCGCGGCGATCGGTGACGGCTCGCCGGACCGCGGCGCCCGCGCGCAACAGATCCGCGATGCGCTGTTCGCGATCGG
>DASUMQ010000059.1:0-8833 GCA_036277615.1 Steroidobacteraceae bacterium
GCCTTCGGCCATCCGCGTCAGGGTCAGCGTGGCCATGTAGAGGGCCTGCAGGTCGGGCTCGTCGCCCGCGGCGGACGTGCGCCATGCCCGCAGCAGCAGTTCGAGGTTGGTCGGGTGCGGAAACTTGGGCGCATCGCCGAACCCGCCGAAGCGTGCGTCGAACTCGCGTTGCAGGGTCGATCGGGCGACGCCGAGCGGCTCGCGCGAGAGTGCCTCGCTGCCGTGATCGGGTGGCGGCTGCAACTGGCCGAGCACGTCGACGAGCTTGTCGCCGAAGGCCTCGAGGTCGCTCCGCCGCGTGCGATAGAACTCGGCAACCTTCTCGAGCACGGTGCGAAATCCCGGCATGCCGTAGCGCTGCTCGGGCGGGAAGTACGTCCCGGAGAAGAACGGCCGCTGCGACTCGGGCGCGAGGAACACCGTGAGCGGCCACCCGCCGCCGGCCTGGTTCATCACCTGGTGCGCGGTCTGGTAGATCCGATCGAGGTCCGGTCGCTCCTCGCGATCGACCTTCACGTTCACGAACATCTCGTTCATGAGCTGCGCGGTGCCGGGATCCTCGAACGACTCGTGCGCCATGACGTGGCACCAGTGACAGGCCGAGTAACCGATCGAGAGCAGGATCGGCCGGTCGAGCCTGCGCGCGCGTTCGAGCGCCTCGGGGCCCCAGGGATACCACTCGACCGGATTCGCAGCGTGCTGGCGCAGGTACGGGCTGCTCTCGTTCGCAAGCGCGTTGCGGTGACCGGGCGAGGAGGCGGGCTGCATGGGCGGAAAACCTGTCGGGCACGGTCGGCTAGAATGGGCAGTCTATAACGGAAGGCTGCCGCCCGGCGGCGGAGAGGCGCATGTCCACCCCGACCGCGGCAATCGAGATCCCGACGACCGACATCGCCGAGCTGCGGCTGAAGCCGCGCGAGGAACGCAGGCTCACGGCCGGGCACCTCTGGATCTTCAGCAACGAAGTCGACACCGCTCGGACGCCGCTCACGGCGTTTCAGCCGGGCGCGCTGTGCCGCGTGGTCAGCAGCCACGATCGCTTCCTCGGCTACGCGTACGTCAATCCGCACGCGTTGATCTGCGCGCGCATCGTCGGGCGCGATCCCGACTACCCGCCCGGGAAGTCGTTGATCGTGCATCGACTGCAGGTCGCGCTCGCGCTGCGCGAACGGCTGCACTCCCGGCCGTTCTACCGGCTCGTCTACGGCGAGTCGGACGGCTTGCCCGGCCTGGTGCTCGACCGTTTCGACGACGTGATCGTGGGCCAGGCCGGGACGGCCGGCATGGAGGCGCTCAAGGCGGACGTCGTCGCGGCGGTGCAGAAGGTGATCGGGCCGCGCACTTTCGTCTGGAAGAACGATTCGGGTGCGCGTGAGCTCGAGGGCCTGCCGGGTTACGTCGAGACGGCGTTCGGTCCCGCGGTCCCCGAAGCGGTCGTCGAGGAGAACGACGTGCGCTTTTTCGTACCGGTGGGCCAGGGCCAGAAGACGGGCTGGTTCTACGACCAGGCCGCCAACCGTCGCGCGTTGCTCAAGTACGTGCCGGGCCGGCGGGTGCTCGACGTGTTCTGCTACCTCGGCGGCTGGGGCCTGGCGGCGGCGAAGGCCGGCGCCACGGACGTCGTGTGCGTCGATTCGTCCGCGCCCGCGCTCGAGCTGCTACGGCGTTCGGCGGAGGCCAACGGGCTCGAGCAGGTCCGCACCGAGCGCGCCGACGCCTTCGACGCACTGGCGACGCTGCGCGCCGCCGGCGAGAAGTTCGACGTCGTCGTGATCGACCCGCCCGCGTTCATCAAGCGACGCAAGGACATCCCGAAGGGACAGGCCGCCTACCGCAAGCTGAACCAGCTCGCGATGCAGGTGCTCGCGCGCGACGCCGTGCTGGTCTCGTGTTCGTGCTCGCATCACCTGGCGCAGGAGGACCTGATGTTCGCGATCCAGCAATCGGCGCGGCACCTGGATCGCTTCGCGCAGATCGTCGAGGTCGGCGGGCACGCGCCCGATCACCCGATCCACCCGGCGATCCCGGAGACGCGTTACCTGAAGGCGCTGTTCTGCCGCGTCGTGCACGACTGAACGAGGTGATCCCGATCCAGTCGGGCAGTTGAGCGGACCGACAGGTAAGATACGCGGCCGATGTTCGTCTTCTCGCACCCCGATCCCGTCGCGCTCTCGCTCGGGCCGTTGCACGTCCGCTGGTACGGCCTGATGTACCTCGTCGGCTTCCTCGCGGGCTGGTGGCTCGCGCGCCGGCGCGCCGCGCGACCCGAATCGACCTGGACGCCGCAGGACGTCGACGACCTCATCTTTTTCTGCGCGGTCGGCGTGATCCTCGGCGGCCGCCTCGGCTGGATGCTGTTCTACGGGACCGAGCGCCTGCTCGCCGATCCGCTCAGCGCGATCCGGATCTGGGAAGGCGGCATGTCGTTCCACGGCGGGCTGGTCGGCGTGATCCTCGCACTCGTGCTGTTCGCGCGGCGGCGCGGCCGCCGCGTGCCGGACGTGTTCGATTTCACCGTACCGCTGCCCGCGATCGGCTTCGGCGCGGGCCGCATCGGCAATTTCATCAACGGTGAACTCTGGGGCAAGCCCACCAACGGGCCGTGGGCCGTCGTCGTCGACGGCACGCCGTTGCACCCGTCCCAGCTCTACGAGGCGGCGCTCGAAGGCCTCGCACTGTTCGTGATCCTGTGGTGGTTCACCTCGAAGCCGCGCTTCCGCTGGGCGCCGTCCGGGCTGTTCCTGCTCTGCTACGGCGTATTCCGGTTCGCGGTCGAGTTCGTCCGCGTGCCGGACGCGAATCGTGGTTACCTGTTCTTCGACTGGGTGACGATGGGCCAGGTGCTCTCGCTGCCGATGATCATCGGGGGCCTGGCGATGTTCGCCTACGCGTACCGCCGGCGGGACCCCTCGGGAAACTACCGCACGGCTTGACGGCTACGCGCATGAGGCAATACCACGACCTGCTGCGTCACCTGCTCGAGCGCGGCGCGCGCAAGACCGACCGGACCGGTACCGGCACGTTATCGGTGTTCGGCTGGCAGATGCGCTTCGACCTCGCCGCGGGTTTCCCGCTGATCACGACCAAGAAGCTGCACCTGAAGTCGATCGTGCACGAGCTGCTCTGGTTCCTGAGCGGCGAGACCAACGTGCACTACCTGCGCGAGCACGGCGTCACGATCTGGGACGAGTGGGCCGACGACGATGGCGAGCTCGGTCCGGTCTACGGCGCGCAGTGGCGCGCGTGGCAAGCGGCCGACGGCCGCAGGATCGACCAGATCTCGCGTGCGCTCGAACTGATCCGGCGCGACCCGGATTCACGCCGCATCATCGTCAATGCCTGGAACGTGGGTGAACTCGAGCGGATGGCGCTCACGCCCTGCCACGCGCTGTTCCAGTTCTACGTCGCGGACGGGCGGCTCTCGTGCCAGCTCTACCAGCGCAGCGCCGACGTGTTCCTCGGCGTGCCGTTCAACATCGCCTCCTACGCGCTGCTCACGCACATGGTCGCGCAGCAGTGCGACCTCGGCGTCGGCGACTTCGTCTGGACGGGCGGCGACACCCACCTCTACGTCAACCACGTCGAACAGGCGCGCCTGCAGCTCGAGCGCTCGCCGTATCCGCCGCCGCGCCTGGTGATCCGTCGACGGCCGGCCTCGATGTTCGAGTACCGCTACGACGACTTCGAGTTCGTCGATTACCACGCCCACCCCGCCATCAAGGCACCTATCGCAGTATGAGCAAGACCCCGTCGAAGCCCGCGTCGAAGAAGCCGGCGCCGCACCACGCGCACATGCGCCGCGCAGCCGTCACGCGCAAGCGACCGAGCGAGGAGAATCCGTACGTCGTCGTCCGCACTTCCAGGATCCACGGCCGCGGCGTCTACGCTGCGCGCCGGATCCGCAAGGGCACCCGCATCATCGAGTATCTGGGCGATCGCATCTCGCACGCCGAGGCCGACGCGCGGTACGACGCGAGACCCGACGATGGCCACACGTTCCTGTTCGTGGTCGACGACGAGCTGTGCATCGATGCCGGTATCGACGGCAACGCGGCGCGCTTCATCAACCACAAGTGCGACGCGAACTGCGAGACGATCATCGAGGACCGGCGGGTGTTCATCGAGGCGCTGCGCACGATCCAGCCCGGTGAGGAACTCGGCTACGACTACCAGCTCACCTGGGAGAGCACGGACGATCCCGAGGAGTTGCAGCTCTATCGGTGTCTCTGCGGCGCCGCCGACTGCCGCGGCACGATGCTCGACCGCGTGCCGCTCGACGAAAAGCGCCGCCGTGAACGCGCGCGGGCGAATGCGCGCAAGTCCGCCGGCAAGCCGCCCACGCGCGAGGCTGCGAAGAAGCGCAAGCGCGGCGCGCGTCGCGCCGCCTGAGCCCGTCGTGCGACCACTCGTCTCGATCGTGGTCGCGATGGACGAACGCAACGCGATCGGTCGCGCCGGCGGGTTGCCGTGGCGCCTGCCCGAGGACCTCAAGCGCTTCAAGGCGCTCACGATGGGCAAGCCGGTCGTGATGGGGCGCAGGACCTGGGAGTCGATCGGCAAGCCGCTGCCGGGCCGCCACAACATCGTCGTGACGCGGCGGTCGGGCTTCGCGCCGGCGGGCGTGACCGTCGTGGGATCGCTCGACGAGGCGCTGGTCGCCGCCGGCCAGGTGCCCCAGGTCTGCATCATCGGCGGGGCGGAAATCTATCGCCTCGCGCTGCCGTCGACCGACGTCCTGCACCTCACGCTCGTCCATGCGTCGGTCGCCGACGCCGACACGTATTTCCCGGCCGTCGCGGTCGGCGACTGGGACGAGGTGAGCCGCGACGACCGGCAGGCGGACGCCCGGCATGCCTATCCGTACAGCTTCCTGGAGCTGCGGCGGCGCCGGGCCGAGTGAGCGTCGCCGACGGCAGTGTGTCGGAGCCGTCCTACGGACGGCCACGACGGGAGTGTCGGACGCCGCTGCTAGAATGAGCGCGGTTTTTCGCCAGCAGGATAACGGGGGACATGCCGCCAATGCCGCGGAGGTACGGATTCCGTGCACCGTGCTGACGACGACCTGATGGCCCGGCTGCACTCGTGGTTCGCGCACTGGCCACCGGTCGTACTGACGACGACGGCACTCGTCGTTGCGACGCTCATCCGGCTCGGGCTCGATCAGCTCGGGGCCGACCAGTTCCCGTTCCTGCCGTATTTCCCCGCCATCCTGCTCTGCGCGATGGTCGCCGGCTGGCGTCATGGCGTGATCGCCACGGTCGTGTCGGTCGTGGTCGCCGTGATGCTCACGACGCGTGCGGTGGACGCAGCGTTCGCGACCGGCGCAGCGATCTTCGTCGTCGAGAACGCGATCATGATCCTGCTCGCGGAATCCGCGCGCCGGGCGCGGACGCGGGCCGAAGTGGCCGCCGCCGACGCGCAGGAGCGTGAGCGGCGCTTTACCGTCATGGCGGACAGCGTGCCGCTCTTGATCTGGGTGCACGATGACGCGGGAAAGATCCTGTTCGTCAACAAGGGCTGGGAGGATTTCTTCGGCGTCACGCAGGAGCAGGCGCGCTGCGACGGGTGGCAGGCGCTCGTGCACGAGGAGGACCGGGCCGCCTACGAGTCGGATTTCCTGGACTGCGTGCAACGCAAGGCGCCGTTTCACGCCAGGGCGCGCGTGCGTCGAGCGGACGGCGCGTGGCGCTGGATAGAATCGTACGGGGTCCCGCGCGTGGGGTCGCGCAGCGACCTCGTCGCCTTTGCGGGCACGAGCATCGACGTGACCGAGCGCTGCCGCCTCGAGGAGGAACGTGAGCAGCTGCTCGAGAGCGAACGTGCGGCGCGCTCGGAAGCGGAACTTGCGACGCGCGCCAAGGACGAGTTCCTCGCGACGCTGTCGCACGAGCTCCGCACGCCGCTCTCGGTGATCGTGCTGTGGAGCCGCATCCTCGCGCGCAAGTACGGCACCGCGAACGAGGAGCTCAGGAAGGGCCTGGCGCTGATCATCGACAACGGCATGGCGCTCTCGCAGTTGATCGGCGACCTGCTCGACATGAGCCGCATCGTGTCCGGGCGGGTCACGCTCGACGTGCGCCCGCTCGACGCCGCCGAGATCGTCTCCCAGGCAGTCGCCTCGCACCGCCCCGCCGCCGAAGCTCGGCGCATCGCGTTGTCGCTCGACGTCGGCACGCATCCGAAAATCGTGCTCGGCGACCCGACACGCCTGCAGCAGGTGCTGTGGAACCTGTTGTCGAACGCGCTCAAGTTCACGCCCGAGAACGGGCACATCTGGGTGGGGGCGCGGCGGCGCGGCCCGAATCTCGAGATCTCCGTCCGCGACGACGGCGAGGGTATCCCGCCCGAGTTCCTCCCGCAGATCTTCAGCCGGTTCAAGCAGGCCGACAGCACGACCGCGCGGCGGCACGGCGGCCTCGGGCTCGGCCTCGCGATCGTCAAGCAGCTCGTCGAGTTGCAGGGCGGTTCCATCGAGGCCACCAGCGACGGCGCGGGCAAGGGGTCGCTGTTCACGGTGACGCTGCCGCTGCACGAGTCGTCCCTGGCCGCGGTGGACGTGGAATCCACCGGCACCTGGCGCAGGCTCGATCCGGACCGTCTGCTCAACGTACGGCTCGAGGGCTTGCGCGTGCTCGCGGTGGAAGACCAGGCCGAGATGCTCGAATCGCTGCGCCAGATGCTCGAGGACCAGGGTGCCAGGGTCGCGCCGGTGACCTCGGGCCTCGACGCGCTGCAGGCCCTGCGCACGCGGCCGCAGGAGTTCGATGCGATGGTCAGCGACATCGGCATGCCGACCATGGACGGCTACGAGCTGATCCGGCGCGTCCGCAACGAGCTGGGACTCGGGCCGGACCGCCTGCTCGCCGTGGCGCTGACCGCGTACACGCGCGACGAGGATCGCGCGCGGGCGCTGCAGGCGGGGTTCCAGGCGCACCTCGCCAAGCCGTACCAGATCGGTCAGCTGGTCGCGATCCTGCACGAACTGCAGGCGGCACAGCGCCCGGAGGGCGGCAAGGATGCGCCGCGCAAGCAGGTGGGCGCCTCGGTCGTCTAGGGTCGAAACTCCCGCGCCAGCGGCTCGAGGTGTTCGAGCACGGCGGCGTCCATCTCGTCCGGTGAGATGCTCGCGACCGAGTCCACGTGCTCGGTGAGCGAAGCCAGGATCCCGGCCTGGATCTCGCCCCGTTCGCGCGCCACCGCGTACGGGATCTCGTGGTGGAACATCACCATCGAGTACCGGGGAATGAAGCGTCCCGGGTGGCGCCGCTCGAGCTCGAAGCTCAGTTCCTTGCGCAGCAGGAATTTCGGGTCGCGGACCGTGTCGCGCATTTCGGTGAAGTTCTCGAGCGCCATGGCCGCGATCGCGTCGGTGTTCGGCTTGCGCAGCGCCGTGAACCGTTCGAATGCCGCGGTCCAGTCGCCCGTCGCGCGCAGCAGTCGGTCGAGCTCCCGGCAATCCTCGAAGCAGGCATTCATGCCCTGGCCGTGGAACGGCACGATCGCGTGCGCGGCGTCGCCGAGCAGCACGGCGCGGCCGTTCGCCGACCACTGGTCCGCGTAGACCGTCCCCATGCGCCCGATCGGATGCTCGAGGAACTCGCGCGCCAGCGCGGGCATGCGCGGTACGACGTCGGGGAAATGACGTGCGAAGAACGCCTCGACGCCCGCGCGGCTGTGCAGCGCCGCGAACGAGTCGGGCCCGCCCTTGAGGGCGAGGAACAACGTCACCGTGAAACTGCCGTCGAGGTTCGGCAGCGCGATCAGCATGAAGCCGCCGCGCGGCCAGACGTGCAGCGCCTCGCGCTCGATCTGGTGTGCCCCGCCGGGACCGGCCGGCAGCGTGAGTTCCTTGTAGCCGTAGTCGAGCAGGTCCTCGACGACCTGCACCCCGAGCTGGCCGGTCATCGCACGACGCACGACCGAGCCTGCACCGTCCGCGGCGATCAACGGCGCCAGCGGCCGCGTGTAGCTGTCGCCGGAGACCTCGTCGAGCATCACGAGCCGGTCGCTCTCGAAGTCGAGCGCGCGCGCAGCCTGCAGGAAACGCGGCTCGATCCCGTACCGGCGCTGCGCGTGGTCGAGCAGCGTGCGCGTCAGTCCCGGTCTCGATACGGAGTGGATGACCTCGTCGGGGCGCTGGCCGTACGGCGCGAACGTAAGCGTGCCGTCGACCGCGTGCAGCATGCGTCCCCGCATCGGAATCAGCAGCGGCGCGACGTCGTCGTAGGCCTCGGCCTGCCGCAGCGCGTGGATGCCGCGGTCCGCGAGCGCGAGGTTGATCGAGCGGCCCGCGTCCATGTCGACCTTGCGCGAGTCGGGACGGCGCTCGTACACGGTGACCTCGACGCCCAGTCGCGCGAGGTAGATCGCCATGAGCGCGCCCGAAAGACCTGCGCCCAGCACGGTGACGGAATTCGGCGTCAAGCGAACCTCGTCCGGTGGTCGGTCGTTGTCACCCGGCGCGCCGGCCGGCTTGGTGGAAGATCAGGGCGGCAGCTCGGCGTGCAGCGCGTCCACGAAACGCCACACGTCGTCGAAACGGTTGTAGAACGGCACGGGCGCCGCGCGGATCACGTCGGGCTCGCGCCAGTCGGGCAGGATCAGGCGGCGGCGCAGGCCGTCGAACACCGCGCGTGCGCGGTCGCACGACAGGCCGAGCAGTCGCAGCGACAGTGCGGCGCCGCGCGTTTCTGCGTCGGACGGGGTGACGATCTCGACACGGCCCGCGAGGCGCGCACGCACGAGGCGCTCGAAGTACCCGGTCAGCTCGAGCGACTTGCTGCGCAACGCGGCCAGGCCGACCGCCGCGAAGTGCTCGAGCGAGGCCGCGAGC
>DASUMQ010000060.1:0-14270 GCA_036277615.1 Steroidobacteraceae bacterium
GTTTCGCCGCTGACGAGCACGCTGTTGGTGCGTTCGTCCGCGATGACCTTGACCGACGGCATGCCGGCGCCTTCGGCCGCGGCCCCGCCCGTGTAGAGGCTGTTGATGATGCGGACCACTTCCGCCGAGCTGGCGTGCTGCAGCGGGATCACGTCGACCGCCTCGTCGCCCTGCTGGTCGATGCGCTGGATGATGCGCATCATCCGGTTCACGTTCGCGGCGCGGTCCGAGATGATCAGCATGTTCGCGGCGGGGTAAGCGGCCAGGTGGCCGTACTGCGGGATCAGCGGCCGCAGGATCGGCACGAGCTGCGCCGCGCTCACGTTCCTGACCGCGACCACCTGCGTGACGATCTCGTCCGAACTGGAGCTCACGCGCGAGGGCAGGTCGTTGGCCGGCACCTGGCGGGCGTTCGCGTCGGGCAGGATCTTGATCGTGTCGCCCGACGGCACGGCCACGAAGCCGTGCACCTGCAGGATCGAGAGGAAGGCCTCGTAGAACGCGTTCGGCGTCATCGGCGTCGACGACAGCATCGTCACCTGCGCCTTCACGCGCGGGTCGACGATGAAGTTCTTGCCGGTGACCGCGCTGACCGCCTCGATGATCTGGGAGAGGTCGGCGTCCTTGTAGTTCGGGGTGATGGTGCCCTGCGCCTGCGCGACGGCGGGCGTGGGCAACGTGACGATGACCGCACCGAGCGCCAGGGCCAGTGCGAGGCCCGCAGCCGCCAGCAGGGTTCGTTTGGACATGTTGTAGTTTATCGTCATTACTCCGGATCCCCATCGTTCATCGCCGGCAACTCTTCGACCGGGACGGCGTCGGGGAAGGCGTCCATGACCTCCGCACCCGCCGCGATCTGGGCGTTGTTGATGTTCACTTGCACAGTCTCGCCGTTGCGCTCGACGGTGACCGTGACGTTGGCCGCACTGTTCATCGTCGAGAGGATTTCCATCCCCCGCGCCGGGTCGTCCAGCGGCGTGCCGTTGATGGCCGTGACCATGTCGCCGGGCAGGAGCCCCAGCTTGTTGAACTGCATCCGGTTCCGTCCGGGATAGACGCGGTAGCCGCGCTGCTGGCCGTTGGCGAACACCGGCTGCGGCCGCAGGATCTCGGTGATCGCGGCGGGGTTGCTGGCCGCGAGCTGGCGCAGGCGCTCGCCGAGCATCGGATCGGGCCGCCCGCCCGCGTACCCAGGCCCCGCCGAAACGTTCATGCCGCCCCCGGTGAATTTCTTCGGCAGCAGCAGTGCCTCGAGCTTGCCGCCACGGTCGATGATCGCGCGGTCGGGGTAGACGGAGTGCAGCTTGGTGCCGCCCGTGATCGTCTTGCCGACGCCGTAGACCTTGGCCGTCTGGGCGCTCTCGCCGATGATCGCGTAGCCCTGTTCGGGGTCGGAGTGAGCGATCGTGCCGACCAGTACCAGCGGCATCTGCGTCGCCGCCACGGCGTTCGGGTCCGTTGCACCCGCCGGGGCATTGGCCTCGCCGAACAGGTGCGCGGCGACGATGGCGCCCACGTCGACTGCCGGCCGTCCGGCGGTGGCCGGTGCCGCCGGCGTGGTTCCCACGGGCGCCTGCACGCCGCGGGCGCCCAGCAGCGCCCACGCCAGCTGCACGAGCTGCCAGGCCAGGACCACGACGAGCAGCGCTGAAACGGCCCACGGCAGGAATTTCTGCCATCCGTCCGACCGGGCCCCCTGGGCGACCGAGGCAATTCGGCTGAGGCGCGCGTTCACGCTCTGGGGCAGTTGCATCAGGTCCTTCGTAAGTGTCCGTCCGGCAAGGACGTTCCCCGGGGTGTGCGGCATCATACGGACTTGCAGGACGACGCCTCAAGGAGGTTGCGTTTGATACGGACCGCGACACGCTCTGGCCGCCGATGACACGTCGGCGGGCACTACGGGTGGCGGGTCAGTTCGGCCGAGTGCCAGGTTCCGCAGATGGAAAACGGCCTCTCCCGGGAGCGTAGTCACGAAGTCGCTCCCCGCTGCTTGTCAGGCCGCGGGTGGAGCCCTATATAGAAGCCTCGAGCGGCGTAGGCAGAGATGACCGAGGAACATAGCCAGCAGGGACACGGTCTGATTGTTGAGGAGGCACGGCCGCAGACCAAGCGACCGCCCCTCTACCAGGTCGTCCTCCTCAACGACGACTACACCCCGATGGAGTTCGTGGTGGATGTACTGGAGCACATTTTCGGCATGGACCGCACGACGGCGACGCGCGTGATGCTCGAGGTCCACACCCGGGGCAAGGGGGTATGCGGCGTGTTTACGTACGAGATCGCCGAGACCAAGGTGGCCCAGGTGACGACCTATGCTCGTCAGCACCAGCACCCTTTACTCTGCACCATGGAAGAGGCCTGACACCGTGTTGAGCAGTGAACTCGAGATCTGCCTGAACGAGGCCTTCCAGGGCGCCCGGGAAGCCAGGCATGAATTCATGACGGTCGAGCACCTGCTGCTCGCCATCATCGACACTCCCAAGGTCCGGGAGATCCTGCGCGCGTGCGGTGCGGACGCCACCCGCCTGCGCAAGGAGCTCAAGGACTTCGTCGACCAGACCACTCCGCGGCTCAAGCAGGACGACGACCGCGAGGTCCAGCCCACGCTGGGCTTCCAGCGCGTGCTGCAGCGCGCGGTCTTCCACGTCCAGTCGAGCGGCAAGAAGGAGGTCTCGGTCGCCAACGTGCTGGTCGCGATCTTCAGCGAGAAGCACTCCCACGCCGCGTACCTGCTCGGCCTGCAGGAGGTCTCGCGACTCGACGTGGTCAACTTCATTTCCCACGGGCTCTCGAAGTCCGAGGATGCCCCGCGCACCACGGGCTCGGAGGAAGCCTCGGCCCAGGTCGAGGGCGAGCGTGACCCGGAGGGCGCCTCCGCGCTCGAGAAATACGCGACCAACCTCAACAAGCTGGCCCAGGAAGGCCGGATCGACCCGCTGATCGGCCGGCAGCTCGAGATCGAGCGCACGGTCGAGATCCTCTGCCGTCGCCGCAAGAACAACCCGCTCTACGTCGGTGAGGCCGGCGTCGGCAAGACCGCGCTGGTCGAAGGGCTCGCGCGGCTGATCATCGAGGGCAAGGTGCCCGACGTGCTGGCGGACAGCACCGTCTATTCGCTCGACCTGGGCTCGCTGATCGCGGGCACCAAGTACCGTGGCGACTTCGAGAAGCGCCTGAAGGGCGTGCTCGCCGAGATCAAGAAGCAGCCGGGCGCGATCCTGTTCATCGACGAGATCCACACGGTCATCGGCGCCGGCGCAGCCTCGGGCGGCGTGATGGACGCCTCGAACCTGATCAAGCCCGCGCTCGCCAACGGCGAGCTGCGCTGCATCGGCTCGACCACGTACAACGAATACCGCGGCATCTTCGAGAAGGACCACGCGCTGACGCGCCGCTTCCAGAAGATCGACGTCGTGGAGCCCACCGTGCAGGAGACGATCGACATCCTGCGCGGGCTGCGCACCAAGTTCGAGGATCACCACGGCGTCAAGTACGCGGACGAGGCGCTCAAGGCGGCGGCCGAACTCTCGGCGCGCCACATCAACGACCGCCACCTGCCGGACAAGGCGATCGACGTGATCGACGAGGCGGGCGCGCGGCAGCGGCTGAAGCCGGTCGGCGAGCGCTCCGACATGGTCACGGTCGAGCAGGTCGAGGACGTGGTCGCGCGCATCGCGCGGATCCCGCCGAAGACGGTGTCGAGCAACGACCGCGACACGCTCAAGAACCTCGAGCGCAACCTCAAGCTCGTCATCTACGGCCAGGACCGGGCGATCGACACACTCGCCTCGGCGATCAAGATGGCGCGCTCGGGTCTCGGTGACCAGCGCAAGCCGGTCGGCTCGTTCCTGTTCGCGGGCCCCACGGGCGTCGGCAAGACCGAGGTGACGCGCCAGCTCGCGCTCGCGCTCGGCGTCGAACTCGTGCGCTTCGACATGTCGGAGTACATGGAGCGCCACACGGTCTCGCGCCTGATCGGCGCGCCGCCGGGCTACGTCGGCTTCGACCAGGGCGGGCTGTTGACCGAGGCGATCACCAAACACCCGCACTCGGTGCTGCTGCTCGACGAGATCGAAAAGGCGCACCCCGACGTCTTCAACCTGCTGCTGCAGGTCATGGACCACGGCACGCTGACCGACAACAACGGGCGCAAGGCCGATTTCCGCCACGTCGTGATCGTGATGACCACGAACGCGGGCGCGGCCGACATGAGCCGCGCCTCGATCGGCTTCGTCGCGCAGGACCACGCGAGCGACGGCCTGGAGGCAATCAAGAAGACGTTCTCGCCGGAGTTCCGCAACCGGCTCGACGCGGTCGTGCAGTTCGCGCCGCTCGACGAGCACACGATCAATCGCGTCGTCGACAAGCTGCTCGTCGAAGTCGAGACGCAGCTCGAGTCGAAGGGCGTGGCGCTGCACATCGACGACGACGCGCGCGTCTGGATCGCGAAGCGCGGCTACGACCCGAAGATGGGCGCCCGGCCGATGGCGCGCGTGATCCAGGAGCACATCAAGCGTCCGCTCGCCGAGGAACTGCTGTTCGGGCGGCTCGAACACGGCGGCCACGCGTTCGTCACGGTGGGCCAGGACGACCAGCTCAAGGTCGAGACCCGATCCTCCGAAGAGCCCGCACTGCTCGAGTGATATCGCGTCTCCTGCTGCCGACCTCTCCGCGCCTGAGCGGGGAGGTCGCGCGGTAAGGCGAGGGGCGCACGACGCGGGTCAGCGCCCCGCGGCGTCCCGCGGAACCGACCCGGCAAATCTTCCCCGTTCGAAACCGGCCACTGACCGGGGACCTGCACCCCGGTCGCGGCGGCGGGAACCGCGTGGCAAGGAGCGCAGGATCCGGGTCGCGCCGGCGGTGCAGCGACGGCAACCTGATCGCATCGGGCCTGGAGTCCCGGGGAGTTGCCGACATGGGTTTCAAGATCACGGGATTGCCGATCGAGCAGGTCGAGCACTTGTTGCGACTCGATCCCGAGCCGTTGCGAGCGGCGGGTGTCGTGCAACTCGTCGTGGACGAGCCGCACATGTACCCGTGCCGGGTCACGTTGCAGGACGCGGTGCCCGGTGAGCAGGTGCTGCTGTTCACGTTTGCGCACCAGCCGGCGGACTCACCTTACCGGGCCTCGGGCCCGATCATCGTGCGGCGCGAGGCCGCGCGCTCGCACGTCGCCGTCGACGAGGTACCCGACCAGCAGCGTCGACGCCTGCTTTCTGTGCGCGCCTACGACGCGCGCGACTGGATCGTGGATTCGGACGTGGTGCAGGGGACCGAGCTCGAAGCGACCATCGAACGCCTGTTCGCCAACCCGGGCGTCGCCTACCTGCACCTGCACAATGCGCGCCACGGCTGTTACGCGGCGCGGGTGGACAGGGCCTAGAAGGCCAGTGGCTAGTGTCTAGTGTCTAGTGTCTGGTAGGAGGCGCCGTCGGTCGTCGTCCAGATGCGGAAAACGAAGAGGCCGGCGAAAGCCGGCCTCGATCCTACTAACCACTAGACACTAGACACTAGCCACTATCGTCCCCTGTAGACGATGCGTCCCTTGGTGAGGTCGTAGGGCGTCATCTCCACCGTGACGGTGTCGCCCGTGAGGATGCGGATGTAGTTCTTGCGCATCTTGCCGGAGATGTGGGCGGTGACGACGTGCCCGTTCTGCAACTGGACGCGAAACGTCGTGTTCGGCAACGTCTCGACCACGCGGCCCTCCATCTGGATCGCATCTTCCTTCGTCATGCACCCTCGCACCGGCCCAAAAGCCGCGCGAATTCTGCATAAAGGCCCCTGCTAAAGCAATGCGAAATACCCCGGGCGGGTGCAAGAACGCCGTGGGTTTGCAGTGCGCGCAACCGGTCCGTCGGCGGCCTCACCGTGCGGTTCGATGGTCCGCCCGCGCGGCCAGCACCTCGGCCGGCGGGATCGCCCGCTCCAGGCGCCCGATGAACTCCGACCGCGCGATCAGGCGAGCGCCCAGTGAAAAGAGGTGCTCACTCGCGACCTGGCAATCGATGATCTCGACGCCGCGGTCGCGCAGTGCCCCGACCTGGTGGAACAGGGCGACCTTCGACGCGTCGGTCTCGTTGCTGAACATCGACTCGCCGAAGAACGCGCGACCGAGTTCGAGGCCGTACAGGCCGCCCGCGAGGCGCTCCTCGCACCACACTTCGACCGAGTGGGCATGGCCGAGGCGGTGCAGCTCGACGTAGGCGGCGTGCATGTCGGGCGAAATCCAGGTGCCCTCGAACGCGCGGGCGCCGCTGTCTGCGCACTGGGACACCACCTCCGTGAACGCCTGGTCGAACGTCACGCGGTAACCACGATTGCGCAGGCTCTTGCGCAGGCTGCGGCTGACGCGCAGCTCGTCCGGGAACAGCACCATGCGCGGGTCGGGTGACCACCACAGGATCGGCTGCCCTTCCGCGTACCACGGGAAGATGCCCCGCCGATACGCGGCCAGGATGCGCTCGGGGGCCAGGTCGCCGCCCGCGCAGAGCAGCCCGTCCGGATCCTCGAGCGCGCGGCTCACCGGCGGAAACGCGTCCGGCGGGTCGGACATCTTGAGCCAGGGAATCACGCATCCAGCCCTGCGCCGGCGCGCTGGAACGGAACGTGTTCGCTCGCCTCGGCGATGTAGGCGTCCATCGCATCGCGCTCCCGCTCGAGGTAACGCGCGACCGCGGCACGAAATCCACCGTGCTCGAGCCAGTGCGCGGAGAGCGTGCGCGTCGGCTCGAAACCGCGCGCGATCTTGTGCTCACCCTGCGTGCCGGGGTCGAAGAACGCGAGCCCGCGCTCGATGCAGTGTTCGATGCCCTGGTAGTAGCACGCCTCGAAGTGCAGCGAATCCTCGTGTGCGGCCGTGCCCCAGTAGCGGCCGTAGAGCCAGCCGCCGCCCTCGAAGAATATCGATGCCGCGAGCGGCCGACCGTCGCGTTCGGCGAGCTTGACCATGACCGAGCCGGGGAGGGCGCGCGACACCCGCTCGAGAAAATCCACGTTCAGGTAGTGACCGTTCCCGTGGCGCAGGAACGTGCGTTCGGAGAACCCGAAGATCACGCGCCACAGCGCCTCGTCGATCGATTCGCCGGCCAGCGTGCGGAACACGATGCCGGCCTCGGCGACCTTGCGACGCTCGCGTTTCACCTTCTTGCGCTTTTCCGCCCGAAACGTTGCGAGGAAGGCCTCGAAACTGCGGTAGCCACGATTGCACCAGAGGAAGCGGCAATCGTGACGCCGCAGGAAGCCGGCGCGCTCGAGCGCCGACTGGTCGTCCTCGAGCGTGAAGTTGACGTGCGCGCCGGAGGCGCCGGCACGGCGCGCGGTCTGGAGCAGCAACCCGGCGAGTTCGTCACGCATGTCCGTCTCGTCCGTGTCCGCAATGCCCGACGCGATCAGCATGCGCGGGCCGGTGACGGGCGTGAACGGAACCGCGGCGAGTTGCTTCGGGTAGTAGTCGAGGCCCGACCGCAGGTACGACTGCGCCCAGCTCCAGTCGAACACGAACTCGCCCCAGGAGTGCGTCTTCAGGTACTGCGGGACAGCCGCCACTGCGCCGCCGCCGCGTGAATCGCGCACGACCAGGTGCGCAGGAATCCAGCCGGTGTCTTCGCCGACGCAGCCCGTCGCCTCGAGCGCCTCGAGAAACGCGTGCCGCGTGAACGGGTGGCCCGAGCGATCGAGCGCATCCCACTCGCGGGCGTCGACTTCTGCGATGCGCCCGACGACCTCCGCCTTCAGGGGCATCGGGCGGCCCCGCTTGCAGACTCCGCCTCAGTGGGCGCTACCGGCATCCAGCGTGTCCAGGTACTTGTCGGCATCGAGCGCTGCCATGCAGCCCGTGCCGGCCGAGGTGACCGCCTGGCGATAAACGTGATCGGCCACGTCGCCGGCGGCAAAGACGCCCGGCACACTGGTCGCGGTGGCGCCGCCGGTGAGGCCTGAGCGCACGAGGATGTATCCGTTGGTCATGTCGAGTTGCCCCGCGAACATGTCGGTGTTGGGCTTGTGACCCACGGCGACGAAGAGCCCGGCGACCGCGAGGTCGCGCCTGCCCGTGCCGTCGACGGCCGCGATCCGCACGCCGGTGACACCCGTCTCATCGCCCAGCACTTCCTCGACCGTGTGGTTCCAGACGATATCGACCACGCCGGCACGCTGTCGTTCGAACAGATGGTCCTGCAGGATCTTCTCGGCGCGCAGCTTGTCACGTCGGTGGATCAGCGTGACGTGCGTGGCGATGTTGGAGAGGTACAGCGCCTCCTCGACGGCGGTGTTGCCGCCGCCCACGACCGCGACGCGCTGGCCACGGAAGAAGAAACCGTCGCAGGTGGCGCAGGCGGAGACGCCGCGACCCTTGAAGTGTTCTTCCGACGCCAGCCCCAGGTACTGGGCGCTCGCGCCGGTCGCGATGACCAGCGCATCGCAGGTGTAGTCGCCCCGGTCGCCCTTGAGCAGCAGCGGCCGCTTGCTGAAGTCCACTTCGTTGATGTGGTCCATCAGGATCTCGGTGTGGAAGCGCTCGGCGTGCTGGCGCATCCGTTCCATGAGGCCGGGGCCCGTCAGGCCGTGCGGGTCGCCGGGCCAGTTGTCGACCTCGGTGGTGGTCATCAACTGGCCGCCCTGTTCCATGCCCGTAATCAACAGCGGGCTGCGGTTGGCGCGCGCGGCATAGACGGCCGCGGCGTAGCCGGCCGGACCCGACCCCAGGATGATCAGTCGGGAGTGGCGGGGAGCGGTCATGTACAATTCCTTGCTGTTCTTGCGCGCAAAGCGCCGACGAAGGCGCGGCATGGTAAGCACTCCCAGCCCGCTCGGAAAGCTTCGTTGCGGCTGTGCATATGCCGGCCCTGTGCAAGGCGACACCGCGAATTTTCCGCCCGGGAAAAATGGGGACACTCCGAATTTTCCGGACGGAAAAATCGGAGTGTCCCCATTTTGAACGTTTCGGCTGGCGGGCAAGCTCGCCGAGATGTACCCTTGTGAACCAATGGGTTACGGCATTCTCTTGACCTTTCAGGTGATGACAGTTGGCTAAGGCGGATGTAAAGCGCGCGGACGGCGGCGCCCAGGCGGCCAACGTTGCCCGCGGGCTGCGCGAGAGCGCGTTGTGGCTGTTCGGTGCACTGGCCCTGATCCTGTTCGCCGCGCTCGTCAGTTACGACCGGGCCGATCCGGCATTTTCCTCGACCGGACAGCCCGGCCCGGTCACCAACCTGATCGGCCCGTTCGGTGCCTGGCTCTCCGACCTGTTCTTCGTGCTGTTCGGCGGTCCGGCGTTCCTGTTCCCGGTCATGCTCGGCTTCGCCGGCTATCGGCTGTTCCAGGAGCGCGGCAACCGCGAACCGCTGGACCGTCGCTCCGCCTCGGTCCGCAGCCTCGGCTTCTTCCTCGCGCTCGCGAGCAGCTGCGCGCTCGCAACGCTGCACTTCTCCGGCGCCGGTTTCCCGAACACCGCCGGCGGCGTCGTCGGGGCCCTGCTCGGCGACGGGCTCGCGCAGTCGATGAGTTTCCTCGGTGCCACCCTGCTGCTGCTCGCGGTGTGGCTGGGCTCAGTCTCGCTCGCCACGGGAATGTCCTGGCTCGACGTCATGGATCGGATCGGGGCCGCGGTGCTCCTGGGGCTTTCGCTGCTGCGCGAGCGCCTGTCGCAGCGGCGCGATCAGAACATCGGCAAGGAAGTGAAGCAGCAGCGCGAAGTCGTCGTGCGCGAGGAGCAGAAGAAGGTCGCCGAGCGCAAGCCGCCGAAGATCGAGGCGCCCGCGCCCAAGGTCGAAAAGAGCGAGCGCGTCGAGAAGGAAAAGCAGGTTGCGCTGTTCGAGAAGCCGGGCACGACCGCGTTGCCCGCGCTTTCGCTGCTGGACGATCCGCCCCCCCGTCACGGCGGCTATTCGGCCGAGGCGCTCGAGGCCATGTCGCGGCTGGTCGAGCTTAAGCTGCGCGACTTCGGCGTCGAGGCCGAGGTGGTCGAGGTGCATCCCGGCCCCGTGATCACGCGTTTCGAGCTGCGACCCGCGCCGGGCGTCAAGGTCGCGCAGATCTCGAACCTCGCGAAGGACCTGGCGCGGGCGCTCTCGGCCATCAGCGTGCGCGTGGTCGAGATCATCCCCGGCAAGTCGACCATGGGCCTCGAGATCCCGAACGAGGTCCGCGAGATGGTTACGCTCGGCGAGATCATCAAGTCGAAGGCCTACGACGATCTCGCCTCGCCGCTCGCGCTCGTGCTCGGCAAGGACATCGGCGGCAACCCGGTCGTCGCCGACCTCGCGCGCATGCCGCACCTGCTCGTGGGCGGCACGACCGGCTCGGGCAAGTCCACCGCCGTCAACGCGATGGTGCTGTCGCTGCTCTACAAGTCGACGCCCGAGCACGTGCGGCTGATCATGATCGACCCGAAGATGCTGGAGCTCTCGGTCTACGAGGGCATCCCGCACCTGCTGGCGCCGGTCGTCACCGACATGAAGCAGGCCGCGAACGCGCTGCGCTGGTGCGTCGCCGAGATGGAGCGGCGCTACCAGCTGATGGCCTTCGCGGGCGTGCGCAACCTTGCGGGCTTCAATCGCAAGGTCAGGGAAGCGGCGGAGTCCGGCAAGCCGCTGCGCGACCCGATCGAGATGAAACGCCTGGCGCCGGGTCTCGATGCGTCGTCGCTCCCGGAACTCGAGCCGCTGCCGAACATCGTCGTCGTCGTCGACGAACTCGCCGACATGATGATGATCGTCGGCAAGAAGGTCGAAGAGCTGATCGCGCGGCTCGCGCAGAAGGCGCGCGCCTCGGGTATCCACCTGATCCTCGCGACGCAACGTCCCTCGGTCGACGTGATCACCGGCCTGATCAAGGCGAACATCCCGACGCGCATCGCGTTCCAGGTCTCGGCGAAGGTCGACTCGCGCACGATCCTCGACCAGAGCGGTGCCGAGAGCCTGCTCGGCCACGGCGACATGCTGTTCCTGCAACCCGGCACCTCACACCCCGTGCGCGTGCACGGCGCGTTCGTCTCGGACCAGGAAGTGCACAAGGTTGCCGCGTCGCTGCGCGAGCACAGCTCGCCCGTCTACATCGACGAGGTGCTGGAAGGTCCGTCGGCGCCGATCCCGGGCTTGTCGGGCGAAGCCGGCGAGGGTGGCGACGGCGGCGAGGGTGGCGACGCCGAGCAGGACCCGCTCTACGACGAGGCCGTCCGGATCGTCACCGAGACGCGCAAGGCGTCGATTTCGGGCGTCCAGCGCCGGCTCAAGATCGGCTACAACCGCGCCGCCCGCATGATCGAGGGCATGGAGGCGGCCGGGCTCGTGGGCCCGCTGAACTCCAATGGCTCGCGCGAGGTCTACGCACCACCTCCCCCTGAGGTGGACTGAAATTACGTGAAAGCATTGCTTGTGTCTGCCGCGATCCTGCTCTCGCCGGTCGCGGCCTCCGCGGCCGACGCCGTCGGGCGCGTCGACGCGTACCTGGATTCGCTCGAGGCCCTGTCGGCGCAGTTCGTGCAGGTGGTGCAGGACAAGGCGGGCGACGTCACCGACCGCGCCAGCGGGACGCTGTCGATCGCACGCCCGAATCGCTTTCGCTGGGACTATCGCGAGCCGTATGCGCAGACGATCGTCGCGGACGGCAAGAAGCTCTGGCTCTACGATCCGGACCTCGAGCAGGTGACCGTGCGTTCGCTCGAACAGGGCCTGGGCGCGACGCCGGCGATGCTGTTGTCGGGTTCTGGTGACGTCGGCGACGCCTTCACCGCCGGTCCCGTCGAGCAGCGCCAGGATCGCACCTGGTGCCGGCTGTTGCCGAAGCAGAACGGCTCGGATTTCGAGAAAGTGAGCCTGGCGTTCGATCGCAAGGGTGAACTGGCCGCGATGGAACTCGTCGACAAGCTCGGCCAGACGACGACGATCCAGTTTTCGGCGGTCAAGCGTCCGCGCCGCCTCGACGACGCACTGTTCGTGTTCGTGCCGCCCAAAGGCGCCGACGTGATCGGGGACGCGGCCGCTCGCTGATGTTACGGCGAGTCCTGCGTTACGCGCTCATGCTGTCCCTGCGTCACCGCTGGTTCTGGATCGCCGCGAGCGTAGTGCTCGTGGCGACCGTCGTGATCGGCAGCCTGCAGACGGTGTTCGTCGCCGGCGTCGTGCACGGTTTCGACAAGGTCGAGCACTTCGCGACCTACATGTTCCTCGCTGTCTGGTTCACCGGGTTGTATCGTCCGCCGCGATACTGGGCCATCGCGGCCGGCTTGCTGGCGCTCGGCCTCTCGATGGAGGTCGGGCAATTCGTGATGCAGGCGGGCCGTATCGCCGATCCCTACGACATGGCCGCCAACACCGGCGGCATCGCGGCGGGCGTGGTGCTCGCGTGGTTCGCCACCGGCGGCTGGGCCGAGAAACTGGAGACATGGCTCCAGAGCTGAGCACCGCGGTGTTCCGCCCGCTCGCGGACCGCATGCGGCCGGCGAGCCTCGACGAATTCATCGGCCAGTCGCACCTGCTCGCGCCGGGCAAGCCGCTGCGACGGTTGCTCGAGGGCCGCAGCCTGCACTCGATGATCCTCTGGGGACCGCCGGGCACGGGCAAGACGACGCTCGCGCGCCTCGTGGCCAAGACCTGCGACGCCGAGTTCATCGCGCTCTCGGCGGTGATGGCGGGCGTGAAGGACGTTCGAGCGGCGGTCGAGCAGGCGCAGCAGTTGCGGCGGGACGCAGGTCGGCGCACGGTGCTGTTCCTCGACGAGGTGCATCGCTTCAACAAGGCGCAGCAGGATGCGTTCCTGCCGTACGTCGAGGACGGCACCCTGAATTTCATCGGCGCCACGACCGAGAACCCGTCGTTCGAGATCAACGGCGCCTTGCTCTCTCGCGCGCGCGTGTACGTGCTGCGCTCGCTGACGCCGGACGACGTGTCGCAGGTGCTGCGCCGCGCCTTGGCACGCGAGTTCTCGGACGGCGAGGCGCCGGTCACCGTCGAGGACGAAGCGCTCGCGACCCTGGCCCGCGCGGCCGACGGCGACGCCCGTCGCGCGCTGAACCTGCTCGAGGTGGCCGCGGACCTGGCGCAAGCGGGCGACGGGGTCGTGACCGAGACGATCGCGGGGGAGGTCTCCGCGGGCGGCTACCGCCGCTTCGACAAGAAGGGTGAGCAGTTCTACGACCAGATCTCCGCGTTGCACAAGTCGGTGCGCGGGACCGACCCGGATGCGGCGCTGTACTGGCTCTGTCGCATGCTCGACGGCGGCTGCGATCCGCGCTACGTCGCGCGGCGCGTGATCCGGATGGCGTCCGAGGACATCGGCAACGCCGATCCACGCGCGCTGCAACTCGCGCTGCAGGCGGCCGAGGCCTACGAGCGGCTGGGCAGTCCTGAAGGCGAGCTGGCGCTTGCGCAGGCCGTCGTGTTCATGGCGTGCGCCGCGAAGAGCAATGCCGTCTACGTCGCCTACAACGCCGCGATGGCCGACGCGCAGCAACGCGGCACGCTCGACGTGCCGATGCACCTGCGCAATGCGCCGACGCGACTGATGAAGGGCCTCGGCTACGGCAAGGGCTATCGCTACGCACACGATGAGCCCGAAGCGATCGCGGCGGGCGAGAAATACTTTCCCGACGAGATGGAACCGGCGCGTTACTACGACCCGGTGCCGCGCGGACTCGAGATCAAGATCGCGGAGGCGCTCGAGCGAGTGCGCGCGCGCCAGAAGTAGGCGCTTTGACCTTTCCCGCTGCTGCGGCAGAGGTCGCGCACAGCGCGGGCGCGGGCAACTGACTCCCCGTCCCCGGAGGCGGCTTGGCCCGCCTGCTACAATTCCGGTTTTTCCGCCTCCGATCTCGCCATGCTCGACGCCCGCCTGCTCCGTTCCGATCCTGCCGCCGTCGCCGCCAACCTCGCGCGCCGCGGCTTCCAGCTCGACCTCGAGCGCTTCCGTGCGCTCGAGGAGCGGCGGAAGCTCGCACAGGTCGCCGCCGACGAATTCCGCGCGGCCCGCAACGCCCACGCGAAGACCGTCGGCAAGGCCAAGGCGCAGGGGCAGGACATCGCGGGGTTGCTCGCGGAAGGCGAGGCGCTCGGCCGCAAGCTCGAAGGACTCGAGAAGGACCTCGCCGCCGTGCAGGCCGAGTCCGACGACCTCATGCTCGGCCTGCCGAACATGCTGCACGAGAGCGTGCCGGACGGCCGCGACGAGACCGCGAACGTCGAGGTCCGGCGCTGGGGCACGCCGCGAGAATTCGAGTGGCCACCGCTGGACCACGTCGCGATCGGCGAGCGGCTCGCCAACACCGCGATGGA
>DASUMQ010000061.1:0-9386 GCA_036277615.1 Steroidobacteraceae bacterium
CTTTCGCCGGACGCTCGAGCACGAGCAGGAGGCCGCGACGCTCGGCTCACTGCTGCTCCGGTGCGGGCTGGTACGACGGTCCGTGAACGGTTTCCGACCGGACATCGTCGTGGTCTCGCAGTTCTGCGACGTCTACGAAACATTCACGAGCCTCTGGCCACGCCCGCACGTGAGCTTCGAGCACGCCTGGCACCTGTGGCAGGTGTTCTGTCGCGACGACGAATACGTGCTCGCGAACTGCCCGGGTTGCGACGCCCTCTGGGTGCGCGACACGCTCGAGATCCTGCCGGACGTGTGCCCGACCTGCCGGCGTGGCCTGTTCAAGGCGAGCCGGTGAACCGCTCGCCGCACGCGTGTCGCGGATGCGGGTCCCGGCCCGGGGAATCGCTAAACTGCGCCTCCCGCATTGCCGCGCGCCGCCGTGCCTCGCCCACCGAACGTCTTCTCCGGCCCGTACCTCGATCGCATTGCGCATTTGCGCAAGGACGATGCCTGGATCGCGGCCGCACTCGAGGCCGAGGACGCGACGATCGTCCCCGTCTGGCAGTCGCGCAACCTCGTGCAGCGGGAGTCGGAACGGCTTGGGGCCGCCTTCCTGTCTGCGAGCCGTTTCGGGGCCGCAACGCTTGCGCGCGAACTGGTCCTGCTCGGCCGCTTCGGGTCCCGGACGTACTTCGCCGCCGAAGTCACCGAGGTCGAGCCCGTGCTCTCGGCGTTCCCGGCTGCCGACGTCAAGTTCGAGGACCTGCGGCTCGTCGGCGGGCAGCTCGAGGCGCAGCAGGCCGGCGTGCTCGCGTACGCGCGCGCGATGCTGTACTGGCGCCAGCGCCACCGCTTCTGCGGTCTCTGCGGCGCGCCGACCGAGAGCGGGAGCGCGGGCCACGTGATGAAGTGCACGAACCCGGCTTGCGCGACGGATCACTTTCCGCGGCTCGACCCGGCGATCATCGTGCTCGTGACCGACGGCGAGCGCGCGCTGCTCGGACGGCAGGCATCGTGGCCCGAGGGCCGCTATTCGACGATCGCAGGGTTCGTCGAGCCGGGCGAAAGCCTCGAGGATGCAGTCGCTCGCGAAGTACTGGAGGAGACGGGCGTGCGCGTCCTCTACTCGGACTATCACTCCTCGCAGCCGTGGCCGTTTCCCTCGTCGTTGATGATCGGCTTCACGGCAGTCGCGAGCGCGGACCAGGTGCCGCGGGCGGACGAGGAACTCGAGGACGTCCGGTGGTTCACACGCGCGGACGTCGCCGCCGGCTTCCCCGGCCTGCCGCCGCCGCAATCGGTGTCGTATCGGCTGATCGAGGACTGGTACGACGCGGGCACGAGCCTGCCGCTCCGCGAGACTCCGGGCGTCCGGCTCTGGGGCTCGAAGCGTCGCTGACGACGCGCGTGCAGTTGCCCCGCTCGTCGTGACGTTCGAGATCCTGTTCGTGCTCGCCGCCGCGTTCGGTGCGGGCTTCATCGACGCCATGGCCGGTGGCGGCGGCCTCGTGCAGCTGCCGGCGCTCTTCGCGGCCTACCCGACTGCGCCGCACACGGCGCTGCTCGGCACGGGCAAGCTCGCCGGGCTCGCGGGCACCACCAGCGCGATCGCGCGCTTCATCCGGCACGTCCGCCTCGACTGGAAGCTCGTGCTGTCGGCGGCCGGCGGGGCGTTCGTGGCCTCCCTCGCGGGCGCCTGGTTCGCGACCATGTTTTCTCCGGAGCGGTTCCGCACGCTGGTCCCCGCGCTGCTGACCGCCGTGCTGCTGTACACGCTGCTGCATCGCGACCTGGGCCGCGAGCATCGGCCGAAGAACCACGGTCGACACGGTCGCTGGCTCGCCGCGGCGAGCGCCGGCGCGATCGGCCTGTACGACGGCTTTTTCGGCCCCGGCACCGGCAGCTTCCTGGTCTTCCTGTTCGTCCGCGTGTTCGGGCTCGATTTCCTGCACGCCTCGGCGTCCGCGAAGATCGTTAACGCCTCGACCAACGTCGCGGCGATCATGCTGTTCGGACTCACCGGCGAGTTGTACTGGCTGCTGGGCCTGGCCATGTCGGCCTGCAACGTCGTCGGCGCCCAGTTCGGCAGCCATCTCGCGATCCGGAAAGGCAGCACGCTGGTGCGCCGGGTCTTTCTGCTCGTCGTCGGCTCGCTGATCGCGAAGACCGCATGGGACGCTCTCCGACTGCACGTGTGACCGATTCGGCCACCGACAGCCCGCGCGCGCGACCGCTAGAATGTCGGGCGACGCGCGAGCACCGAAGGATCGATTGCGACCATGGACGCCGACTGGACCACGTTTGCCGGCATTGCACTCGGCATCGGCCTCGCCGCGGCGACGGGGTTTCGCGTGTTCCTGCCGCTGCTGATTGCAGGGCTCGCAGCGCACTTCGGCGACCTGCCGCTGTCCGAGCATTTCGAATGGCTCGGGAGCACGCCCGCGCTGATCATGCTCGGGACGGCGGCGGCGGCCGAAATCTTCGCGTACTACATCCCGGGGGTCGACCACGCGCTCGACGTCATTGCGGGTCCTGCCGCGCTGGTCGCCGGCGTGATCGCGAGCGCGGCGGTCATGACCGACCTGCCCCCCGGCGTGCTCTGGCCGGTAGCGATCATCGGCGGCGGCGGCATCGCCGGGCTCGCCAAGGGCAGCACGGCGTTGGTACGCGCGAAATCGGGCGTCATGACGGGCGGGCTTGCAAACCCCGTCGTCTCGACCGTCGAAACGGTCGGCGCAACCGGCATCACGCTGTTCGCACTCGCGCTGCCGATCGTGGCACTCGTCGTGATCCTCGCGTTGCTCGTCTGGCTGGTGCGCCGGGCGAGGCGGCTGTTCGGCCGGCGTGGCCAACCGGCGGGCCCCTCTAACGTGCCGCTAGAGCCGAAGCGCTGAGCGCCGACGCGCGGTGCTCGTGTCGAGGCCACGGCAGCGCAGTCGAATCCGGCCCTACAATCGACGCCCTATGTGCCTGCTCGTGCTCGCCTGGAACGTACATCCTCGCTATCGGCTCGTTCTGGCCGCGAACCGTGACGAATTCCACGACCGGCCGGCTGCACCGCTGGGCTGGTGGCTGGACATGAAGGGCATCGTCGCGGGACGCGATCTCCGCGGCTCCGGAACGTGGATGGGCGCCGCGCGTTCCGGTCGGTTCGGCGTCGTGACGAATTTTCGCGACCTCGAACCGCCACCGACGCCCGATGCGCCCTCGCGCGGCGAACTCGTGCCGCAGTTCCTGGCCGCCTCGACTTCGCCGGAACGGTACCTCGATGAACTGCACGGTCGCGCAGCGCGCTATGCCGGTTTCAACCTGCTGGTGGGCGACGCCGGCGTCCTGCATTACTACTCGAATCGCAACGGCGTGACGTCCACGCAACTTGCGCCTGGCGTATACGGGCTCAGCAACCACCTGCTCGATTCGCCGTGGCCCAAGCTGGTGCGCACCCGCGAACGCCTGGGTGCGCTCTCGCGCCACGATGCACTCGACCCGGACCGGCTGTTCGAGCTGCTGGACGACCGCATGCCGGCCGACGACGACCAGATCGTCGGGACGGGGCTGCCGCCCGACTGGGAACGCGCCCTCTCGGCGCCGTTCGTCGTGCACGGCCGGTATGGCACGCGCTGCTCGACACTGCTGTTCATCGAGCACGGCGGCGGCGTCTCGATGCACGAGCGCCGTTTCGACGCGGCCGGCCGGCAGACTGGCGCGACGCGCTGGCAGTTCGAAGCCGAGGCTGCGCGCGACCGCCGGGTCGAATCCGGCTACGAAGACGCCACGGAACCGAACGCGCTCCACGAGAAGTTCGACACGCCGACCGAATGAGCGCCCCGCTACGTCTCCTCACGCGTCTCGGCCGTTGGGCCGGCTTGATCTGCCTGGCGGGCGTGCTCGGCTGGCCGGGCCTCGGCGCGGGCGCACCGCGGCCGAAGGAGCGCATCGAGCTCGACATCGTCGGCGTGCCGGACGACATCGCCGCGAACGTGCGCGCGTACCTCACGCTGACGCGGTACTCGACGCGCGAAGACCTCACCGACCCGCAGGTGCGCCGCCTCGCAGACCGCGCCGTCGACGAGGCCACCGACGCGCTGCGGCCGTTCGGTTACTACTCGCCGAAAGTCCGCAGCCGAACCACTCGTGACGAGCCGAACTGGATCGTGCGCCTGCGCATCGACCCGGGCGCCCCCGTGCGCATGCGCACCGTCGACGTCGCGATCGAAGGCCCGGGCGCCAAGGATCGGGAGCTCGTCACGATCGCCGGCAACTCGACGCTCAAGCCGGGCACGCGCCTCGACCACACGGCCTACGAGTCGCTCAAGGCGTCACTGATGCGCAACGCGCGCGACCGCGGCTATCTCGATGCGACGCTGACGCGCCGCGAGCTGATCGTGAACCCCACCGAGGGGCTCGCCGACGCACGGCTCACGCTGGTGACCGGCGGCCGGTACGAGTTCGGTGCGCTCGAGATCGAGCAGGACGTGATCCAGGACAAGCTGCTGCGTGGCTTCCTGCGCTTTTCGCCCGGCCATCCGTATTCGCCGGGCGAGCTCACCAACACGCAGTACGCGCTCGAGGACAGCAGCTACTTTTCCTCGGTGTCCGTCACCCCTGGCGACCGCGATCCCAAGACACTCACGGTTCCGGTCCGCATCCACGCCGAACCGATCAAGCGTGATCGGTACGGCATCAACGTCGGCTACGGCACCGACACGGGAGTGCGCGGCCAGTTCACCTGGGACAACCGCCGCGTCAACCGCCGCGGTCACCGCATGCGCGCCGAGCTCACGGCGTCCGAACTGCGCTACGAGGCGGCCGCGCGCTACGTGATCCCGGTCGGCGACCCGAGCCTCGAGAAGCTCGAGTTCTCACTCGCGTACATCAACGAGGACATCGGCGACCTCGACAGTGAACGCATCGAGCTCACCGGCGGCCTGACGCAGGTGTTCGGCCGCTGGCAGCAGGTCCTGTTCCTGCGGCTCAACCGCGAAATCACGGGATTCCCCGACGGTACCGAAGAAGATGCGCTGCTGCTGATCCCCGGCGTCAGCTATGCAAGCCTGCCGCCGAACTTCCTGACCGGCTGGGTGCGCGACGCCGCCTACTACGTCGAACTCTCGGGCAGCCCGCAATCGCTCGGGTCCAATGCGTCCTACCTGCGGTTCTACGGTCGCGCCGAGCGCGTCTGGAAAATCGGCGGTCCGTGGTACCTGCGCACGCGCGGCGAGCTCGGTACGAGCTGGATCAACGAGTTCTCGGAGCTGCCCGCGTCGCAACGCTTTTTCGCGGGCGGCGACCGCAGCGTGCGCGGTTTCGGCATCAACGAGCTGAGCCCGCCGCTGGACCCCGAAAAGACGTCCGGGTCCACCTCGACCACCGACGGCGGCGGCGGCGAGCACAAGCTCGTCGGCAGCCTCGAGCTCGAGCGCGATTTTCCGCGCAACTTCCGCGGGGCGGTGTTCTTCGACATCGGCAATGCCTTCAACGACTGGGACACGCCGATGGAATACTCGGTCGGCGTGGGCGCGCGCTGGAAACTGCCGATGCTCATGATCGGCCTGGACGTCGCGCAGGCACTGTCCGAGGACGGGATGAAGCCGCGCGTGCACCTCAACATCACGCAGGTGCTCTAGCGTGCGCCGACGCGTCGGAGTCATCGTCGCGGTCGTCACGCTGCTGCTGGTCGTCGTGCTCGGGGTGCTCGTACAGCGCCTGCTCTACACGCAAGGGGGGCTCGAGTTTGCGTTGCGGCAGCTCGACCGGCTGCAGGACGTCCGGATCGAGACCACGGGCGCGCGCGGCACTCTGGCCGGGCCGCTCGACGTCGACCGGATCGTGGTCGATCACGAGGCGCTGAGCCTCGAGGCACACGACCTGCACGTCGCGGTGCAGTCTCGCGCGCTCCTGGCCGGGACCGTGCGCTTGCACGACCTCTCGATCGGCCGGCTCGTCGTGCGGCTCAAGGAACGGCCCGAGCGACCCAAGACGCCACCCCGCTTCCTGCCCGCAGGAATTCGCATCGAGGCGCCTTCGTTTCGCATCGGCCCGACCGAGGTCACGCTGCAGGGGGGCCGGAAGCTCGTCGTGAACGAAGCCACGGGGTCCCTCGCGCTGACGCGCTGGAGGCTCGACGTCGATCCGTTCGACGCGCGCGGGCCGGACGGCGGGATCGCCGGCTCGCTCGCGCTGCGCGCGACCGAGCCGCTCGGGCTGCGCACGAACCTCCGCGGGGAGTGGCGCTTCCCGGAGGACGCGTTCGACTATCGGTTCCGCGTCGAGACGCGCGGCAAGCTCGACCGCCTCGGCGCCGAGCTCTACCTGGACGCCCCGGCCAAGCTGAGCTTCTCCGGCACCCTGCTCGACCTGACGGAGAATCCACGGGCTCGCGGCACCTTTCGCCTGGCCGAATTCGACGGCTCGCCGTGGCTGCCGCCCGAACGGATCCCGCAACTGACCGGCACGATCGCGCTCGCGGCCGGCCGCAACGGGGTCGGCTTTGACGGCACGCTGACCTCACCGGCGCTGCCGGGTCAGCAGGTGCGCCTGCAGGGCAGCGGCCGTTTCGACGAGCGCGTCCTCGAGATCGCCAGCTTCCGGGCATGGTTGCCGAGAATCGGGCTCGCGTTCACGTCGTATGGGCGCGTCGAACTCGCCGCGCCCGACGCCCCCGAAGGCACGCTGCCCCGCCTGGCGCTCTCGGGTGAGTGGACGGCGCTGCGCTGGCCGCTCGACGAACGCGAGACGCCCGTCGTCGTGAGTCCGCAAGGCGTGTACACGCTCGAAGGATCGATGCCGTACGCATTCAGTACGCGCGCCGAGGTCGAAGGCGGTGCGCTGCCGCGAGTCAGCTTCGAAGCGTCGGGTGCGGTCGACAAGCAGTCGGTTTCGCTCGAGCGTCTCGACGGTTATGCGCTGCGCGGACGCATCGGCGCCCGTGGCCGGCTGCAGTGGACCGGGGCGCAGCCCTGGGGTTTCGACGTCGATGCGCGATCGCTAGCGATCCACGAATTGCGCCCCGGCGTGAACGGGACGATCAGCGCGCGCGGCACGATTGCGGGCGCCGGACTGACGGCGACGGCGCCGTGGACCGCGCGGCTCACGTCGCTGTCGGGCACGATGTTCGGCCGCCCGCTGACCGGTCGCGGCGAGATCGCACACCGCGATCGCATCTTCGAGCTGCGCGACGTGCGCATCGCCAACGGGCCGTCGTTCGCGGACGTGCGTGGCCGGGTCGGCGCAGAGATGCTGGACCTCGACTGGAACGTCGATCTGCGGTCACTCGCCATCGTTGCACCGGGCATGAGCGGCCAGCTGGTGTCGCGCGGCAGCGCGCGCGGCTCGCCACGACGGCCGCAGATGACCGCCACGGCGCACGTGCAACGCTTCGCGTACGAGGGCCTGACGGTCAACGACGTCGCCGCCGACATCGACGTGGACAGCAGCGACCGCCGGCCGTCACGCATCGCCGTCAACGCGAGCTACGTGGCGACGGGCATGCTCGACTTCGACTCCATTCGTGTCGGGCTCGAAGGTCTCGTGAGCGATCACGACCTCGAGGTCGCGTTCACCTCGCCGGGGAATCCCGAGCGCAGGATCGCCGAGTTCGAGGGGCGGATCGAGGCCGAGGGCGGGCTCGACGTGGCTACCAGGGCCTGGTCCGGGGACCTGACGCAGGCAAACGTCGAATTCGCCGAAGGCGACGAGGCCAGTCTCATCCAGCCCGCATCGATCAGCCTGGGCCCGGACTTGCAGCGTTCGGCGCCGCTGTGCCTGCGCACCGCCGACGATGCGCGATTGTGCGTCGAGGGCGAGCATCGGCCGGCCCCGCAACGGTCGTGGCGAATCATCTACAGCCTGCAGGACTGGCCGCTCAAGCGGCTGCTGCGCACCATGCTCGGCTGGCGCGAGTTCGACGGACGGCTGCAGGCTAGCGGATGGGCCGAGCAGGAGCCCGGCAAGCTTTGGGTGGGCGGCAGCACGGTGCTCGTGCACGAGCCGGCATTCGACATGCCGCGCAACAAGTTCCGCACCGAGCGCATCCAGCTCGGCAGCAGCCGCGTCGACCTGTACGTCGAGCCGCGCGAGATGCGCGCGGAGATGAACCTCGAGGTGGACGAGACGACCAGCCTGCGCGGGGAGGCATTCGTCGACCGTCGTGAAAACCTGCTCGACTCGCCGGTGCGCGGTCAGGTCGTCGGCCGCTCCGAGGTCATCAAGGTCCTGCCCCTGCTGGTGCCGGAGATCGATCGCGCGGCCGGGCGCCTCAACGGCCAGGTCTCGGTGGGCGGCAGGCTAGGCGCACCCGAGTTCACCGGCGATTTCCAGCTGCGCGACGGCCGCCTCGATCTCTACCGCACCAACCTGATCGTGACCGCGCTGCAGGCGGACGGCTCGTTCGCCGGGGACGCGCTGCAGTTCAAGGCGACCGGCCAGACGGCCAGGGGCCGGCTGGACGTCGACGGCAACTTCGGCTGGCCGCAAGGGCAGCTGACCGGAACGATGCGGCTGAAGGGCGACAACCTGCTCGTCGCCGACACGCCCGATTTCCGTGTGCTCGCGTCGCCCGACGTCGAGCTGCACGCCGGCAAGGACGGGTACCGGGTCGATGGACAGGTGCTGATCCCGACGGCGCGGATTTCGCCACGCGAACTGACCAGCAAGGTCGACACGTCGCCGGACGAGCGGATCGTCGGGGTGCCGGACATCGAAGACGCGGCCGAGCCGTCCACGGCGGCGCACTTCACGTCGAGCATCAAGGTCGTGCTCGGTGAGGCGGTGCGGGTCGAAGCCTATGGCCTCAGGGCCCGGCTCGGCGGCGACGTCACGGTGTCGACCGTGCCCGACGACGTCGCGCGCGGCAACGGCACCATCAGTGTCGTGGAAGGCGAATACAAGGCGTTCGGGCAGGACGTGACGATCACGAAGGGATTGCTCACGTACCGCCAGGCACCGCTGAACGAACCCCAGCTCGACATCGTCGCCGAACGCAAGATCAAGGACACCGACATCACGGTCGCGGTCAACGTGCGCGGCACGCTCGACAACCCGTACATCGCGATCACCTCGACGCCGTCCATGCCGAGCAACGAAGCGCTGTCGTACCTGCTGACCGGACGCTCGATCGACACGCTGCAGTCGGGCGAGGCGGCCAACGTAAACCAGGCCGCGGAGAGCCTCGCGGTCAGCGGCGGCGGGCTGCTGCTCGGCGGCCTCGGCACGAAGCTCGGGCTCGACGAGTTCTCGGTGGAACGGACGGGCGAGGACGACACCTCGGTCGTGCTGGGCAAGGCGTTGTCGCCGAAGCTGTTCGTGAGCTACGGCATCTCGATCGCGGAAGCGATCAACACGATCAAGCTCCGCTACACGTTGAACAAGCGCTGGTCGGTCAAGGCCGAGTCGGGCCTCGAGCA
>DASUMQ010000062.1:0-3492 GCA_036277615.1 Steroidobacteraceae bacterium
GCGGTGATCAGGTGGTCGTGCGCGCGCAGGTCGTCGACGAGCGACTGCACGGGGAGGTCCTCGAGCACGCTCAGCTCGCGCACGAAATGCAGGCACTGGCCGCAGACCTCGTTGTCGAACACGAGCTTGGGCAGGCTGAACGTCAGCACGAAATCGAGCATGCCCGGACCCGACACGGAATTGACGCCGGCGAGCGCCGCGAGCAGTGCGCTCGAGAACGTCTCGCCGCCGGCCTGTGCGTCGAGGAACTTGGCGTCGGAGAGCGCCATGTACGCCTGCGTCGGCAACCCGAGCGACTTCGCGGCCGCGACATAGGCGACGTTGAGGTGCTGCGCCTCGATTGCAGCCATCGGCGAACTCGCCGCTTTCATGTGAAACGTCGCCGGCGCGCCGCCGAACAGCACCGGCGCGCCCGGTCGCACGATCTGGGCCATCGTGATGCCCGTCAACACGTCGACCAGGTGGAACACGAGCGCGCCGACGAGCGTCACGGGCGCGATCAGGCCCATCAGCGTCACCGGGACGATCTCGACGGGGATGCCGGACTCGACGCAATCGAGCAGGTTCTGGCACGAGTCTTCGCTGTAGCGGAAATTGCCGGTGGCCGTGATCGTGAAGATCGACATCGGCTTCGCGATCAGCTCGGCGCGGTCGCGACGGAACAGCTGCAGCATGTCGCGCATGCGCGGCACGCCGTGCTCGGTGAACGCACCCGAAACCATCGGCTTCTTCGAGGTCGTGAGCAGCATGTACAGGCGCCAGGCGTCCGAAACCTGCGACTCGATGTCCTTGTTGGTCGAGAACGCGGTCGCGAGGTAGGCGATGTGCTCGAGGCCGTCACAGAGCCGCGCGTACTCGACGAAGTCCGTGGAATTGGACAGCCGCGTCTCGCCGGTGCGGTGGTCGAGGATCTTGAGCCCGCTCGAACCCGGCACGTAGTGCACGTTGTAGCCGCCGAGCTCGGCGTGCGGCAGGCCGTCGCGGTCGTAGAGCGTGAACGACTCGGGGGCCGACTCGATGGCCCGCTCGACGACGTCCGGCGGGAACAGCATGCGCGTGCCATCGGGCGTGGTCTTGAGGCCGTGGTCGAGCAGGCGTTGCCGCATCGCGGCGCCGCGGATCTCCATGCCGGACTCGGCCATGATGCGCTTGGCCTCGTCGATGACCCTCGCGCAAAGCTCGGGGCTGATGACGTTCAGCGTGGGTCTCATCCAGCGTCTCCGTGCATGCGTCGTGCGGGATGGCCCGCTGTCCCGGGCCTGGGCCGTGCCCCGCCAGAGGGGCGGACCCGGGATTATCCAAGGGCCGTCGCACGGCGGCTACTGCGACCCCTGGACCGGGTCGCGGCGGGGGAACCTCCGGGCGGCGCCGAGTGTCTGTCGCTCGTCGCCGGCACGGGGCGTGTCACCGCATCCGGGCCGTCCCTCGTCACCCCCGGTCGTACCATTGCGCACGGCTGCGCCCAGCCCCGGCTGCCCGGCGCCGACTCGCGGCCACCGCCTCGACAGGAGATCTGCTTGATCCGTAAGTGCATCCTGGCCGCCTCGGCCGCCGCCGTTCTCGCCCTGCCGCTGCACGCGGAGGACACTGTCGATCCTTACGCCTGGCTCGAGGAGATCGAGGGTGCCAAGGCGCTCGACTGGGCCCGCGCCGAGAATGCGAAATCGCTGCCGGTGCTGGAACGGGATCCGCGCTTCGGCGCTATGCGCGCCGAGGCGCGCGCGATCCTGACCTCGCCGGCGCGCATCCCGCTGGGCTCGATCCACGCCGGGCACGTCTACAACTTCTGGCAGGACGACGTGCACGTGCGCGGCCTCTGGCGCCGCGCCGCGGTCGACAGTTACCGCAGCGGTGCGCCGCGGTGGCAGACGCTGATCGACTTCGATCGCCTGGCCAGGGACGAGCGGGAAAACTGGGTCGCCGACCAGGTCATCTGCCTGTCGCCCGAGTACCGGCGGTGCATGGTGGAACTGTCGCGTGGAGGCGGCGACACCTCGACCTGGCGCGAGTTCGACACGCAGGCCGCAACGTTCGTGCGCGGCGGCTTCGCGTTGCCCGAGGCCAAGTCGGACGTGGCTTGGGTCGATGCGGACACGTTGCTGGTCGGCACGAACTGGGGCGAGCGCTCGCTCACCGCGTCCGGTTATCCCCGCGTCGTCAAGGCGTGGCGGCGAGGCACGCCATTGACCGACGCCAAGGTGTTGTTCGAGGGCGGGGAGAACGACGTTGCGATCCGTCCGTTCGTCGAGCAGGACGGAGCAGCGCATCCGTTCATCGTGCGCGCGGTCTCGTTCTTCGAATCGGAGTATCACTACGCCCCCGGCCTCGGGACGCCGACGAAGCTGCCGTTCCCGTCGAACACCGACCTGCAGGGCGTGCTCGGCGGGCGGGCGATCGTTTCGTTGCGTGAACCGTGGTCGTATCGCGGGCAGTCGTTCGCGACGGGCTCGGTCGTGGCCTATGAGCTGCGCGGCGGCACGGCGGAACTCGTGTTCGCCCCGAGCGAGGTGCAGTCGGTCGAGGCGGTCGCCCTCGGCAAAAGCGGTCTCGTGGTGCAGTACCTCGACAATGTCTCCGGCCGCGCCGCGCGACTGACGCGCACCAGTGACGGCCGCTGGCATGCGGCGGAGATCCCGCTGCCGGCCAACGGCGTCATCAAGGTCGCCTCGGCCGGAGGTGGCACGGACGATGCGTTGCTCACCTACGAGAGCCTGACGTCGCCGCTCTCGCTCCACTACGTCACGCCGGAAAACCGCGTCGAGAAGGTCTTTGCCGCGCCGACCGCCTACGACGCCGCCCGTGTCGTCGTCGAGCAGCGCTTCGCGCGCTCAAAGGACGGCACGCGTGTGCCGTATTACGTGATGGCGCGCAGGGACGTGCTCGAGCGCGGCAATGCGCCGACCGTGCAATACGCGTACGGCGGCTTCCTCAGCGCGACGCTGCCGGTCTACTACGAAGACCCCTCGCGACCGCAGCACGGCGCGCTCGCCGGCAAGCTCTGGGTGTCGCGCGGGGGCGTGCTCGTGCTGTCGAACATCCGCGGCGGCTCGGAGTTCGGGCCGCGCTGGCATCAGGCCGGCCTGCGCGAGAACCGCCAGAAGGTCTTCGACGACTTCATCGCCGTCTCCGAGGATCTCGTGCGGACCGGCGTGACGACGCCGGCGAAACTCGGCGCGATCGGCCGCTCCAACGGCGGCCTGCTGGTGGGCGTCGTCACGAACCAGCGGCCCGACCTCTACGCCGCGGTCGTCTGCGGCGTGCCGCTGTTCGACATGCAGCGCTACACGCAGCTCGGCGCCGGCGCTTCCTGGGTGGCGGAGTACGGCGACCCCGACACGCGCGACTGGGACTACATGTCACGGTGGTCGCCGTACCAGAACCTGCGCGCCGAGGTGGATTACCCGCCGGTGTTCTTCTACACCTCGACCCGTGACGACCGCGTGCATCCAGCCCACGCCCGCAAGGCGGCGGCCCGCATGGGGGCGCTGGGCC
>DASUMQ010000063.1:0-14830 GCA_036277615.1 Steroidobacteraceae bacterium
AAGGACGGCCGCGCCATGAGGCCTCGGGACCGGAATGCAATGAAGGATCGGTCAGGTGTGCGGGCCGTGCTCGTCGGCGGCTCGATCGCCGCCGCGCTCGACATCCTGTTTGCGATCTCGTTCGCCGCCTACAACGGCGTCCCGCCGACGCGCCTGCTCCAGACCGTCGCCAGCGGCCTGCTCGGCAACGCCGCCTTCTCGGGTGGCATCAACACGGCAGCGTTGGGCTTGCTCCTGCACTTCGGCATGTCGTACCTGTGGGCAGGCATCTTTCTGGTGGCCGCGTGGCGCCTCCCGTCGCTGTTGCGCCGGCCGTTACTGTCGGGCGTGCTCTTCGGCGTCCTGGTGTTCCTCGTCATGCGGTTCGTGGTGCTGCCGCTGTCCGCCTTTCCATACCCGGTCACCTTCAAGCCGCTGGCAACCGTGCTGGACTTGCTGTCTCATACGTTGCTGTTCGGTGTTCCGATCGCGCTCGCAGTTCGACGGGCAGACGCCTGACGAGGCTTCAAGCTTCGACGGGAGTCCTCTATGCGATGTCCTCGTGGATGCACAGGTAGTTGCCTTCCGGGTCCTTGAACCAGGCGGCCTTCTCGGCGCCCAGGACACAGACGTGATCCACAGTCTTGAATCCGGGGGAGTCGTAATCCTCGAAGGCGACGCCGGCACGCTTCAACTCGGTGATGCTCGCCACGATGTCCGGGACCCGGAAGCTGATCGCCGTGTGCTCGGCCTTCGTGCCTTCGGGCTTCGGAAACAGCGCGAGCGTGCTGCCACCCACGACGTAAACGAATTTGCCGTCAGGCCGGAACCCGCCCGGCTTCAAGCCGAGACACCCTTCGTAGAACGCCCGTGCCCGCGTCATGTCGACGACTGGAAGCATCGTGGTGATGGAGGCATCGGCCAGCATGTGCAATCCTCCTGCAGCGCTCGCCTGTTTCTGCTCGAGCATAGGCCCGCCGTCGGCGACGCACCAGCCCGTCGGCTGGCAGCGACGTCGACGCCGCGGCAATGCATGTGGAGGTGCACATGAGTAGCGGGAATCTGGAAGCCCAGGTCGCGGCCGCCCGCGCGTACGAGGCGCTGTTCGTGCCTGCGTTGTTCACGCAGTGGGTGCCGATCATGGTCGACGCGGCGCAGTTCACGACCGGTCAGACCGTGCTGGACGTCGCATGCGGGACGGGCGTTCTCACCCGTGCTGCGTATGAAAAGGTCGGTCCCGGCGGCTCCGTCACCGGACTCGATCCCGGCGCCGGGATGCTCGCGGTGGCGAGGGAACGGTGCCCGTCGGTGCACTGGCGAGAGGGTGTGGCCGAATCGATGCCATTCGGCGAGGGCAGCTACGACGCCGTCGTCTGCCAGTTCGGGCTGATGTTCATGGACCAGCCGCGGGCGCTGCGCGAAATGCTGCGCGTGCTGAGGCCGGGCGGGCGTCTGGCCGTGGCCGTCTGGGACAGCCTCGAGAACCTGCCGGCGTTCGCTGCCGAGGTCGCGCTGCTCGACCGCGTCGCGGGCGCACGCGCGGCCGATGCTCTGCGCGCTCCCTTCGTCCTCGGGGACCGCAAGCGCCTGGCCGGCACGTTCGAGGAGGCAGGTGCCGGCGGGGTCACGATTCGCACGCAGCAGGGCGTCGCGCGGTTTCCGAGCATCCGGGTGCTGGTGGAGGCCGACCTCAGGGGCTGGCTGCCCCTGATGGGCGTGCATCTCGCCGAGGACACGATCGCCGGCATCCTGGACGAAGCAGAAAACGTGCTCGGCCCGTATGCAACCGCGGACGGTCGAGTCGTCTTCGACGCGCCCGCTCACATCGTCACGGTCGACAAGCCTCGAGCGGCGACGTAAAGCAGCGCGTCACGTCGCGGTCGCGATCACTCCACCGTCCGGGCCCAGTCCCGGAGCGGCTTCGACAGGTACGCATCCGCAGTCGGGTCGGCCGCACGGAACGACCGCAGTTCGCGCTCTGCGGCGGCGACGTCGCCGGAGGCGTGCAGCGCCTCGATCCTCGCGGCCCAAGCCGCAGCGTCGAGCACCATCGCGTCGTCGGCGTTGCGATCGCGCGTAGTGGGTGACGGTGCCGCCGCCGCGGCGGGGGCCGAAGCCGCGGCGCGACCGGCGGTTTGCGCCTCCATCGCCTTCGAGCGCGCATCGCTCCGCTCGCCGAAAGTCGCCTCGGGGGCTTCTTCCATCGGCTCAGTCGAGGTGGCGGCGGCAGCCTCGGTTGACGTGGCCGGTGGTGGCACCGCCGCGGGTGCCGGCGGTGCCGGAATCTCGCGTTGCACGAGCGGTCGGTCGGTTGCACCGACGTCGCGTTCACGCCGACCGCCCGGTTCCCTTGCAGGGACCGGCGTCTCGCGAGCCCTGGTCGCGCTGATCGCGTCGGGCGCGGGCGGACCGTCCGACTGCGATTCGGCCCCGGCCGGCACCGACGTCGGCGCCGGTCGCTGCAGCGTTGGTGCGAGCTTCTCCTCGCGCGACATCATCGTCGGCACCAGCACGAACGCCAGGCCCGCGACGGCGGCCGTCGCCGCCAGTGGCTGCCAGCGCGCCAGCCACGGCGTCGTCCCTGCGCGGCGTCGCGACAGCAGGGCCGGCTTCGCAGGCTGCTCGCGGCGACTGGCGACCGATTCGCGCGCGGCCGCGAGGAGCGCGGCATCGAGGTGCGCGGGCGGCTGCTCGACCGACGTCTCGCGCCACAGGCGTTCCAGCGCCGCGTCGCGTTCCGACGGGCTCGAACCTTCGCGACGATCGTGGACGCTCATGGCCGATCCTCCAGCGTACTGCGCAGCCGGCGGTACGCGTAGCGCAGTCGGCTCTTCACGGTTTCCCCCGAGGTCGCGGTGAGGGTTGCGATCTCCTCGAGCGAGAGTCCGCCTTCGACGTGCAGCAGGAAAGCGTCCCGCTGCAGTGGCGACATGTCGGCCAGCGCGGCGACGAGCCGTCGGCGGCGCTCGTCGTCGATCGACGCGCGCAGCGGATCGTCGGCGTCACCGCCCGCAGCAGCGAAGCTCTCCTCGGCTTGCATCAGTATCCCGTCGTCCTCGAGCGACGCCAGCGTGACGTGGTGGCGCGACCGCCAGTGGTCGATCAGGCGATGCCGCGCCAGCGTGTACAGCCACGTCGAGAACCGGGCCTGCACTTCGTAGCGCTCACGGGCATCGATCACGCGCATCCAGAGGTCCTGGTGCAGTTCGTCCGCCGTCGCTGCGTTGCTGTCGGCGTGGCGGAGAAAGTATCGGTAGGTCGCACCCTTGTGCCTCGCGTAGAGCGTTTCGAACGCCCGAGCGTCACCCTGTCCGTAGGCACGCATCAGCGCTTCGTCGGTGCGCGACTCCAACTCGACGTCGTTGGCGGGATGCATCCGTCGCGCAGTATCGAGCGGCGGGACGGATGCGGCAATCGCGCCGTTCACGCTCACGGATCGGGAACGAAACCCAGCGTGCCCGGAAACGGATCGGGGTCGCGCCGCCACCCGTGTCGATGGGCCGGCAGGACACCCAGGGCGACCAGGGTTTCGCGACGCTCGTAGCGAAGGGCGACCACTTCATCGGGTCGCGAACTGGCGCGTTCGAATGCGACCTGTTCGACCGGCGAATACTCGCCGCGCCCGTGACCGGTGCCGAGCGACGGTTCCTGTGCCGCCGGTGCCGCCGCGGTCGTCTCCGCAGCCCGGCTGTCCGCCGCGTCTCCGGCCGCCTCCGACCGCGCGGCCTTCTCCCGCGCCGAAGGATACGGGGGCGGTCGATCGTCACGGCTCCACCAGGGCCGGTGCGGCTCGATCGCACGCTCGCGAAACAGCGCGACGCCGATCACCCCCAGGTCGTCGGGCCTACCGGTGCGGGCGGCGTACGAGTCGTGGGGATCGGTGAAATAGAACGCCGCCGTCCGGTCCAGGCCCTTGCGCCAGCCTTGCACCGTGACGTAGCCCCACGGCTCGATGACGTACCCCGATTGGTCGGGCGATGCGGTTTGGCCGGTCACTGCATTGACGCCGTCGACGCTCAAGACCGCCAGCACCCGCTCGCCGGTGTTGTTGCGAATGCGGACGGCGTACTCGTTGCCCGGGCGGCCTTCGATGTAGCGCCGCCCCCGGTGGCGGTACTCGGGCAAGGCCTCGCCCGCGCTGCGGTCGTAGACATCGACCTGCGCGAGCGAACTGGCTCGTGCATCGGCGAACGAGACGCACGCGGTGGTCACGACGCCCGCGAGCGCTGCCAGCAGGACCGTGCGACGAGGGATGGGACTGGCCATGGCTCGACTCCGTTTTGCAGGGTTGAGTCCCTGTAAACGGCGGGCTGGGCCGCGCGGGGTTAACCGGCGTCGCCGTGCACAGTCGCGCGGCCGCACCGTCGCAGCCGACGCAACGGCCGTTTCACCTTCGAGCGTGCACCGGCACGGCGGTACCGGTGTCCGCACCGCTCGTTGCGCTGGAACGGCAGCGTGGAGATAGCCGCTTTGCCACCGGCCGCGACGATGCTACGGTGCGGGCAGCCTCGGGACATGGACCGTCCCGGCAATCCATCCAGATGCAGCTGACAAGGAGGTTTTCATGAGGCGTTCCATCGTGATGGTCGCGCTCGCCTGCGCGATCCTGGCGGCACCGATGGCTGCAACTGCGGCCACGGGCTCCACCGCGGACGACGGCCGGAAGGCCGGCGCGATCCAGCGCACGGATCGTTCGAGCGCGATCGTCGAGCTCAAGGGTGCCCAGCCACTGACGATTCAGTCCTCGACGCGACCGGCCAAGGGCAAGAAAGTCGACTTCTCGAGCGCGGCGGTCAAGAACCATCGCGCGCTGCTGGCCGCCGAGCGCAACGCGTTCCGGCAATGGCTGCGGCAGAACGCGCCGGGAGCACGCATCACCAGCGAGTACGACGTCGCCTTGCACGCCGTGGCGGTCCGGTTGAACGGTACGCGGCTCGAAACACTGCGCGCGGCTCCGATGGTCGCCACGGCGCAGTACAACGGCGTGTATCGCCCGCTGGCCCACGACGACCCGGACCTGCAGCTGATCCACGCCTGGGAGGCGTGGCAACTCGCGCCGTCGACTCCGGAACTCGCGGGCTGGGGCGTCAAGATCGCCATCATCGACAGCGGCATCGACGTGCGGCACCCGTGCTTCGCCGACGCGGGGTATCCGGAAGGCAACGCTCCCGACAACGTCGTCAACGGCGGCACAAACGACAAGGTGATCTACGCCGAAGCGTTCTACAACAAGCTGCGCAAGGAAGGCCTGGGAACCGCGGACGAGGACGGCCACGGCACGCACGTCGCGGGCACGGCAGGCTGTAACGCACACACGCCCGCGTGGATCGACGATCCCGGCAACGGCCCGGTCGACATTCCCTACGATCCTTCGGGCGTCGCCCCCGGCGCGATGCTCGGCAACTTCAATGTGTTCCCCGGCACGCTCGAGTCTGCTCGCTCCGAGGACATCCTGAATGCGCTGCAGCGTGCGTACGAACTTGGGTTCGACGTCGCCAGCATGAGCCTGGGCGGTGGTTCGAACGGCGTGCTCGACCTGGTCGCGAAGGCCGTCAATCGGTTCGATCGCGGCGGCATGGTCATCGCGATTGCCGCCGGCAACTCCGGCCCCGGGGACTCGACCATCGAATCACCCGGGTATGCCGAGCGTGCGATCGCCGCCGGTGCAAGCTCGGTCGGTCATTTCGTGGGCTTCCCCGTCACGACCGCGGACGGCGGCCGGTTCGGCGCGGTCGCGGGCGAATTCGAGACGGTCTCGTCGGACCTCACCGCGCCGCTCGACGTCGTGCTGGAGGGCGCGGTGGAGACGGACACGGGTATCGGGAACGCCTGCACGGCACTCGCGGCCGGCAGCCTCACCGGCGAGATCGCGCTGATTTCGCGCGGCGCCTGCACGTTCTCGACCAAGGTCCGCAACGCCCAGACGGCGGGCGCGGTCGCCGTGCTGATCGTCAACAACGTTGCCGGCGATCCCACCGGCATGGCATCCGACGACACGCCGAACCAGCCGACCATTCCGGCGTACATGGTTGGCCTCGAGGACGGTCTCGTGCTCGCCAACAAGGAAGGCGTGTTGACGACGATCGGCGCAAACCTCGAGTACTTCCGCACGGCGAACGACAACATCGTGGCCGGGTTTTCCAGCTTCGGACCGACGGACGTCCAGTTCCGCGTCAAGCCGGACGTGGTGGCGCCGGGCGTGAACGTGCTGAGCTCGCAACCGGCCTGGGCCTGCGAGCAGATGACGCCGTCGTGCTGGGCATTCTTCCAGGGCACGTCGATGGCGACCCCGCACGTCGCGGGCTCGGCCGCCGTGGTGATCGAGCAGCATCCCGATTGGACCGCAGCGGACGTCCGCTCGGCCATCGTCAACACGGCCGTGCGCGGCGTGCTCAAGGACACGGACACGGGCCGCGTCGTCGTCGACAACCCGAACATCGTCGGCGCCGGACTCGTCAGCCTGCATCACCCGCTCAACGAGCCGGCCCGCGTGGGCGCGGTCGAGGCGAAGGTCTCGCTCGACCCGGTGAGCGTCGCATTCGGCGGCGTGCCCTCGGGATCCGGCCAGGGCCGCACGAAGCAGGTCATTGTGAAAAACCTGACCGCGGCCACTGCGACGTTCGCATTCGCGGTCGACGATCCGGTCGCGGGTGGCGTGACGTACACCGTTGCGCCTGCGTCCGTGACGCTCGGCCCCGGCCAGGCGACGACGGTCGCCGTGAGCGTGTCCGTGCCACGTGGCAACGCGCAACGTGACGACTGGGCGTGGCTCGAAGTCTCGATGGGCGGCACCGAGGTGGCCCACGCCGCACTGTACACGCGCACGAGGTAACGGGCGCCATAGCCGACATGGACGGGCGGAAGTGCGCTTCCGCCCGTCCTGCTGTTGTGTCCGGCGGGTCGAGCCGCAGCCGAGCGGAATCGTTTGCGCCGCGGTTCGAAGATGGACAGGATTACGCGTGACCTGACGTGCAGTTCGATTGGAGGAACCAGCGCCCATGTGCAGGAACATCCGGCCGTTGTTCAACTTCGAGCCGCCCGCGACCGATGCCGAGATTCGAGACGCGTCGCTGCAGTTCGTGCGCAAGCTGAGTGGATTCCACCGGCCGTCGAAGGCCAACGAGGCGGCCTTCGACCGGGCGGTGGACGAGGTCGCGGTCGCCGCGAAGCGGCTCGTGGAGTCGCTGGTGACGACGGCGGAACCCCGCAATCGGGACGCGGAAGCGGCCAGGGCGAAGGCGCGGTCGGACCTGCGTTTCCGTCCCGTTGCCGGGTAGTGCGATCGCTTCTTCAACGGATGCGATCGCCGGCCCCGACCCGATGCTGATCTTCTCGAACCCCCAGCACGCCCTGCATCGTGCACAGCACGAGATGTTCCGCGGCCGGCTCGTGCCGGTGCACGAAGTCCCGGCGCGCATGGATTTCGTGCTGGCGGAACTCGCCCGCCGTCCGGTCGGCGAGCCGCAGTCGCCGCCGCCCGTCACGCAGGCCCAACTCGAACGGGTCCACGCGCGCCGCTACCTCGAGTTCCTGCGAACCGCATGGTCCGAGTGGGTCGCGCTCGATCGCGCCAATGCCGATCTCGATGCGCTGCCTTCCGTCTGGCCGGTGCGCGGCTTCCGGGCCGACGTCGAGCCGGCCAACTTCGCCGCTCGCATGGGGCTGTACTCGTTCGACGCCGGCACGCCGCTCATGGCCGGCACGTGGACCGCTGCCGAAGCAGGCGCCGCCTGCGCCGTCGCGGCCGCGAAGGCGTTGCGCACACCGGGAGCGCCTCGCGCGACGATGGCGCTCACGCGCCCCCCGGGTCACCACGCCGGCCACGATTTTTTCGGCGGCTACTGCTTCCTGAACAACGCCGCGATTGCGGCGCAGTCACTGCTCGACGAGGGCGCACGCCGCGTGGCCGTGCTCGACGTCGACTACCACCACGGCAACGGCACGCAGAGTCTTTTCTACGCGCGCGCGGACGTGCTGACGGTGTCGATCCACGGCGACCCGCGCACCGAATACCCGTTCTACCTCGGCCACGCCGACGAACGCGGTGAGGGCGAGGGCGAGGGACACAATCTCAACCTGCCGCTGCCGACCGGCACCGACTTCTCCCGCTGGCACGCGGCGCTGTCGACGGCGATGCAGCGGGTCGCGGACTTCGGGCCCGATGCGCTCGTCGTCGCGCTGGGTGTCGACACGTTCGAAGGCGACCCGATCTCCGGCTTCAGGCTCGAGAGCGGTCACTACCTGCAGGTAGGGCGCGACCTCGCCTCGATGCGGCTGCCAGTCGTCTTCACGCTCGAAGGCGGTTATGCCGTCGAGGCGATGGGCGTCAACGTCGTGAACGTGCTCGAAGGGTTCGCAGTCCACGCTGGCGGCCAGGCCGCCGGAGCCGGCACACCAGACTGGTGACGCGGACGTCAGTCGAGCAGCGCGACGATCGTACCGGCGATCGCGACCCAGCACGGGACCGAGAACAGGAGGCCGAACACCAAGCCGCGCATGAACGTCTCGTCGCTGCCCGCCTCGACGACGGGCGGCGCCTCACGGCCCGCGGCTTCGGCGGCGGTGGTCTCGGCCATCGTGTCGAAATCGAATCCGTAGAACGTTTCCATGTCGGTCTCGCATTCCGTGGTGTGTCGTCGGGGGGTCATTCTGGACAGCGGGGGTGACGCGGTCAGTCGAGAACCGGTTGAAATCCAGTGACGTTCCGTGCGTACTGCGGCAGGCTGCGCTTCGACACACCCCGCCTCGGCGACGGCGGCGGCACGCTCGGGAGACACGCGATGTACGGACTGATCGGCAGCTTCAAGGCAGCGCCGGGAAGACGCTCGGAACTGGCCGACATCCTGCTGGCCAACGTCGGCGCGATGCCCGGCTGCCGGAGCTACGTGGTGGCGGAGGATCCGAAGGACCCCGATGCCTTGTGGATCACGGAGGTCTGGGACAGCCCGGACGCGCACAAGGCGTCGCTGCACCTGCCGGCGGTCAAGGCCGCCATCGCGAAGGCGATGCCGATCATCGCGTCGTTCGGTGAGCATCGCGAGGTCAACGTGCTGGGCGGACACGGTCTGGACCGATGACGGGGCGACGCAGCGCGAGTAGCGTTTGCAGCCACGGTTGAACGCGGGAGGGAGGGACGCACCATGAAGCGCGACCCGAAAGTGACCGCCTACATCCAGGCGCGTGCGCCGTTTGCGCGGCCGATCCTCCGGCGCCTTCGTGCGGTGATCCACGAGGCTCACCCCGCGCTGGAGGAAAGCATTCGCTGGGGCATGCCCGCGTTCCTCTACCGCGACAAGATCGTCTGCGGCCTGGGCGCTTTCAAGGCCCACTGCGCACTCTGGTTCAAGCACGGCAAGGCCGTCGTCGGCCAGAAGCCAGAAGTCGGCATGGGACACTTCGGTCGCATCACGAGCCTCGACGACCTGCCCGCGGCAGCGACGCTCCAGGGCTACGTCCGCAAGGCAGTCGAGTTGCTCGACCGTCAGCAGGATGAAGCGCCGACGGCCAGTCGTTCGCGGCGACGGACGAGCACCCGGCAACGGCAGGCAGGAGGGCCATGATCATGATGTTGCGACGTTCGGGTCTTCACGCGGTGGCGATCGCGCTGATCGCATCGATGCCCTCCCGCGCGGCGGATGCAGTCGCCGCGGGGCCGTGCGCATCGACGGAGCATCGGCAGTTCGATTTCTGGCTGGGCGACTGGCAGGTGACGCGGCGCGACGGTGTGCTCGCCGGCGTCAACCGCATCGCGCTCGAGTACGGCGGCTGCGTGATCCATGAGCGCTATGCCACCGGCAAGGGTTACAGCGGCGAGAGCCTCAACGTGTACGACGCCACGCGTAAGGTCTGGCACCAGACCTGGGTCGACAGCAACGGGCTGCTGCTGACGCTCGAAGGCGGCTGGGACGGCAAGGCCATGGTCATGGAAGGCGATTCCGTGCAGACCGGCGGGACACGTTCACGGCAGCGCATCACGTGGACGCCGAACCCCGACGGCAGCGTGCGCCAGCTCTGGGAAGCGGCAAACGCGAAGGGCGAGTGGACGACCGTGTTCGACGGACGTTACGCGAAGAAGTGAACGAGCTCCGCCGCCGGAGCATGACGCGGGCATCAGGGAACGGCTTTCGCTCGTGCCTTACCACTTCCTCGCCGACGCCGTCCTGGTCCTGCACTTCGGCATCGTCGTGTTCATCGTCGCAGGTCTGGTGCTCGTGGTCGTCGGCAACCTGGGGCACTGGAGTTGGGTCAATGCCTGGTGGTTCCGGCTGGCGCACGTCGCGGCCATCGCAATCGTCGTCGCGCAGGCCTGGCTCGGCCGCGCCTGCCCACTCACGACGCTCGAGTCGTGGCTGCGGGCGCGGGCAGGGGCCCCTACGTACACGGGCACGTTCGTGCAGCACTGGCTGACACGAATCCTGTTCTACGACGCGCCGCTCTGGCTCTTCACGGTCGTTTACACGCTGTTCGGCCTGCTCGTGGCCGCGGCGTGGTGGCGCTTCCCCCCGCGGTCCCGCAAGCGCTGAGTCGCGGCGGGGGCGCGCGTGCGACCAGCCGTGCGTGACCTGCGGCGGCGGGCGCGGCTGCGATCACGCGCGGCCGCCGCATGCTGCTATGTTCGTACGACGCGCGCTCGATCAAGGAGATGGACATGAACCGCGTACCGACGGCCAGGACAGGCAACGTCGCTCCAGACAGGGGCGTACGTCCCTCGCTGCTCGCACGACTGTTCGTCGTCGCCTGGCTCGTCGTGATGTGGCCGGCGACGGGCTCCGCCGCCGACGAGGGCAACACGGCCCAGCAGGAGGTCCTCGCCGTCGAGCGAGCGTTCGCGAAGAGCATGGCCGACCGCAGCCTCGAGCGCTTCGCCAGTTTCGTCGCGGACGACGCGATCTTCTTCGGCTCGAAGGACACGCAACGCGGCAAGGCCGAGGTCATCGCTGCCTGGACGCCTTTTTTCGAAGGAGCGCCGGCGCCGTTCTCGTGGGAGCCGGACCAGGTCGAAGTCCTGTCGTCGGGTAAGCTGGCCCTGAGCACCGGGTTGGTGCGTGACCCGGCCGGGAAGGTCGTCGCCCGGTTCAACTCGATCTGGCGGCTCGAAGCGCCGCGCACGTGGCGCGTGGTTTTCGACAAGGGCAGTCCGCCCGCACCCAGCGACGTGCAATAGGGTCAGGTCACGATTCGAGCACGCTTGCTGGCCGAAGGCGGCCGTGGGTTGCGAGAATCCCGCTGCGCCGATCGGGCGCCCGCCGGCACCCTCATCGATGGCCAGCAACAGGACCGCAGTCCTTTCCGCCGTCATCGCGTCCGTGGTCACGGCAGGAGCCTTCCTGCTCAACCCTTCCCCCGACGCGCACAGGGCACGCATCGAGGAAGTCATCGCAGAGCGCAGTCCGCTCGCCGGTGCATTCGGCATCGGAGTGCTCAAGGCGTTTGCGTCCGAATACCACTCGCTCGGCATCGCGTCGTACACGACCATGGCTGACGAGACGCTGTCGGTGGGCGCGTTCGGCGTGGTCTTCGTGTTGCAGTCGTCGGCGCGCAACGGGAAATGAGGCCCTTCGTGACCGCGCTGGCGTATCTGGCCGCGCTCGCGCTGGTCGCCGGCACGACGTTCGTGCTGGCGCTGCTGGTGGCCGGGCCACACGCGGGCCTGCTGCCCGGATGGGCCGAGCCGGTCGTACTGGTTGCCTGTTGGTTGATCGTCATCGCGGTGCCGGTCTATGTTGCGCGGGTCGTCTGGCGACGGCTGACCTGACGGACGACGACCTCGACGAGGCCAGGGCCCACAAAGGGCAGGCGGGGAGATGCGCACCCAGTACTACACCGCGGCGAGTCTCGACGGATACATCGCCACCGAGGACCATTCGCTCGAATGGCTGTTCCAGCTCGGTGACATCAACGAGACCGGTTACCCGGAGTTCATCGCGCAGGTCGGCGCGCTCGCGATGGGTTCCTCGACCTACGAGTGGATGTTGCGGCACGTCGTGAAGCCCGGCGAAGGTTCCGGCGGCGCACCCTGGCCGTACGAGCAGCCGGCGTGGGTGTTCTCGAGCCGCAGGTTGCCGGCGATCGCGGGGGCCGACATCCGCTTCGTCCGCGGTGACGTGCGCCCGGTGCACGAGGAAATGCGCGCGGCGGCAGGAGGTGGGAACGTCTGGATCGTCGGCGGCGGCGAGCTCGTCGGCCAGTTCCACGACGCCGGATTGCTCGACGAACTCATCGTGCAGGTCGGTTCCGTGACACTGGGTTCCGGCCGGCCACTGCTCCCTCGGCGGATCGCATTTCCACCGATGACGCTCACCGCCGTGCGCAAGATCGGCCCGGGGTTCGCGGAACTGCGCTACGACTTGCCGCAGGGCCACGCCACGCCATGAGCGCCGGCGGAGGATCGACGATGCTCGAGAACCTGGCGAACCTGGCCCAGGTGCTCGGCTCGGTCGCCGTGCTGGTCGCGATCGTGTTCGGCCTCGCGCAGATCCGGCAGTTCCGCCAGCAGCGGCGCGACGCCCTCGCGGTCGAGCTGATGCGATCCATCCAGGACACCGAATTCACGCGTTCGCTGCGGGTGCTGCTGGAGTTGCCCGTCGGCGCAAGCCTCGGCGACATTCGCGCACGCGGTGCGCAGTTCGAGGACATGGCGTGGGCGCTCGCCGCCAAGTACGAGACGCTCGGGTATCTCGTCTACCGCGGCATCATGCCGATCGAGCTGGTCGAGGAGCTGGTCGGGGGCGTCGGCGTGCACCTCTGGGCACGGCTGCGGCCCTGGGCGACCGCCGTGCGCGAGGAACAGGGACAGCCGTTGTTGCTCGAGTGGTACCAGTGGCTCGTCGAGCGTCTCGAGGAGCGGGGACGTCCCGCGGCGATGCCGGCCTATACACGGTGTCGCGACTGGCGACCGCCAAGCACCGACTCGCAGTCGTGACGTGACCCCGTCTTGAAGGATGGGCCCGAGGTGGAGATCGCCCCGCAGGCGTCACCGGCGCTCGCACGAACCGTCGTGCTCACCGGTATGGCGATGGTCGCGTTCGCGTGCAATTCGCTGTTGTGCCGTCTCGCGCTCGGACACGGCTCGATCGACGCGGCGAGCTTCACGACGATCCGGCTCGTCTCGGGTGCGCTCGTGCTCTGGCTGATCGTCCGCCTGCGGCGCCGGGACGACCCGCTCCCGTTGGGAGGTGACTGGATGTCGGCCGCTGCGTTGTTCGCGTACGCGGCGGCGTTCTCCCTGGCCTACGTCAGCCTCAGCGCGTCGACCGGCGCACTGCTGCTGTTCGGCGCGGTGCAGGCGACGATGATCGGCCAGGGCCTGCGCAGCGGCGAGCGCCCCAGCAGGCCGCAGGTGGCGGGCTTGCTGCTCGCGCTCGGCGGCCTGCTCGGCTTGCTGGCGCCCGGCCTGTCGGCGCCACCGCTGTCAGGTGCGCTGCTGATGCTCGCGGCCGGCGTCGCCTGGGGCATGTACTCGCTGCGCGGCAGGCAGCGCGGCGGAGACCCGACGAGCGCCACAGCCGGAAATTTCGTGCGTGCCATCCCGTTTGCGCTCGCGCTCAGCGGCATCGCAGGCATCCCGCGGATCGAGCCGCTGGGTGCGGGGTACGCGGTGCTCTCCGGCGCGTTGGCGTCGGGCGTCGGCTACGCGGTGTGGTACGCGGCGTTGCCTGGAATGCGTGCGACGACGGCGGCCACCGTGCAACTGAGCGTGCCCGTGCTGACCGCGCTCGCCGGCCTCTTGCTGCTGAGCGAGCCGCTCACGCTGCGTCTGGTGATGGCCTCGAGCGCGATCCTCGGTGGGATCGCCCTGGTGACACGGACTGCCGGGCGTTGACATTCCCACCATAGGAAGCCTGAGACTCGCCTGGCGCAAGAGGAGTCGGCAAATGGAGCACGCAGGACACGAGAGTCACGGGCACGAGGCGCGCGAGTCGCTGAACCGCACGGCACGGGTCGCGACGCTGCACTGTCTGACCGGGTGTGCGATCGGCGAGGTGGCGGGGCTGCTGATCGGCACGGCCCTCGGCTGGGGCAACGGCGCCACGGTCGCGCTGGCCGTCGTCCTGGCGTTCCTGTCCGGCTTCGCGCTGACCGCGGTGCCGTTCCTGCGGCGCGGTTATGCCTGGCGCGACGCCGTGCGCATTGCCTTCGCAGCCGATGCGGCGTCGATCACGATCATGGAGATCGTCGACAATGCGTTGATGCTCGTGATTCCCGGCGCGATGGACGCGCCGATCGCCTCGCTGCACTTCTGGGGCAGCATGGCGCTCGCGCTGGCCGTCGCGGGGCTCGCAGCCTATCCTGTGAACCGCTGGCTGATCGCGCGGGGCAAGGGACATGCCGTGGCGCATTCGCATCATCATCATCGTCATTGAGCGCACACGGACATGAAGCCCCGCCTGTCCGTCATCACGCTGGGGGTCGACGACCTCGAACGCGCCGTGGCGTTCTACCGCGACGGGCTCGGGTGGCCCACTGAGGGCATCGTCGGCCGGGAGTTCGAAAACGGCGCGGTCGCCTTCTTCATCCTGCACGGCGGCTTGCGTATCGCGCTCTGGCCGCGCCGCAGTCTCGCCGCCGACGCGAAACTCGAACCTGGCCCACGCAGCCCCGGCGAGTTCTCGCTCGGACACAACGTCGGGTCGCAGCGCGAGGTCGACGACGTCATGCGACAGGCCGTCGCCGCCGGCGCGCGAGTCGTCAAGCCCGCTCAACCGACGTCCTGGGGCGGCTACGCCGGGTACTTCCAGGATCCGGACGGGCACCTCTGGGAGGTCGTCTACAACCCCCAGTGGAGCGCGGAAGACGACGACCTCGATGCCGTGCGGCCGGGTTGAGCCGGCGCGACGCAGGCCCTAGGATT
>DASUMQ010000064.1:0-15186 GCA_036277615.1 Steroidobacteraceae bacterium
TCGGGCTCGCGCCCGAGGTGTCGGCGCAGGCGCTCGCGTTCTGGGAACCCCGCATGTACGGCGCGCCGCTCGGCGTCGCGCTGTGGGCCGTCGCGGGTTTCTTCAACGGCATCTCCAGGCCGCTGATCGCGGTGATGACGACCGGGTTCGTCGCGATCGTCAATGCCGTGCTCAACTGGCTGTTCGTGATCGAGCTGCAATGGGGCATCGCGGGTTCGGCCTGGGCCACCAACCTGAGCATGGCGTGCGGCGTCGTCTTCGGACTCACCCTGTTCCTCGGCCGCGACCTGCGCGATCGCTATCGCAGCCACCTGACCTGGCGACCCGACCTGCGCAACCTCGTTCGCCAGTACAGGCTCGGCCTGCCGATGGGCGCGATGTACGCGGCCGACCTGTTCGGCATGGCGCTGTTCCAGCTGATGCAGGTGCGACTGAGCGCGGTGGACGGCGCGGCGACGCAGATCGTGATGATGCTGACCTCGACCGTGTACATGCCGGGCATCGGCATTGCGCTTGCAGGCACGACGCTCGTCGGCCAGTCGATCGGCGCGGGCGATCGCGAGTGGGCGCGCCGGCTCGGCAACGCGGTGATCGTGCTGACGACGGGTTTCATGGGCACGATCGGCGTGCTGCTCGCGCTCGCGGGACCGTGGCTGGTGCCGACGTTCCTCAGTGCCGGTGATCCGGACACTCCGGCCGTGGTTGCGCTCGGCGTCGTCCTGCTCTGGATCGCCGCCGGCTACCAGATTTTCGACGGCCTCAACCTCGGCAGCGGCTTTTCGCTGCGCGGTGCGGGCGACGTGCGCCTGCCCGCCGTGCTGTTCTTCGTGCTGTCGTGGGGCGTCTTCGTGCCGCTCGCGCACGCGCTGTCGTTTGCCCCGGGCCAGGGGTGGGTGGACCTGTTGCCGCAATTCGGGTTCGGCGCCCTCGGCGGCTGGTCTGCGTTGCTGGTCTACGTCGTGCTGCTGGGCAGCGCGCTGTGGCTGCGCTGGCGGTCGGGGAAGTGGCGGCAGGCCAGGATCTAGTGGTCAGTGGTCAGTGGCCAGTGGTCAGTGCAGAAAGGCCCGACCCTCTCGGGTCTGACTGGCCACTAGCCACTAGCCACTAGCCACTAGCCACTAGCCACTTTCCCGTGTCCACTCCGCCTCTCATCGTCGACGCCACCGTCCAGTTCCTCCGCACGCACCTGCCGTTCTCGAGGATGGACCGCAAGGATCTCGAGTTCGTCGCCGAGCGCGTACGGCTCGGCTATTTCCCGGTCGGCACGGTCATCGTCGATCCCGCGGGCGGCATTGCCGATTTCCTGTACATCATCCAGCGCGGTCACGTCCGTGTCCGCAATCCGAACGCCGCGCTCGACGACGAGGTCCGGGGCGCCGGTGAATGCTTTCCGGTGATCGCGCTGTCGGCGGCCTCTCCGGGCAGCCGCACGTTCGAGGCCACCGAGGACGTCTTCTGCCTGCTGCTGCCGCGCGAGCACTTCGATGAATTGCGGCGGCGGTCCCCCGAGTTCGCGCAGTTCTGCACCGAAGCGCTCGCGACCATGGTGCAGCACTCGCTGGGTCAGCTGCGCCATCATTTCTCGCAGCGCGCGGCCGAGCAGCAGACGCTGCTGGAGCCGATCAGCGCGCTGGTGCGCCGGGACCCGATCTACGCCCGGGCCGACACGTCGGTGCGCGACGCGCTCGAACACATGCGCCGCGAGGGCGTGCGCACGATCGCCGTCGTGGACGACGCGCGTCGCCCGGTCGGCGTGTTCACGTTGGTCGACCTCGTGGAACGCGTCGTGCTGCCCGGCGTGCCGCTCTCGACGCCGGTTGCGGACGTCATGACGCGTGATCCCATCCTGGTCGACGAGTTGAGCACGGCGCAGGAAGCCCTCGCGCTGATGGCGAGCCGCGGCTTTCACCAGCTGCTGGTGATGCGCGGCGGAGAACTGACGGGCATCGTCACCGAGCGCGACCTCTTCAGCCTGCAGCGCGTGACGATGCGCAACGTCACGCAGTCGATTCGCGTCGCGCGCGACCTCCCGGGGCTGCGTCGCTGCGTCGAGGACATCGAGGCGCTGACGCACAACCTCCTCGCGCAGGGCGCCGCGGCCGAGCCGCTCACCCACACGATCGCCGCGCTGAACGATGCCCTGACGCAGCGCCTGTTCGAATTGCTGCTGTCCACGTTCCCGGCCGCCGAAAAGGTGCCGTGGTGCTGGCTCGCCGTGGGCAGCGAAGGTCGCCGCGAGCAGACCGTCGCGACCGACCAGGACAATGCAATCGTGTTCCGCTGCGCGCAAGCTGAGGTCGCAGACGCACGCGAGCGCCTGCTCGAGTTCGCCCGCGCCGCGAACGCCGCACTGGCCGAGCTCGGCTTTCCGCTCTGCGTCGGCAACATCATGGCGAGCAACCCCGACTACTGCCTGTCGCTGGAAGAGTGGCGTGCACGTTTCGCGGACTGGATACGCGAGCCGACGCCGACGGCGCTGCTCGGGGCGAACATCTTCTTCGACTTCCGCCCGTTGTACGGTGACGCGTCGCTGGCCCGGGAGCTGCGCGAGTGGCTGGATGCGACCGCCGGCGAGAACAGGCTGTTCCTGCGCATGCTGGTCGCGAACGCGCTGCAGACCGAGCCGCCACTCGGCTGGATCCGCACGTTCCGCACGGACGCCGGCGAAACGATCGATCTCAAGACGCACGGAACCCGGATCTTCGTCGACGCGGCGCGCGCGTTTGCGCTCGCGCTGGGCATTCCCGAGACCAATACCTCGCAGCGCCTCCGCGTGGCCGGCCGACGGCTCAACCGCGACGAGCGCGACATCGCCGCGAGCGTCGACGCCTTTCACTTCCTGCAGCTGCTGCGACTGCGCGCGCAACTGGGCGGGCTGGAAGCAGCCGGCGTCGAGGGTGCCGGGGACAGGGCCCACCGCGCGCTGAACCGGCTCGACCCGTACGCGCTCAACGAACTCGAGCAGCGCATGTTGCGCGAGGCGTTTCGACAGGCGCGCGCGCTGCAGATGCACCTCGACCAATCCGTCGGGCACTGAACATGCTGCCGTCGACGTTCGGCGAAGTGCTGCGGGCCCGGCGCATCCGCCGCTCGTTGCCGGCGGAGGTGCAGGAGCGCCTGCGCCGCGTGCGTCACGGGTTCCTCGACCGGCCCAGCCTCGACCAGCCGCTGGCACTGGCGCGGTTCGTGGCACTCGACCTCGAAACGACCGGTCCGCGCATGCTGGTCGACCGCATCATCTCGATCGGTGCGCTTGCAGTCACCGACGGCACCGTGCGCCACGACGACGCCTTCGAGGTGACGTTGCGACAGGAACGCTCGAGTGAAGTCGACAACATCCTGGTCCACCAGATCGGCGGTCAGGCCCAGCTCGGGGGGACGGACCCGGTCGAGGCGCTCGTACGCTGCCTCGAATTCATCGGCGATTCGCGCATCGTCGCGTTCCGGGCCGAATTCGACCAGACCGTGTTCCGGCGCGAGGTGCGGTTGCGGCTCGGCGTCCACGCCTGGCCGCGGTTCATCGACCTCGCGGCGCTGCTGCCCGCGATGGTGCCCGGCACGTCCAACGACACCCTCGACGAGTGGGTCGCCCACTTCGGCCTGCCGCCGGTCGGCCGGCATCAGGCGATCGCCGACGCCTACGCCACGGCGCAGCTGCTGATGATCGTGCTGCAGGATGCACCGCGGGCCGGCATCGAGACGAGCCGTGACCTGCGCGATGCCGAGCAGGCCCAACGGTGGCTCGGCCGGCGCCGCTGACAGACGACGGGCGCAGCGACCCGGGCAATCCGAACCAGTTTGACGCGGGTTGGCCCGAGGCGGCCGAGTGTGACGCAAGTCACGCTTTACCATGCCGGACCTGAACGCTCCGAGAACGCGTTGTCCGCCATCCCATTGATCCAGCCCAATCCGCGCCTGCTCGTGATCGACGACGACCCCGCCGTCCGGCAGGTCGTCGCCGGGATCGGGCGCGCAGTCGGCTTCGACGTCACAGGGTGCGAGGGCGAAGCCTCGCTGGATGACTGCCTCGGCCGGCTCACGGACCTGATCATCCTCGACCTCGTGATGCCCGTCGTCGACGGCATCGAGGTGATCGAGCGCCTGGCGCAGAGCCAGTCGTCTGCGCGCCTGGTGCTGGTGTCCGGACAGGACCGGCGCGTGCTCGCGAGCGCCTCGCGCCTGGCCACGGCGTGCGGCCTCAAGGTCGCCGCGGTCTTCGCCAAGCCGTTCAACGCAACCGACCTGCGAGCCTGCCTCACCGAGCAGAAGGGCGCGATCAGCGGCGGCGACACCGCGCGGCTGCGCCGCATTCCGCCGGAGATCCGGACCGCCCGGATCGAGCAGGCGCTGCGGGCGCACGAGATCGTCGTGCACTACCAGCCGCAGGTCAGCGTGAGCACGCTCGAGTGGCTCGGCGTCGAGGCGCTCGTGCGCTGGCAGCATCCGGAGTTCGGCCTGCTCACGCCCGACACCTTCGTGCCGCTGATCGAGCGCAATCCCGACCTCGTGCGTCGCTTCACGCAGTACTTGCTGCGCACTGTCGCGCGCGAGATCGTGCCACCCGAGGCGGTCGGCGGGTTCGAGGGACGGGTCGCGGTCAACGTGACGGCCGACGTGCTCGCGTCGGCGGAATTCCCGAACCAGCTGCTCTCGCTGCTGGCGGAGGCGGGACTCGCGAACGAGCGGATTGTGCTCGAGATCACCGAGACGACGCTGCCGGCGGAACCGGTCAAGGCGCTTGCGATCCAGACGCGCCTGCGCATGCGCGGCGTGTCGCTCGCGGTCGACGACTTCGGGACCGGTCATTCGAGCCTCGAGCGGCTGCACACGTTTCCGATGGACGAGCTCAAGATCGACCTGAACTTCGTGCGCGAGTCCACCAGCGACCCGGAGGCGCGCGCGATCGTCAACAATTCGATCGCGCTCTCGCGCGACCTGCGTGTGCGCTGCGTCGCCGAGGGTGTCGAAAGCGTGGAGTCGCTGCGACTGCTCTCGGCGCTGCGCTGTGGCTACGCGCAGGGCTACTTCATCGGCCGGCCCATGCCGGCGGGCGAGCTCGGAGGCTGGGCGGCGCAGTGGGCGCGGCGTCGCGTGGAGGTCCGGGCTCAGCTGGACTCGGTGCAATGAGCGAGGGCAGCGTCTCCGACGACGTCCCGGCGCGCACGTCCACGAGCGCGGACATCCCGACTGTTCGCGCGGCCTTGCGTGGTGCGCTCGACGGCGCGGCGATCGGTTCGTTGACCGCGTCGGTCGTGCACGCCGGCAACAACCGTCTCACGGTGATCCTCTCCTGTCTCGACCTGCTCGATGCGGCCGGCATCGACGACGAGGACCTGCGCCTCGCCATCACGCTCGCGACCGGCGCCGCCCAGCAGCTTGCCGCCGATTTTGGCCGCCTGCTGGCGGGCGTGAGGCAGCAATCGTCGCGCGCGGAAGCCTGCGATCTGCAGCAGGCCGTACACGTTGCGAGCCGACTGGACGCGTTCCTGCACGGCGCCGGCCTCGAGTGTGACGTGGAGGTTCCGATCGGACTCGAAGCCCAGGTCGAGCGCGAGCGACTGGTGTCGGCGTTGCTGCAGGTGTTCCTGCTTGCGCGGCAACATGCCGCTCGCTCGTTGCGGGTCCGCGGTGTCGCACTCGACGTCGCGGCACGCACCGTCGCGCAGCCGGCACTGTCGAAGGGCCGCCATTGCCGCCTCGTGTTCGAGCTCGTCGGTGCGCGGTTGCCCGAAGCGCTGCGTCGAGTCACCGCGGAGCCCGGGCACGTGGTCGAGCGACTCGATGAACCGCACGGCTTACCGCTTGCGGCCGCAGAAGCGTTCGCGCATGGCGTGCGCGGCCACGTCACCGTCGGCGACGACCCGGACAGCGAAGGGACACGCATCGCCTGGTACCTGCCGGCCTCGAAGAACGCCACCTGAATTGCCATTGCGGGAGTCCCGTCTTTACGACGGCCCGCCCCGGTGCAAACATCGCCGCATGCGGACATTCGTGGCACGTTCGGCGGCCGCGACGCGTGTCGTCGCGCTCCTGGGATTCGCGTTGCTGTCGGCCTGTGCCGGCAAGGATGCGGCGGGTCCGCCGGAAGCCGCGCCGCCCGCCGCCATGCCGGAGCCACCGACGCGCGAGCAACTCGCGAGCGCGACGATCAGCAGCGTGGTGCCCGACGCCGTCACGCTCGAGGCCGGCCGCTACCAGGGCCCGCCCGTCGCAGCCGGCGCGGCGTCGCGCACCACGGTCACCCTGATGGAACCCACCGTGCTCTACGGGGATCTGGACGGCGTGCCACCTGCAGAAGCAGTAGCGCTGGTCGTGGTCGACACCGGTGGCAGCGGCGAGGTCGTGCACGTGGCCGCGTTCGCGATGCGCGACGGGAAGGCCACGGCCGTGACGACCGCGCCGGTCGGCGACCGAGTCAAGGTGTTCCGGGCCTGGCTCGAACGGGACAAGGTGCTCATGGACGTGGTCGAGGCCGGCCCGGGCGAACCGGCGTGTTGCCCGACGCAGCTCACGCGCAAGGCGTTCGGCTGGCAGGACGGCAAGCTCGCCATGCTCGAGAGCACGCCGGTCGGTTCGATGTCGATCAACCTGCTCGCCGCGACCGACTGGATGCTCGTCGAGATGGACGGCCGCTCGCTGGCGCCGGGCGTCTTGCCGCCCACTGCGCTGATCCAGTACGGCAAGGTGAGGGGGTTCGCCGGCTGCAATCGCTATACGGCACCGGTCAGTGAAACCAAGCCCGGCACGATCGCGCTGGGTGCGCCGTCGATCGACACGAGCAAGACCTGCGACGCTGCAGCCACGGCGCTCGAGGCGGGGTTCCTCGAGCAGCTGCCCAAGGTCGACGCCTACACGTTCCATGGCGGCCGACTGCTGCTGACCGGTGCGCCGGATGGGCAGGGTGTGCGCCCGGTCCTCGTGTTCTCGAGATGAGGTGAAACCATGGATTACCGCAGGTTCGCACGGCGCTGGGTGATCGCGGCGGCCGTCGTCGCACTGCCCATGACGACGCTGGCGCAGGAGGAATGGGTTTCGATCGCCAAGGGCGACCGCACGGAAGTGTTCGTGAAGCCGTCCACGCTCAAGTGGGACGGTCCGTGGCTCAGCATCCGCAGCATGCAGAACTTCGTCGAAGCTCAGCCTGCCGCGAAGAAGGGCAAGACGTTCCTGTCGGCGCGCAACGAGTACCGGGTCGATTGTCCGCAACGGCGACTCGCGTATCGCGAGATGCAGGCCTATGCCGGGCTCGATCTGGAGGGCGACGTCGTGCAGAAGACCAAGATCGGCGAGAAGAACCTCAAGTGGATGGATGCGCCCGAACGCACGGTCTTCGGCGAGCTGCTCGACTACGCGTGCGAGAACGCTCCCGCCGCGCCCGTGGCTGCACCGTGACGTTCCCGTCACCGTGACCCAATACAGGACGTTCGATCAGGCCGCATTGCTCGAAAAACTTGGCGGCGACCGGGACTTCGTACGCTCGCTGCTCGGCGTCGCATTGCGCTCGAACGGCAACCTGCCGACCGAGCTGCGCACCGCCAGCGCGGCGGCCGATTTCGCGACGCTCGCGCGGCTCGCGCACAAGGTGAAGGGCACGGCCGGCGACCTGGTCGCCGTCGCGCTGCAGTCGCGTGCGCGCGAGGCCGAGCTGGCGGCACGTGCGTTCGATCCGGACGCGATCGGCCTGAACCTCGAGCTGGCGGACACGCTCGACGAGTTTCTCGACGAGCTGCGCAGCGCCGCGGCACGTAACGACTGAGGGGTGGTCACTGTGGCGAGGATGGCTTGATGAGACGACGCGAGCTGAAAACTGCCGGCATCGGCGGCCTGGACCTCTATGCGCAGGCGTGGCTGCCGGAAAGTCACGTGCGTGCGGTGGTCGTCGTGGCGCACGGCCTCGGCGAACATTCCGGGCGCTATGCCGGGCTCGCCGAAGCATTGGTGGGATCGGGTCACGCCGTGTACGCGCTCGACCATCGAGGTCACGGCCACTCGCCCGGAGCGCGCGCCAACATCGAACGCTTCGAGTACCTCGTCTCGGATTTTGGCGCATTCGCCGGGCGGGCCGCGCGCCAGCATCCCGACACACCGGTGTTCGTGCTCGGCCACAGCATGGGCGGCGCCGTGGCCTTCGCGAGCGCACTGCGGCTGCAGAACACCTTGCGCGGCGTCGTGTTGTCGGCGCCTGCGCTCGGCACGGACGATGCGGCCCCGAACGGTCGCAAGCTGCTCGCGCGCGTGCTTTCGTCGGTCGCGCCCAACACCGGCGTGTGGCGGATCGAGGCCGCGCGGATCAGCCGCGATCCGACGATCGTGCAGGCCTACGCGTCCGATCCGCTCGTGCACCACGGGCCCATCCCGGCCCGCACGGTGGTCGAGCTGCTGGATGCCATGCAGGGGTTCCTGCCGCAGGCCCCGCGTTTGCGCCTGCCATCGCTGGTGCTGCACGGCACCGCCGATTCACTCGTTCCGGTCAGCGCGACGCGGCCGCTCTACCAGGCGCTCGATGCACAGAAGCGCACGGTCAAGTACTACGAGGGCCTCTTCCACGAGGTCTTCAATGAACCGGAACGCGCGCAGGTGATCGACGACCTGCAGCATTGGCTCGCCCGAGTTTGACGTAACGCGGCCGCCACGCCCGTCGACCGCAACAGCGATCACACTTTCGCGATCGTGCAGCGTCGCGGGTCACCGGGGACGTCGTGCAGGAGTAGGGTGGCGCCCATCAGCAAACCCGTCGCAAGTCGGGGACGCAAAGCCTCCGGTCCCAGGGCACGTGAGCATGGGACAGCGGGGTTGCCGGACATCGGGGGTGCCAGATGGCCGTCGACGACGACACGGATACCGGGCGGGAAATTCTGCTGCTCTGCGCGCTGGTCATCGCCTGCGCGAACTCCGTGACCGCGCGCGCCGACGCTCCCTCCGAGCAGACCGACGGCAGGACTCTGGCGCCGTACGAGCACACGTCGACCTCGACCCGCGGCTGGTGGCGTGAAGGCGCCACGCGTCTGCAGGCCTTGCTGCAGATCCCCGCACTTCGTGGCGCGCGCAAGGACGAGCCGGAGTGGCTGCGCAGGCGTTCCGGTGCAGAACTCGTCGAGGCCCCGATGGCGGCCGACGACGGCGCCGTCTGTCTCGTGCTGCAGGACGAACGGCCTGACGGCACCGACCTGCTGACGGCGCGCTACACGCTGCACGACCGCGGTGCACTGAAGGCGTATGCCGGCGCGGGCCTCAACCGGGCGCAGTACTTCCACGACGACCCGAGCGACCCGGGTCCGACGTGGTTCAACAAGCGCAACCGACGCACGTCGATGGGTCCGGCGGCCGAGCTCGGCGCCGAGGTGCAGGTATCGACGCGCGTGCGGCTGAATGCCGACGTCCGCTGGATCGACCTCGACACGCGCGCCGAGGCGCTGCGCACGGACCACGGCCCGGTGTCGGCCGAGCCGGTCATGGTCGGTGTCTCGATCGGGTATCGCTTTCGCTGAACGGAGCGAGTTACGCCGAGGGGATGAAGTCGTCGTCGCCCTGCTGCGCCCGTTCGAACTTCAGGAACTGCCAGTAGCCGCACACCCGGTCCTCCGGGTAGCTCCGGCACACCGACGGACGCGCCTCGTAGACGGTGCAGCGACGCGCGTCCTGGTCGAAGAAGCGGCACGTCGACTTGTAGACGTGGTCCTTCTTGTGGCGCAGCAGTTGCTCGTCGAGTTCCCCGGACCGATAGCGATACGTGAACCTGCGACGTGCCGCGGCGACGCCGATGCCGAAGTGACGCGCAAGTCGTTCGATGTCGAAGTCGCTGACGGCGATGCGCGCGTAGCTGCAGCAGTAACCGGGACACCTCGAGCAGTCGTAGCGTGGCTTGGCGGGCTTGCTGTTCATGCGGCCGTATGATGACGCGGGAGCGGCAGTGTAGCGGTCACCGTCACGGGTTGCACCGCTCCGCGCGTGCATCGACTCACGGCTCACTGCGGTCGGGCCAGCGCGTGACGCGCAGCGTCCCATCGGCCAGCGCCCCCGGCGATCGACGTTCGAGTCGCAGGACGGTCCCGCCACGCTCGAGCTCGACGTCGGCGAGCTTGATCCAGCGTGCGCCCCAACGCGTGAGGTCGACGTCGAGATCGACCCCGCCGAGCGTGCCGCGCAGGCTGCTGGCGTTGCCGGCCGCTGCCTCGTGCCACAGTGCGAGTTCGTAACGCCCCGCCTTGCGCGTGCGCCAGCGCCACGTGAGCGCGTCCTGGCCGATACGCCGGGACTCGACGGACGTCGCCCGCTCGAGCCCGCGGTCGAGCCGCAGTTCGCGCAGCACTCGCGCCGTGAAGTCGCCGAGCTTCGCCACGTCGCCGGGTGGCGGGTCGGTCGCTTCCCACCCGTTGGTGAATGCCGCGACGATCAGTCGCCGGCCGTTCGGCAATTCGGCGTACATCGCGTCCTGCAGCGTGTCGAACGCGCTGCCGATCTTGTTCTCGTGCTGCGAACCCGGCGGCAGACCGCCACCGAGTGCACTGAACGCGGAAAACGTCGGCCGGCGCAGCAGCGACCGCATGTAGTCGGTCGACTCCGGTTCGAGCGCGCCGGACACGACGCCGAGCAGCAGCGCCGCCGTCAGGTTCGGCGTCATTGAGTTGCGGCCGAGTTGCTGCCAGGCGACGCGCTCGATCCCGGCCGGCTCTTCGCCCGAATTCGTGGGATAGGTCTTGGTGAAGAGCCGTTGCGGTCCGAGCAGCCCGGCGGCGTCGAGCACGCGTTCGGTGTAGCGACGCTGCTCGATGAATCGCGCGAGGTCGGCGCCCTCGACCGGCCCGTTCACCACGCCGCTGATGCGATCGACGACCTCGCCGGTTGCGACGTTGTCCGATGTGACGATCATCGGTCGAACGAACTCGTCCAGGCACGCGGGCGTGCGACCCTGCTCGCGGCACCAGTGCACCGCACCGACCAGGAAGCCGAGCTTGACCGTGCTCGCGGGGTACGCGGTCGCGTCTCCCTCCACGGCGCCGCGCCGCCAGCGCCCGTCCTCGTCCTCGACCAGAACGCTCACCTGCATGCGGTCGAACGATTGCCCGCGCAGGAAGGCCGTGCGCGCTCGCTCGACCGCCCGTTGCACGGCCGAGTCGTCGCGGATCTCCGGCAGGGCGGTTGCCGCGCCGGCCACCCCCGCCGAGGCCAGCGCGAGCAGCGCGACCGCCTCGAGCGCAAGCGCGCTGCCGAGTCGCACGCGACCCTGCATGACCGCGCCCGTCGTCCACAGGAGGGCGACGATCGCGAGCGCGCCCGCAAACAACGCCGCGCGCGAAAGCTCCTCGGCGAACCACAGCAGCGGCACCGTGCCCAGGATTGCGAGCGTCAGTTGCAGCGTCGCGAAGGCGCGGACCGCACGATTCATCGGCGGGTCGTACACTCGCACCTGCTGCAGGTCGAACGCGGCCTTTTGCCACGGCCCGCCCGTCGCGCCCGCCGGTTGCCACCCGGGCGGCATGAACCAGACGAGCACCTTGTCGCGCCAGCGCGCGGCGTGCCACGACTTGCGCGCCAGGTCTGCGTACACCTCGACGTTGGCCCACAGCGGGTCCCAGGAGTTCAGCGGGGCGCGCGTGCCGTAGACGCACCGCTCCGATTCCTCGACGAATGTGCCGAAGAGCCGGTCCCACAGCATGAGGATGCCGCCGTAGTTGCGGTCGATGTAGCGGTCGTTCACCGCGTGGTGGACCCGATGGTTCGACGGCGAGGCGAACCAGCGATCGAACCAGCCGAGCTTGCCCACGAGTTCCGTGTGGATCCAGTACTGGTAGAGCAGGTCGACGATCGCCGCGACCGCGAACATTTTGGGAGGGACGCCGGCCACGGCCATCGGCACGTAGAAGATCCACGAGAGCAGCGCACTGCTCGAGGTCTGGCGCAGCGCGGTCGACAGGTTGTAGCACTGGCTCTGGTGATGCACGACGTGCGCCGCCCAGAACACCGCGCTTTCGTGGCCGAACCGGTGGTTCCAGTAGTAACAGAAGTCGTAGAACACGATTGCGAGCAGCCACGTCCACCACGTGTCCGTGGGCCAGCTGCCGAGCGCGACGTGCTCGAACAACCAGGCGTAGATGCCGATCGTGAGCACGCGCACGAACAGGTTGCCGACCTGGCTCATCACGCCGAGGCTCAGGCTGTTGACCGCGTCGTTGAGCCGATAGGCGCCGCGAAGCCCGCGGACGCGCGCGACCAGCAGCTCGATCGCGATCAGCAGGAAGAACACCGGCGTGGCGAGTGCGATGGCCTTGCCCATGCGTCGCCCTCAGGCCTCGACGTGCCAGCCGCGGGAGCGCGACACGGCCTGCGACCAGCGCGCCAGGCGCGACGCGGCCTCGTCGCGCGACATCGCCGGGTCGAACCGCCGCTCGGCGCGCCAGTTCGCGGTCACTTCGGCAGACGAGCGCCAGAACCCGACCCCCAGTCCCGCCAGGTACGCCGCGCCGAGCGCCGTGGTCTCGGTGACCTCCGGGCGCACGACCGGCACGCCGAGCAGGTCGGCCTGGAACTGCATCAGCAGGTCGTTCGCGGTCGCGCCGCCGTCGACGCGCAACTCGATCAACGCCTGGCCGGCGTCCCTCTGCATCGCGAGCAGCACTTCGGCGCTCTGGAACGCGATGGCCTCGAGCGCCGCCCGCGCGATGTGCGCCCGTGTCGTGCCGCGGGAGAGCCCGACGATCGTGCCACGCGCGTACGCGTCCCAGTGCGGACTGCCGAGCCCGGTGAACGCGGGCACGAGGTAGACGCCGCCCGAATCCTCGACGCTCGCCGCGAGCGCTTCGACCTCGCCGGACTGCTCGATGAACCCGAGCCCGTCGCGCAGCCACTGCACGACGGCGCCGCCCACGAACACCGCGCCTTCGAGCGCGTAGCGACGCACGTCGGTCTGCCAGGCGATCGTCGTGAGCATGCGGTTCGTCGAGGCGAGCGGCTCGCTGCCCGTGTTGAGCAGCAGGAAGCAGCCGGTGCCGTACGTGTTCTTGGCCATGCCGGGCTCGAAGCACGCCTGGCCGAACAGCGCCGCCTGCTGGTCGCCCGCGATGCCGGCGATCTGCACGTCGCGACCCTCGAGCGTGCCGACGGGCGCCGTCCGTCCCATCGAAGAGGCCACGACCTGGGGCAGCACTGCGCGCGGGATGCGCAGCAGGTCGAGCATGAAGTCGTCCCAGCGACCGGTCGCGATGTCGAGCAGCAGCGTACGGCTCGCGTTCGAGACGTCGGTGACGTGGGTCGCGCCGCCCGTGAGTTTCCAGACGAGCCAGCTGTCGACCGTGCCGAACGCGAGTTCGCCCGCCTCGGCGCGCGCGCGTGCACCCGGCACGTTCTCGAGCAGCCACGCGAGCTTCGTGCCTGAGAAATACGGGTCGAGAAGCAGTCCGGTACGGCGCGTCACCTCGGGCTCGAGACCGTCGCGCTGCAGGCGATCGCAATGCTCGGCCGTGCGCCGGTCCTGCCAGACGATGGCAGGCGCGACGGGGCGACCCGAGCGGCGATCCCACAGCACTGTCGTCTCCCGCTGGTTCGTGATGCCGATCGCGGCGATGTCGGCGGCCGCGAGTCGCGCGCGGGCAAGCGCCTCGGCGACGGTCGCGGCCTGTGTCGCCCAGATTTCCTCGGCGTCGTGCTCGACCCACCCCGAGCGCGGGAAGTGCTGCGCGAATTCGCGCTGCGCGATCGCGACGGCGCGACCGGCGTGGTCGAACACGATCGAGCGCGAGCTCGTCGTGCCCTGGTCGAGCGCGAGGATGAAATCGGGCATCTGCTTCCGGAACGGGGACGGCGCGTCGATTCTAGACCGGCGGCCGCCGTGTCGACAGCCGCGAGGCGCGATCAGGCAAATGCGATGGCAGGCGTCGATCCGGGGATGTTCTCCGCGGCTCCTGGAAAGCCGGCAAGTCGCCGCGAGAACACCCCGTATCGAACGCTGGACGCACGGCGCCTGAGCGCGTTTTCGCGCAAGCGCGAAAGCCGCGCACGGCGCATGCAGCATCGCCGGCGCAGTACCCAGCGACGGTTGCGGCCCGAACGGTGGGCGCGCACGGCCAGGCGTCGTGGCTCGCGCGTGGTGTGCTGGCAGAACGCGTGACGCTTCGCACGGTGGGCGCTGCGTGCGCCGTGCACGCTTTTCGCGTTCAGCGAAAACGCGCTCAGGCGCGGTCCATCAGCATTCGGTCCGGGTGTTCAATGCCGGCGACATGTCGGTTTTCGGAGCCGGCTTGAACACCCGGACTGAATGCCTGCCTTCTTTGCCCTCCGAGTCTTCGTAGCAGCCGGGGGGCGGGTGAAAGGTGACCCGCGCGTTGCGCCGCGACCGACCGGTACGAGATCATCGCGCGCCATGGTCCCTGCGCAGCACGCTCCCCCGGAGATCGCCGAGTTCACGTTCAAGGCGATCGCCGTGGGCGTCGTGCTCGGCATCGTCTTCGGCGCCGCCAATGCCTACCTCGGGCTGCGCGTCGGCATGACGGTCTCGGCCTCGATCCCCGCCGCGGTGATGACCGTGGCGGTGTTCCACCTGCTCCGCACGCGCGGCACCATTCTCGAGGCGAACCTCTCGCAGACCGTCGCGTCGGCCTCGACGTCGCTCGCGACCGGCACCATCTTCACGATCCCGGCGCTCTTCCTCTGGGGGCTCGTGCCCCCGTACTGGCAGGTAGTCGTGCTCGCGTTCCTGGGCGCACTGCTCGGCATCGCGGCGATGGTGCCGCTGCGACGGATGCTGATCGTGAACGCGCACGCCGAGCTGCCTTACCCGGAAGGCACGGCCTGCGCCGAGGTGCTGCGCGCGACGGACCGCGGCGCGGGCGGCGCAGCGAGCGCGAGCCGCTGGATCTTTCGCGGCATGGCGGTGGGCGCGGCCGTCAAGGTGCTGATCTCGCTCGCGTACCTGCTGCCCGACGAATTGCGCGCGGCCTTGCCGGTGCTGCCGAAAGCCGAGCTCGCGCTCGAGATTGCACCGGCGCTGATCGGCGTGGGCTACATCCTCGGGTATCGACAGGCGGCGGTCTGCGTCGCGGGAGCGCTCATCTCCGCCGTCGTGATCACGCCGCTGATCGCGTGGATGGGTGCGGCCCTGAACCAGCCGCTCTACCCCGAGACGACGCGGCTGATCTCGGAGATGGGTGCCGGCGACATCTGGTCGCGCTACGTGCGCTACATCGGCGCGGG